>DBRU01000067.1 GCA_002306375.1 Faecalibacterium sp. UBA1360
TCTTTATAAATGGTATTTAATCACTTACAAAGCGTTAAATCACTGTAATTTCTCAGACCCAATCGCTTGCGTCCTGTTGAATTACTTGTTTTTTGGAATTGATTAAAGTGTTTTTCCAAACACTGTAAGGTTCCACAAGTTTCAGGTTTGTTCAATTTTCAAGGTCCTGCTGGGCGCTGTTTCTCTCGAAGCAGCTTGATTATTATATCTCATCGGGTTCCTTTTGTCAAGGACTTTTTTGAGATTTTTTTCGGCCGTTTCTTCGGCGCCCGCTGCCCTCGCGGGACAGCTTGCTTATATTACCACCGCCGCCCCTGTTTGTCAACACTTTTTTCGAGGTTTTTTTCGGATTTTTTTCGCCGCAGCCTATCTTGGGGAGCACGGGAAAACGGGGCACAAGATAGCATAGCAGGTTTTGCTTGCGCTTTGCCGCCAAACCTCTTATACTGATAAGGTATGAACAAACAAGGCGGTGGGAAGCTATATGATGAAGATCTACCAAACGCAGGACAAGCGCCTGACCCGCACGGCGGAGATCGACGAAGGCGCCTGGGTCTGCCTGACCGCGCCCACGGCCGAGGAGATCCGCCAGGTAGCGGCCACCCTGGACATTGAGCCGGCGGACTTGCAGGCCGCCCTGGACCCGGAAGAATCGGCCCGCGTATCGCTGGAGGACGGGTACACCGTTATTATTGTGGACATCCCCATCCAGGTGCCCGACAAGGGCGTGGGCGTTTACACCACGATCCCCCTGGGCATTCTGCTGACCCAGCAGACGCTGACCACGGTATGCTCGGTGGACACCCAGGTATTGCAGGACTTTGCGGCCTGCCGCATGCGGGAGTTCAGCACCCGCAAGAAGATGCGCTTTGTCTACCAGATCCTGAACCGGGCCGCCATGCTGTACCAGCAGGAGCTGCGCCTGATCGACCGGCGACGGCAGGAGATCGAGAAAAACCTGTCCGGCGTGAGCATGCGGGACAGCGACCTGATCGAACTGCACGCTTTGGAGTCCACGCTGGTGTACTTTGCCACCAGCCTGCGTGCCAACAGCACGGTGCTGGACCGGCTGACCCGCTACAAACGGTTGGAACAGTACCCGGACGACATGGAACTGCTGGACGATGTGATCGTGGAGATGCGCCAGGCCATTGAGATGACCAGCATCTACCGCGACGACATCAAGGGCACCCGGGAGCTGTTCAGCGCCGTGCTGGACAACCGGCTGAACAACGCCATGAAATACCTGACCTCGGTCACGCTGATCATGGCTGTACCCACCGTGGTTTCGGGCCTGTACGGCATGAACGTCAACCTGACCGGCATGCCTTTTGCCGCCAACACCTGGGGGTTCGGCATCGTTTGCACCATCATCCTGTGCATTTGCGTGGGGGCGGCCTGGTTCTTGCACAAAAAGCATATGCTTTGATCCTTGGCGGCGCTTGCGGGCGCCGCTTTTTCTTTGCCGGGCCCGGGGTTGCACTGCGGCGACGGTCGGGGTATATATAATATAGAAGAAGGATGGTCCTGTTTGTAACATCCCGCCCGAAATTCCGTTTTGTATTAATACAGGAAAGAAAAAGGAAGTGGAGCGCATGGAAGATTCCGCGATCGTGGCCCTGTACTGGGCCCGGGACGAACGCGCCCTGACCGAGACCGCCGCCAAGTTCGGCGCCTACTGCCGCAAGATCGCCCTGAATCTGCTGGGCAGCGCCCGCGACGCCGAGGAAGTGGAGAACGACACCTGGCTGGCGGCCTGGAACAGCATGCCCGAAAACCGCCCGGCCCGGCTGGCGCCTTACCTGGGGCGCATCGCCCGCAACCTTTCGCTGGACCGGCGGGACAAGACCCTGGCCCAAAAGCGGGGCGGCGGCCAGGGCGACGCCGTGCTGGAAGAACTGGAAGCCTGCCTGCCCGACCCCCGCCGGGTAGAACACGAGGTGGAGGCCGCCGAGCTGGGACGCAGCATCAGCGATTTTCTGCGGGCCCTGGACGAGGTGCCCCGCAACGTCTTTATCCGGCGGTACTGGTACGGCGACGCCACTGCCGACATCGCGGCGCGGTACGGCCTGCCCGACGGGCGGGTGCGGGTCATGCTGCACCGCACCAGAGAAAAATTGAAACGATACCTGAACGAACAGGGGGTGACTGTATGACCGCACGCAAACTGTTTGAAGCCATCGGCGAGATCGACGACGATCTGGTGCTGGCGGCGGACGAGACCGCGGCCCGGCCCCTGCGCGGCTGGAGGCCGATGCTGCGCCGGGCCCTGCCGCTGGCGGCCTGCCTTTGCCTGATCGCAGGGGGCGCGCTGCTGATCCTGCGCCCCGGCAGCGCCACGGGCGGCATGGCGGCCGACACCACCGCCGAAGCGGGCGAGCCGCAGGAGGCATCCCTGAGCGCCGAAGCCGCCCCCCAGACCGATATGACCATGGACAGCCCCGTCGATGCAGCCCCCGAGGCCAAGGAGTTCAGCGCAGCCGCCAACGGGGCCGGTGTGTCCGCCTTCCCGGCCGAACTTCTGGACCTGCTGGCCCCGGCCGCCGACGCCCCCCGCGTTCTGGACCAGGCGCCGCAGACCGAAGCGGAAGAAACAGCCTTCGTGCTGCCCGAGACCTGGCCCGTCTACCGCACCATGGCCGCGGCCCGCACCATTGACGCCGAGGGCATGCGCGCCCGCCTGGAAACGCTGCTGACCGCCCTTGGCCTGGACCCGGCGCTGGCGCAGGATGCGGTATACACCGGGCTGACCCAGGCCGAAGCCGAAGAACAGGCCGCCGCTTTGCGGCAAAACGGCGGCAGCCAAGGCGACGAGCTGGCCCTGTGGGCCGACGCCGCCGCGATGACGCTGGACGTGGCCCCCGGCGGCGACTGGCCCCAGGGCCTGACCCTGTCCGTCGGCTGCGACGGCGCCGCGACCGCCCTGGTACCCGGGGCAACAGCCGCCGCCCGGACCCCGGCATCGGAAGTACTGGCCAACTGGCCCGGGGTGGCCGCCCTGGCGGGCGAGAACGCCCAGCCCGCTGACAGCAACGCCACCGACGGGGCGGCGCTGTTCCGCGAAAGCGAGGTCCTGGGGGAACTGCGCTGCGTACAGGTGCAGCTGGACGAAGCCGGCGGCCTGTGCCGGGTGGTCTGGCGGGACCCCGACCTGGGCGAACCCCTGGCTGCGTGCACGGCCCTGACCCTGGCCGAAGCCAAGGACCTGCTGCGGCAAAACGTCTTTTTGACCGCGGGCGGTGCACTGGACGGACAAACCGTGCTGGACGACCTGGCCGGCGTGGAGCTGGTCTACCCACAAAGCCTGGCCTGCGCCTGGTACCTGCCCTACTGGCGGTTCATCGCCGACGAGGGCCCCGCCGGGCAAGACACCGGCGAACGCCTGTACGGCGAGTATCTGGTGCCGGCGGTTTCTCTGGACGAACTGTGCGACCTGGCCGGTCTTTCCTGACACGCTCTTTGCCCCAACGCCGCCCCCGCGCTGTGCGCGGGGGCGGCGTTTTGCGCGGGGGCGGCGTTTTGCTGGCCGTGGACAATGTTTACAACTTTTGTGCCAAATCGGTCCAGGCTGCGTCGTATCCTCATACAGACGCGACCAAAAGAGCTTGTCCGTTCGTCCCTGGCGTATAACTTGTAAATAACGACGAAAATCAGATCAGTTTCTTGTCAGTATCCGCCAAAAGATGGCGGCGGCGGGCAAAAAACCTCGGCAGGTTTTCGGCTTGTATTCCGGCCCGGGACCCCGTATAATGGGGCCGTCCGTGAAGGTCCCTCGATCGTCAAAGGAGTTGTTCCGATGCGTACCTGGTGCCAACGCCATCCCGTCTGCTTCATGACGGGGTACTTAGTGTTTTATCTGGCCTTTTTCTTTTTGCTGGAACGGCTGGTCCGCGTGCCGGCCGTGGTGGTGCACTGCGCCCTGGATGAGGTGGTGCCCTTCTGCAAATACGCCATCATCCCCTATTACCTGTGGTTTGCCTGGATCCCCTTTACCCTGTTCTGGCTGTTGTGGCGCGCGCCCCGGTGGGAGTTCTGGCGCCTGTGCCTGCCTTTGTTCGCCGGTATGACCCTGGCGCTGGTCTTTTGCGCTTTGGTCCCCAACGGCGTGGCCCTGCGCCCCCACATCGTGCCCGGCACCGACTGGTTCGCCCAGGCCGTGCGCGGGCTGTACCGCACCGACACCCCCACCAACGTGTTCCCCTCCATCCACGTGCTCAACGCCGTGACCCTGGACCTGGCGTACCAGCGCCACCTGCGTCTGACGAACACCAGGCGGCGCTGGGTAGGCCCCGCCGCCCACCTGTTGGACGCGGCCATCGTGGTGTCCACCGTGCTGCTCAAACAGCACTCGGTGCTGGACGCCGTGGGCGGCATTCTGCTGGCACTGCTTCTGGACCGGGCGGGCGATCGGCTGACGGCCTGGTGGTACGACCGGCCTATGGGCCGCGCCGGCCGGCTGATCCAGCGCTCGTAAGATCCCGGGGTGGAATGTTTCCTTCTTTTTTGCGCGCCGGTTCCTTCCGGCGCGCTTTTCGTTGCCCTGGTCACTATTTTTTTGTACCATTATTTGTTACAATGACCATGATAAAAGCACCGCGCCCGCACACGAACAGACGCGCCGCGCCGAGGGTCCGGGCGCTTTACAGTTTTGGGAGGTAGTATCAATGCACAACATCCAAGCCATCGCGCAGGATATCCTGTATGTGGGCGCCAGCGACCGCCGTCTGGCCAAGTTCGAGAACCTGTTCCCCATTCCCCGGGGCGTTTCCTACAACGCCTATGTGATCGTGGACGAAAAGACCGCTTTGATGGACACGGCGGATGCTTCGGTGGGTGCCCAGTTCCTGGAGAATGTGGCCGCCGCCCTGGACGGTCGCGCCCTGGACTACCTGGTCATCGACCACATGGAGCCCGACCACGCCGCCATGATCGAGGCCGTGCTGCTGCGCTGGCCCGGCGTTCGCCTGGTGTGCAACGCCAAGACCGTGCCCATGCTGAAAGCGTTCTTCGCCAAGGACGCCGCCGCCATTGACGGCGCGCTGCTGGTCAAGGAGGGCGATACCCTGGAACTGGGCAAGCACACCCTGAGCTTTGTCATGGCTCCCATGGTCCACTGGCCCGAGGTCATGATGGCCTTTGACGCCGCTACCGGCACCCTGTTCAGCGCCGACGCCTTTGGCACTTTTGGCGCTTTGGGCGGCACGCTGTTTGCCGACGAGGTAGACTTTGCCCGGGACTGGCTGGATGACGCCCGCCGGTACTATGCCAACATCGTGGGCAAGTACGGCGCCCAGGTGCAGGCCGTGCTGAAAAAGGCCGCCGCCCTGCCCATTCAGACCATCGCCCCGCTGCACGGGCCCATCTGGCGCAAGGACCTCGGCTGGTTCCTGGGCAAGTATGACCTGTGGAGCCGCTGGCAGCCCGAGCAGAAGGCCGCCGTGGTGCTGTACGGCAGCCTGTACGGCCACACCGCCGCCGCGGCCGAGCTGGTGGCCGCCGAGGTGGGCCGGCGTCTGAACGCCGAGGTCAAGGTGCTGGACCTGTCGGTCAGCGATGTGAGCGAGGCCGTGGCCGAGTGCTGGCGGGCTTCCACCGTCGTGCTGGCCAGCCCCACCTACAACGGCGG
>DBRU01000111.1 GCA_002306375.1 Faecalibacterium sp. UBA1360
CCCACCTGGCCCGAGCAGGCGCTGCGGGCCAACATCCTGGCCCAGATCAGCCTGGCCCTCAACCGCATCTGGACCGAATGGTACCCCAGCCGGGGCTATTCCTTCAACATCACGGGGTCCCCAGCCGTGGACCAGGTGTACACCGAAGGCCGCACGGTCTACGCCGTGATGGAGCGCCTGACCGCCGAGCTGTTCGCTACCTATGTGCGGCGCAGCGGCGACGCCGAGCCCTATTTCACCGAATACTGCGACGGCAAGCTGGTCACCTGCAAGGGCATGAAGCAGTGGGGCACCGTGGACCGGGCCAACGAGGGCATGACCGCCTTGCAGATCCTGCGCTACTACTACGGCGACCGGGTCAACCTGGTCACCAGCACCAACATCGCGGCCATCCCCCAAAGCTACCCGGGCACGGCCCTTCGCAAAGGGGACACGGGCAACGCCGTGCGCACGATCCAGCGCCAGCTGGACCGCATCGCCAAGGACTACCCGGGCTTCGGCAAGCCGGAGGTCACCGGCGCCTTTGACGCCGCCACCCAAAGCTGCGTCAAGGCCTTCCAGAGTTATTTCTCCCTGGCGGCGGACGGCATCGTGGGCCGGGCCACCTGGTACAAGATCAGCTATATCTATGTCAGCGTCAAGAACCTGGCCCAGCTCACCAGCGAGGGCGAGAGCTTTTCCGGCACGGTCAGCGGCGGGGTCTGGCCCGGGGTGGTGCTGCGCCGGGGCGACACCGGCCTGGAGGTGGAGCTCGTGCAGTTCTGGCTGTCCACCCTGGCGGGGTTCGACAGCGCCATCCCCGACGTGACCGTGGACGGCAACTTCGGCGCCGGGACCGAAAAATCGGTCAAGGCCTTCCAGACCTCGGCCGGCCTGACCGCCGACGGCGTGGTGGGCCAGGCCACCTGGGACGCCTTGTACCTGGCCTGGGTGGACGTGCAAAGCGACATGGGCGGCACGGCCTACCCGGGCACGGCGCTGCGCACGGGCAGCAAGGGCAACAGCGTGCGCCTGGTGCAGCTGTGGCTGCGCATCGCCGCCGACAATTACAGCGCCTTGTCCCCCGTGACTGTGGACGGCAATTTCGGGTCGGGCACCGCCACGGCGGTCAAGGCCTTCCAGAGCCGGTTCGGCCTGACGGCGGACGGCGTGGTGGGCCAGGCCACCTGGAACAAACTCAACGAGGTGGGCATCGCCGTGGTCAACCACCTGGTGGAGCCCGACGTGGACCCCGGCCAGTTTGTGGAGACCCTGCGCCAGGGCAGCACGGGCACGCCGGTGCGGGCGCTGCAATACTACCTGCGCCTGCTGGCCGCCTACTGGGCCGGGGTGCCCTCGGTGGCGGTGGACGGGGTGTTCGGCGCGGCCACCCGGGAATCGGTGGAAGCCTGGCAGCAGCAGGCCGGCCTGACCGTGGACGGCGTGGTGGGCCGCCTGACCTGGCAAAGCGTCTATGACAACGCCATGCGTATGGCGGCCAGCGGCCCGGTGGCCCGCCTGTCGCCCCTGCCCGAGCCCGCCGCCCCCCTGGCCCCCGGCGACACCGGCGCCCAGGTGCTGATCCTGTCCCAGGTGCTGGCTTTTTTGGGGCACTGGCTCGTGGGCATCCCCCAGCCGCCGGTGGGGGAGGCGTTCGGCCCCGAGCTGGAAGAATCGGTCCGGGCGGCGCAGACGCTGTTCGGCCTGGCGGTCACCGGCGTGGTGGCCGACGGCGACTGGGCCGTGTTCACGGCGGCGGCCGCGGCGCTGTACGCCGTCACCCCCACCGCCGCCGAACCCCGGCCCCAAGGCGTGTGGCCCGGCGCCGCCCTGGCCGCCGGCAGCGCCGGCCCCGCCGTGACCCAGGTGCAGCGCTGGCTCAACACCCTGGGGTCGGTGTACTGCGGCTACGACTTTGTGGCCGAGACCGGCGTACTGGACGCCCAGACCCTGGCCGTGCTGGAAGCCTACCAGCGCGCCGTGGGCCTTGACCCCGTCGGCGTGGTGGACGACGCCACCTGGCAAAGCCTGGAACAGGCCGCCGCCCCCTACGCGGCCCGGATCCTTTGACCCGCGAAAGAGGTGATCTTGTATGGCAAAGCTGTTTGTATACGACGCCTACACCAACAAGCTGCTCTCCTACTCCAACATGAGCGAGAGCGACCCCATGCCCTACAGCTACGGCAACACCCTGACCCTGGGCGAGTTCCGGGGCTCCTCCCGGGCGTCGGTGCTGTGGACCACCACGGCCGCCATGGAAGCCTGGAACCTGACCCGGCGGCGCTACGGCTCGGGCATCCCGGTGGGGTATGCCTTCAAGCGCATCTGGGAGGGCGGCCACGGCACCACCAGCCAGCACTACGCCGGCGTGGCCTTCGACGTGGGGCAGACCCTTTCCTCCACGGCGCGCAAGTCCATCTACAACGCGGCGGTGGCCACCGGGGCCTGGGGCTATGTGGAGCCCTTGTCCATGACCCCCACCTGGGTCCACTTTGACCGCCGCTACGGCACGCCGGCCTGCTCGGGCACCACGGCCGGGTACCCCACCTGCCGCAAGGGGGACCGCAACACCTATGTGCTGATCCTGCAGGACGCCCTCAACGCCCTGGGCTACACCACCGGCACGCTGGACGGCGTGTTCGGGGCCAAGACCCTTACGGCCCTCAAGGCCGCCCAGACGGCCTTCGGCCTGACGGCGGACGGCATCTGCGGCTGCAATACCTGGAAAAAGCTGGCCAACGCCGTGGTGGGCATCGGGCGCACGGCCACCGTCATCGACGCCTGATTTGCGCCCGGGGCTCCGGCGTGGTATACTGCAATCACAAAGCCAGGCCGGGGCCCCGACGCCCCGCCGCAAGAAAGGGGTATCTGCCATGCAGGATGTGATGGAATTTCTGCGCGCCCGGCGCACCTACCGCCGGTTTTTGCCCAGACCCGTGCCCGAGCCGGTGATCGCCGACGCCCTGGAGGCCGCCCGCATCGCCAGCTGCGGGGCCAACCGCCAGACGCTGAAATACGCGGTGGTCACGGCCCCCGCCGCTGTGGCCGAAATGAACAAACTGGTGCGGTGGGCCGCCTTTTTGCCCCCCGAACAGGGCCAGCCCAAAGCCGGCGAGACCCCCACGGCCTTCATCGCCGTGTTCCAGGACGAGCGCATGCCCGGCGTCAACGACACCGACGCCGGCCTGGCCCTGGGCAGCCTGACCGCCGCGGCCTGGGGCCACGGGGTGGGCAGCTGCATCATGGGGGCCATCGACCGCCCGGCCATCAAGGCCCTGCTGGGCCTGGACAAGGAGGACCGCCTGCGCCTGCACAGCGTGGTGGCCCTGGGCTACCCGGCCCACAAAAGCCGCGTGGTGGACGCCGTGGACGGGGACGTGCGCTATTACCTGGACGAGGACAGGGACTACTGCGTGCCCAAGCGCCCCCTGGCCGACATCCTGCTGACCCGGCTGTAAGCCCCGTTTTGCCGCCGTGTTCCGTCTGTTTGCCCAGCCGGAACACGGCTTTTTTATGCGCATTACACAAAAGAATGTGTGCAGATTGTGAAAGCTGTATATTGACAATGATTTAACAATATGATATGATCATTCTCAACGAAAGGGAGTAGTTGCACAGCGCCCGCTGTGTTGTGGCCCGACATTCACAGCCGCAAGGCTCGGACCCCAAGCCCCCGGCAAGGGTTGACAAGACTTTTACCACAGGATTCCGCCTGCGGCAAAAGTCTTTTTTTATACCTTTCGCCCCGTCCGCGCCGTCCCGTCCGGCGCGGCGGGGTCCCAAACGACGGGCCGGCCCCCCGGCCGGCGACCCCCTGTAAGGAGGAAACGAAATGGAGAACCCCAACTTCCAAATGCCCAACATGCCAAATGCGCCCAAGCCCCCCAAGGGCGCGCCCGGCGCGGCCCGGCGCATCGCCGGCGGGCTGGGCGTGGGCATCCTGGCGCTGGTGCTGGCGGTGGTGGCCCTGTTCAACAGCGTGTACATCATCGGCGAGCAGGAAAACGCCGTCATCACCACCTTCGGCGTGCCCCACAGCGTATCCACCAGCGGCCTGCACTTCAAGATCCCCTTTGTGCAAAGCGTGCGCAAGGTGGACATGACCATCAAGGGCATCGCCATCGGGTACGACCCGTCCAGCAACGAGTCCCTGCCCAGCGAAAGCCTGATGATCACCAGCGACCTGAACTTCGTCAACGTGGACTTTTTCCTGGAATACCGGGTGGTGGACCCCGTGGCCTACCTGTACGCCTCCGAGCAGCCCACCCTGATCCTCAAGACCCTGGCCCAGAGCTACATCCGCGACACCATCGGCCTGTACCCGGTGGACGACGTGATCACCACGGGCAAGAACCAGATCCAGAGCGAGATCAAGGACAAGCTGGCCGAGCGCATCGAGGCCGAGGGCATCGGGCTGCAGGTGGTGAACATCACGATCCAGGACGCCGAGCCCCCCACGGCCGAGGTGCTGGCCGCCTTCAAGGAGGTGGAAAACGCCAAGCAGGGCGCCGAGACCGCCGTGAACAACGCCAACAAGTACCGCAGCGAGCAGCTGCCCGCCGCCGAGGCCCAGGCCGACCAGGTGCGCCAGAACGCCGAGGCCGCCAAGGAGAGCCGCATCAACGAAGCTGTGGGCCAGGTGGCCCGCTTCAACGCCATGTATGAAGAGTACGTCAAGTACCCGGCCATCACCCGGCAGCGCATGTACTTTGAAGCCATGGAGGACGTTCTGCCCGGGCTGCGGGTGGTCATCACCGACGGGTCCGGCACCCGGCTGGATGTGTTCGACCTGAGCGACACGACCGACGCCGCCCAGTAACGGGCTTTGCAGAAAAAGGAGCAAACAACGATGGAAAAGACCAAAAAACGCATCGGGCTTTGGGTGGCCCTGGCCGCCTTGGCGGTGGCGCTGTTCGTGTTGTCGGGCAGTGTGATCGTCACCCGCCAGAACGAGTACGCCGTCATCCGCCAGTTCGGCCGGGTGGTGGACATCCGGGACACGGCGGGCGTCAGCCTCAAGCTGCCCCTGATCCAGACCGTGGACAAAATGCCCAACACCGTGCTGCTGTATGACCTGCCGGTGTCCGACGTGATCACCCAGGACAAAAAGACCATGGTGGCCGACAGCTTCCTGCTGTGGAAGATCAGCGACCCCCAGCGGTTCATCCAGACGCTCAACGGCAGCGTGGCCAACGCCGAAAGCCGCCTGTCCAATCTCGTGTACAACAGCATGAAGAACACCATCTCCCGCATGACCCAGACCGAGGTCATCACCGGGCGGGACGGCGCCCTGGCCCAGGCCATCCGGGACGGGGTGGGCGACAGCCTGGACCAGTACGGCATCCAGCTCATCGCTGTGGAGACCAAGCACCTGGACCTGCCCGACGACAACAAGGAGGCCGTGTACCAGCGCATGATCAGCGAGCGCAACAACATCGCGGCCAGCTACACCGCCGAAGGCGAGAGCGACGCCCAGATGATCCGCAGCCAGACCGACAAGGAGGTGCAGATCATGCTCAGCGCCGCCAAGGCCGACGCCGAAAAGCTGGAAGCCGAGGGCGAGGCCGAGTATATGCGCCTTTTGTCCGAGGCCTATTCCGACCCGGCCAAGGCCGAGTTTTACAGCTTTGTGCGCAGCCTGGACGCCGCGCGGGAAAGCCTGAACGGCCGCACCGACAACGTGCTGATCCTGGACCGCACCTCGCCGCTGGCCGACATCTTCTACAACAACACCGCCGGCTGATCCTGCCGGCGCGGCAAAAAACCGGGCTCCCCGCCAGGGGAGCCCGCAGCTTGTAGAAAAACCTGC
>DBRU01000097.1 GCA_002306375.1 Faecalibacterium sp. UBA1360
GTGGAGATCGTGCCCCTGGAAGTCATCATCCGCAACGTGGCCGCCGGGCATTTCAGCCTGCGCATGGGCGTGGCCGAAGGCACCCCCTTCAAGACCCCGATCCTCGAGTTCAGCTACAAGAACGACGATCTGCATGACCCCTTCATCAACCACTACTATGCCCTGGCCCTGGACCTGGCCACCCAGGAGGAGATCGACACCATCACCCGCTATGCCTTTAAGGTCAACGAGGTGCTGAAAAAGATCCTGCTGGACGCCAACATCCGCCTGATCGACTTCAAGCTGGAATTCGGCCGCCTGTCTGACGGCACCATCATCCTGGCTGACGAGATCAGCCCCGATACCTGCCGTTTCTGGGACGCCACCACTGGCGCGCACCTGGACAAGGATCTGTTCCGCCGGGATATGGGCGGCGAGGCCGACGCTTACCAGGAAGTCATGAAGCGCCTGCTGGGCTGATGCCCCCCTGTTCGGTCTGATTTTTCTGTTTTGATTTTGGAACGGAGTTTTTCAATGAGCGAATTTTCCCTTGACGCCGGCCTGCACGAGGAATGCGGCGTCTTTGGTATGTATGATTCCACCGGCCAGACCGACATGGTCAGCGCCGTGTACAGCGCTTTGTACGCCTTGCAGCACCGCGGGCAGGAAAGCTGCGGCATTGCCCTGAACGTGGACGGCGTTTTGTCCGGCCACCGCGACCTGGGGCTGGTGAGCGAGGTGTTCACCAAGCGGGTGCTGGAGGACCTGCCCCACGGGGCCAAGATGGCCACCGGTCATGTGCGGTACGCCACCTCCGGCCAGCGCAGCCGCTCCAACGCCCAGCCCATGGTGCTGCACCACTGCAAGGGCGCCATGGCCATCTGCCACAACGGCAACCTGACCAACGCCCCCCGCCTGCGCCACAAGCTGGAGATGAGCGGGTCCATCTTCCACGGCACGTCGGACACTGAGGTCATCGGCTATCTGCTGACCCAGAACCGTCTGAAGTCCCCGGACATCGAGACCGCCGTATGCCGCACGATGGAACAGATCGAGGGCGCGTACAGCCTGATCATCATGACCCACACCAAGCTGATCGCGGCCCGGGACCCCCACGGGTTCCGCCCGCTGTGCATCGGCGCGCTGCCCGACGGCGCGGGGTTTGCCTTTGCCTCGGAATCCTGCGCGCTGGACGCCGTGGGCGCCACCATGCTGCGGGACGTGGACCCCGGCGAGATCGTTATTGCCGACCGCAATGGCCTGCGCAGCATCCGCACCCACTGCGCCACCGCCCCGCACACCCTGTGCGTGTTCGAGTACATCTACTTTGCCCGCCCGGACTCGGTCATCGAGGGCACCTGCGTGCATGAGGCCCGGTTGCAGGCCGGACGGTTCCTGGCGCAGGAGCACCCGGTGGACGCCGATGTGGTCATCGGCGCGCCGGATTCCGGTCTTGACGCCGCTCTGGGCTTTGCCCAGGAAAGCGGCATCCCCTACGGCATCGGCTTTATCAAAAACAAGTACGTGGGGCGCACCTTCATCCAGGGCTCCCAGGCCCAGCGGGAAAGCAGCGTGCGCATCAAGCTCAACGCCATCTCTTCCACGGTGGCGGGCAAGCGCGTGGTGCTGGTGGACGACTCCATCGTGCGCGGCACCACCAGCGCCCGCACCATCAAGCTGCTGCGGGACGCCGGCGCCAAGGAAGTACACTACCGCATTTCGGCCCCGCCCTTTGCCCATCCGTGCTATTTCGGCACCGATATCCCGGACGAAAAGCTGCTGATCGCCACCGGCCATACGGTGGAAGAGATCAACAAGCTGGTAGGCTCGGATACCCTGGGCTACCTGAGCATCGAACACGTACAGCAGCTGGCACCCAAGAGCGCCTGCGGCTACTGCGTGGGCTGCTTTACGGGGCAGTACCCGGTGGCCCCGCCCAAAGAGACGATGGATATCGTCTATGACCGGCTGCTGAGCCAGTCCAACACAAACAAAAAGCTGTGAGCGAAAGGATCGGACGACCATGGAAAAAAGCTATTCGGAAAGCTACGCCGCCGCGGGCGTGGACATCACCGCGGGGTACGAAGCCGTCCGCTTGATGAAGCAGTATGTGGCCCGCACCATGACCGAGAACTGCATCGGCGGGCTGGGCGGGTTCGGCGGCCTGTTTGAACTGGACTGCACCGGCATGACCCACCCTGTGCTGATCTCCGGCACCGACGGCGTGGGCACCAAGCTGCGGGTGGCCCAGTATATGGGCAAGCATGACACCATCGGCATCGACTGCGTGGCCATGTGCGTCAATGACGTGATCTGCGCCGGGGCCAAGCCGCTGGTGTTCCTGGACTACATCGCCTGCGGCAAGAACGTGCCCGAAAAGATCGCCGAGATCGTCAAGGGCGTGGCCGAGGGCTGCGTGCAGGCGGGCTGCTCCCTGGTGGGCGGCGAGACCGCCGAACATCCCGGCATGATGCCGGAGGATGAGTACGACCTGGCGGGCTTTACCGTGGGCGTGGTGGACAAGAGCAAGATCCTGGACAATTCCACCATGGCCCCGGGGGATGTGATCATCGCCCTGCCTTCCACGGGCGTGCACTCCAACGGGTTCTCGCTGGTGCGCAAGATCTTTGACATCGACGGCCACCCCGAGGTACTGCAAAAGACCTTTGACGGC
>DBRU01000092.1:0-688 GCA_002306375.1 Faecalibacterium sp. UBA1360
CCTTGCACAGGGGAGGCATCAGGCGGGCGGCTGCCGTGCATTTTCAAAACCATACCTTGTTCACCGGCCCGCGGGGCCGGTGAATAGGCCGTCGTCAGGTGGCCGCACCGGGTCCAGGGCGTAGCCCTGGTCGGCGTCCACCGCATCGAAACGGTGGCGGTCTTTGCACTCGCGGCTATGCCGCGAGGTCGCGCGCAGCGCGACGCAAAGCCAACGCGCAGCGTTGGTTCCTATATCGGCCAGGCCGCGTTCAGCGGCCAATACAAGTGGCGCTAAACTTGCCTCATTGACGCCAAAAAGGAACAAGTCCCCGGCAAGCAGCCGTCTGCCAAGAAACCACGCAGCCAGCCAAGCGAACGGACGGGACAAGTCCCGTCCCTACGAACCGGGGCGAGCAAGCGCCAACATGCAAACGGGAGACCGGGCAGGGCTGACAACCCCTCCGTCAGCCTGGCGGCTGACAGCTCCCCTTACACAGGGGAGCCTTTAGCAGCTGCTGCCACCTTATAAGCCTCCCCTGTGCAAGGGGAGCCTTTGGGGGCGCCGGTTACTTGCGCACGCCCTTCTCCAACGCCTCGATCTTGTAAAGATCCACATTCTCCTCGGCGCGCTCCACGGCCACCTTGCGCATGTCGCTGCGCACCATCAGCCGCACCAGCTCCGGGAAGCTGGTCTTGGTGGGGTTCCA
>DBRU01000092.1:710-2192 GCA_002306375.1 Faecalibacterium sp. UBA1360
AGCACCCTGCCCGTGGCCTTGTCCACGCCCTTTTCCTCCACGCCTTCGCCGGTAAATTCCAGCTCGATGCCCACCTCCCGGAAGGCCAGGGTGCAGAACTCCCGCACGCTGTGCTGCTCGCCGGTGGCAATGACGAAGTCCTCGGGCTCGTCCTGCTGCAAGATCAGCCACATGCACTCCACATAATCCTTGGCGTAGCCCCAGTCCCGCAGGCTGGACAGGTTGCCCAGGTACAGCTTGTCCTGCTTGCCCTGGGCGATGCGCGCCGCCGCCAGGGTGATCTTGCGGGTGACGAAGGTCTCGCCCCGGCGCTCGGATTCATGGTTGAACAGAATGCCCGAGCAGCAATACATGTTGTAGGCTTCCCGGTATTCCTTCACGATCCAGAACCCGTACTGCTTGGCCACCGCGTAGGGGCTGTAGGGGTGGAAGGGGGTGTCCTCGTTCTGGGGCACCTGCTCCACCTTGCCGTACAATTCGCTGGTGGACGCCTGGTAGATGCGGCAGGTCTTTTCCAGCCCGCAGACGCGCACGGCCTCCAGCAGGCGCAGCACGCCGGTGGCCACCACGTCGGCCGTGTACTCGGGCACGTCAAAGCTGACCTGCACGTGGCTCTGGGCCGCCAGGTTGTAGATCTCGTCGGGGCGCACCTCNNTCCAGGTGGGCGATGCGCTCGCGGTAGTCCACGCTGGAACGGCGGATCATGCCGTGCACGTCGTATCCTTTTTCGATCAGGAACTCGGCCAGGTAGCTGCCGTCCTGCCCGGTCACGCCGGTGATGAAGGCTTTTTTCATATTCGGACTCCTTTTTTGCGGTCTTGGCTCCCGCCCTGGGGCGGAAGGTTGTATTTTCTTGCCGCCGCGCCATTTTGCCCAAACGGGCGCGGCGCGGCCTTGCTTTTCGCCTGGTATCCAGTATAATGGTTTTGTACACGGCTTTCAAGGGCCGATATTGCCCCGGTTTTTGCACGATATTGCTCTCGCCAAGGAGGCTCCGCCCATGCCCGCTTCGTCCGCCTTTCCGGCCTTTTACGACCCGTCCAGCCGGCGGGTCATCCTCACGCCTTCGGCCTTTGCCCGCCAGAACCTGTTTTTTGTGCAGGAGGCGGGCCACATCCGCCTTCTGCAAAGCCACGCCGGCACCCAGCGCAGCGAGCTGGACAGCTTTCTGCTGGTCCAGGTGGCGGCGGGCAGCGGCCGCCTGCAATACGACGGCCGGACCTTCGCCTTGCGCACCGGGGACTGCTTTTGGGTGGACTGCCGCCGCCCCCACGGCTACCGCAGCGCCGACGACGACCCCTGGGAGCTGCGCTGGGTGCACTTCAACGGCCGCAGCGCCCCGGCCTTCTACCGCCTGTTCGAGGCCAGGGGCCCCGTGTTCACCCCCGCCGACGGGGCCGACGTGGCGGCCCGGCTGGACGCCGTGCTGGACCTGGCCCGCCGCTGGGACGCCGGGGCCGAGCTGCACGCCTCGGCCCAGGT
>DBRU01000092.1:2273-2833 GCA_002306375.1 Faecalibacterium sp. UBA1360
TGAGCAAGTATTATCTTGCCCGCAGCTTCAAGCGGCGATACGGCGAGACCATCGTCGCCTGCCTGCACGCCGCCCGCCTGGACGCCGCCAAGCAGATGCTGCGCTACACCGACCTGACCCTGGGGCAGATCGCCGCCCGCTGCGGCTACAAAGAGCAGGCCTACTTTACCCGGCGTTTTCGCGCCGCCGAGGGCCAGACCGCCGGCGAGTACCGCCGCGCCTGGCGGGGCCGGCGTCAGTAAGCCTGCGCCGGTCAAAGATCCTCTTGCCAAACATATACGTCTATGTTATGATAAATGGCAACAAGTTAAGCGTACAGGTCCGACCCCTGTGCGCGGAGGGGAGCTCGCCATGCCCAGCAAATATATGGAAGTGTACGCCGACCTGAGCCAAAAGATCCGCTCGGGGCAATACCCGGCCGACAGCCGCCTGCCCGCCGAAAGCACGCTGATCGAAGAGTACGGCGTCTCCCGCGATACCTTGCGCAAGGCCCTGTCGGTGCTGGAGCAGGAGGGCTTCATCCAGAAATCCCGGGGCCGGGAGGCCCTGGTGCTCAACCA
>DBRU01000092.1:2858-9748 GCA_002306375.1 Faecalibacterium sp. UBA1360
GTGCGGGGCAACCGCCAACTGATGAAGGCGCTGGACCTGGGGCCTGAGGACGAGGTCTGGCGGCTGTACCGGGTGCGGGAGATCGAGGGCGAGCGGGTGATCCTGGACAAGGACTACCTGAACCGGCGCGTCGTGCCCACCCTGCCCGAGGAGGCGGTGGCCGACTCGCTGTACAAGTACCTGGAAGGGACCCTGGGCCTGCGCATCGGCTTTGCCCAGAAGGAGATCACGGCCACCCGCGCCACCGAGGAGGACCGCCGCTACCTGGACCTGGGCAAGAACGACATCATCATCCGGGTGTCCAGCTATGTGTATCTGGAAAGCGGGGTGTTGTTCCAGCACACCGAATCCCGCCACCGCTGGGACCGATTTCGCTTCGTTGACTTTGCCAAACGCAGTCAGAAATGACCGCCCGGCCCGCTCCGCCGTCATTTTTTGCCCCGACAGGGCCAAAACACTTGCATTGCGGCGGTTTTTCGGGTAAAATATGGGCAGCTATGTTTACAGCATCAACTTTTTATTACGGTATTGGAGGAATCCATTTATGATCTCTGCAGGCGAATTCCGCAACGGCGTCACCTTTGAGCAGGACGGCCAGGTGCTCCAGGTCGTCGAGTTCCAGCACGTCAAGCCCGGCAAGGGCGCCGCCTTCGTGCGCACCAAGACCAAGAACGTCATCACCGGTTCCGTGGTCGAGACCAGCTACAACCCCACCGCCAAGTTCCCCCAGGCGTTCATCGAGCGCAAGGAAGTGACCTACAGCTACGAGGACGGCGGTCTGTACCATTTCATGGACAACGAGACCTATGACGACATCCCCGTCAGCGCCGCCGACGTGCCCGAAAACTTCAAGTTCTGCAAAGAGAACGAAGTGTGCAAGCTGCTGTCCTACAAGGGCAAGGTGTTCAGCGTGGAGATCCCCAACTTCATCGAGCTGGAGATCACCGAGACCGAGCCCGGCTTCAAGGGCAACACCGCCACCAACACCCTCAAGCCCGCCAAGGTCGAGACCGGCGCCGAGATCCGCGTGCCCCTGTTCATCAACGAGGGCGACAAGATCCGCATCGACACCCGCACCGGCGAGTATATGGAGCGCGTGAACTGATCGCAGCCCCTTTTTACAGGAGGAATGTGCCATGGCTATGGACCTGAACGCCAAGGCCGCCTATATCCGCGGCCTGATGACCGGCATGGAGTTTGACCCCAACAGCAAAAACGGCAAGATCATTGCCGCCATGATGGACCTGCTGGAAGAGATGGCCGCCACCGTCACCGAGCACGACGACGCCCTGGACCAGGTGTACGACGAGCTGGACGCCATCGACGAGGATATGGACGACCTGACCGACGCGATCTTCGGCCTGGACGACGAGGACGAGGACGCCGACGCCGAGTACGAGGTCACCTGCCCCAACTGCGGCGTGGTGACCGCCGTGGACGAGGACACCCTGCTCAACCATGAGCTGGTCTGCCCCAACTGCGGCGCGGCCTTTGACATCGAGCTTGCCCCCGAGGACGAGGACGAAGCCGAGCCCAAGCCCGACGGCGAGGAATAAACCCGCTTTTTTGCAGCGCAAGCAACGCACATCGGTACGCCCGATGTGCGTTTTTTGGATGATACAAAGGGAGAGGACCCATGCAGGCTTTGGACGTATTGTGCCTGGGGCTGCCCGCTCTGGCCGCGGCGGCCTTTTTGTGGTGCGCGGGGGTATGTGTGCGCCGCACGCTGGACCCCGGGGCCCGTACCCTGCGCCCCGCCGGCGTCGACACGCCGCCCCGGTGGAGCCCGCTGCGGGCCGGCACGGTCTGCCTGCTGGCGGCGCTGGCGTGGCAGGGGGTGTTCTGGGCCGCGGCCCTGGCCCGAAGCCCGGGCGCGGGGCCGTCGGAGGCCTTGCAGGCGTTGCTGTACGGCAACACCGACGCGCAGCATTACGTGGACCTGGCCCGGTGGGGCTACGGCACGGGGGAAACTTTCCCCGAGCAGTACCTGATGATCGTGTTCTTTCCCCTGTTCCCCGCCCTGCTGCGGCTGCTGAACCCCCTGGGCGTCCTGGACTGGTACATCCTGGCCCTTGCGGTGCAGGTCCCCCTGTTCGCCCTGGCGGGGACGGCCTTGTACCGGGTGTGGTCGCGGCACTTCGGCCACCGGCGGGCGCTGTGGGGGCTGGCCTTTCTGTGCACGGGGCCGGGGTCGCTGTTCTTCTTTGCCCCCATGACCGAAAGCCTGTTTTTGCTGCTGAGCGCGCTGTACGTGCTGCTGCTGGAAGAAAAGCGCTGGGCCCTGTGCGGGGCCGTGGGGCTGCTGGCCGGGCTGTGCCGGGCCCCGGGCGGTCTTTTGTGCGGCGTGGCCGGCGTCTGGCTCATCGGCCGGGCGGTGCGCCGCCGCCCCGGCCCCGGGGCCGGGGCCTTGTGGGCCGTGGCGGGCCCGCCCGCCGGGCTGGGGCTGTACTTTGCCCTGAACTGGGCGGTGTACGGCGACCCCTTGCGCTATGCTTTGTACCAGAAAGAACACTGGCACCAGAGCCTGGGGCTGTTCACCCACACCATCGCCTACCACCTGCGGTATTTTGCCCGCTGGTGGGCAAGCGACCGCTCGGCCGCCCTGTGGCTGGACCTGCCCGCCGTGGCGGCCATTCTGGTCACGCTGCTGGCCCTGACCCTGGCGGCCCGCCGCCTGCCGCCCCACCTGCTGGCCTACGCCCTGGCCTACCTGGCCCTGACCGCCGGCACCACCTGGGCCATCAGCCTGCCGCGGTATCTTTCGGCCTGCCTGGCCCTGCCCGTGCTGCCCGCCCTGTGCCTGGGCAGGACCCGGCAGCGGGCGGCGGCGCTGGGTCTTTGGGCGGCGCTGGGCGCGGCGTACACGGCGGCGTATTTTTCCGGCGCGCCCATCTACTGACGCCGCCGGGCCAGGGGGCCTCCGCACGACCGCCCCCGCCGGCGCACTTCCCCGCCTGTCCGCCCGGCCCACCTTTGCCGCCCGCTGTTTCCTCTTTTCCCGCCCCGGTTTTCCCGCAGGCATACAAGCCACCCGGCTTGTATGCCTGTTTTTCTTTTAACACCGTCATTTTGCAGCAAGAAAGAGTCATACTCTTATGCAAAGCGCCAAAGTTTTGCCGGGGGTATGGACAAACGTATACGTATATGTTATCCTATCCTCGCCAGGAAACATATACGTACAAGTTGCTACAAAACACCCCGACTTGTCGGTATCTGTCGGGGTCACTGCAAGGAGGAAATCATGGGCAAATTCAAACAGGACGCCACCAAACTGCTGGAGCTGGTGGGCGGCAAGGAAAACATCAGCGCGGTATCTCACTGCGTGACCCGCATGCGGTTCGTGCTGGTGGACCCCAAAAAGGCGGACGTCCCCGCCATCGAGGCCCTGCCCTCGGCCAAGGGCAGCTTTACCCAGGCCGGGCAGTTCCAGGTCATCATCGGCAACGAGGTGGCCGAGTTCTACAACGAGTTCACGGCCATTGCGGGCATTGAGGGCGTGAGCAAGGACGCCGTCAAGCAGGCGGCCAAGAGCAACCAGAACCCCGCCCAGCGCCTGATGAGCAATTTGGCCGAGATCTTCGCCCCCCTGATCCCCGCCCTGATCGTCGGCGGCTTGATCTTGGGTTTCCGCAACTTCATCGGCGAGGTCAAGCTGTTTGAGGACGGCACTTTGACCCTGGCCCAGACCAGCCAGTTCTGGGCCGGCATGTACAGCTTCCTGTGGCTCATCGGCGAGGCCGTGTTCCACTACCTGCCGGTGGCCATCTGCTGGTCGGTGGTCAAAAAGATGGGCGGCACCCAGATTTTGGGCATCATCCTGGGCATCTGCCTGGTATCGCCCCAGCTGCTCAACGCCTACAGCGTGGCCGAGGCCGAGACCATCCCCGTGTGGGACTTCGGCTTCGCCCAGGTGGAGATGATCGGCTACCAGGCCCAGGTCATCCCCGCGATTTTGGCCGGCTTCGTGCTCGTCTACCTGGAGCGCTTCTTCAAGAAGATCTCGCCTGAATACCTGTCCATGATCATCGTGCCCTTCTTCTCTCTGGTGCTGTCCGTGCTCATCGCCCACACCATCGTGGGCCCCATCGGCTGGAAGATCGGCGACGTCATCGCCAACGTGGTGTACACCGGCCTGACCACCAACCTGCGCTGGATCTTTGCCCCCATCTTCGGCTTCCTGTATGCCCCGCTGGTCATCACCGGCCTGCATCACATGACCAACGCCATCGACACCCAGCTGTCCAACCAGTTCGGCGGCACCATGCTGTGGCCCATGATCGCCCTGTCCAACATCGCCCAGGCCTCCGCGGTTCTGGCCATGATCGTGCTGCAAAAGAGCGAGCGTGACCGCCAGGTGTCCATCCCGGCCTGCATCTCGGGCTACATGGGCGTCACCGAGCCCGCCCTGTTCGGCGTCAACCTGAAAAACGGCTTCCCCTTCATCTGCGGCATGATCGGTTCCGCCATCGCGGCCACCGTGTCGGTGGGCAGCGGCGTCATGGCCTTCTCCATCGGCGTGGGCGGTCTGCCCGGCTTTTTGTCCATCCAGCCCCAGCACATGGTGATGTTCCTGGTGGCCATGGCCATCGCCATCGTGGTGCCCTTTACCCTGACTTTGATCGTGGGCAAGCGCAAGGGCATCCACTGATCCCCCACTTTTACACAGAAAGGACGCTCCCATGATGAAACAGACCGATTTGGGCGGCAAGGTCGTCTACCAGATCTATGTCAAGAGCTTTCAGGATTCCAACGGCGACGGCATCGGCGACCTGCCGGGCCTGACCTCCCGGCTGGACTACCTGGCCGGGCTGGGGGTGGACTACCTGTGGCTGACCCCCATCTACCCCAGCCCCCAGCGGGACAACGGCTACGACGTGGCCGACTACTGCGCCATCGACCCCTGCTACGGCACCATGGAGGACTTTGAGACCCTGTGCCGCGAAGGGGAAAAGCGGGGCATCCGCATCATGCTGGACATGGTGTTCAACCACACCTCCACGGCCCACGCCTGGTTCCGCCGGGCCCTGGCCGGGGAGAAGAAATACCAGGACTACTACATCTGGCGCGACGGCGGACCCGACGCCCCGCCCACCAACTGGGTGTCCAAGTTCGGCGGCAGCGCCTGGCAGTACAGCCCCGAGGTGGGCAAGTACTACCTGCACCTGTTCGACGTGACCCAGGCCGACCTGAACTGGGACAACCCCGACCTGCGGGAAGAGCTGTTCGCCGTGCTGGACTTCTGGGCCGGCAAGGGGGTGCGGGCCTTCCGGTTCGACGTGGTGAACCTGATCTCCAAGCCCGGGACCATGACCGACGACGACAAGGGCGACGGCCGCCGCTTTTACACCGACGGCCCCCGCATCCACGAATACCTGCGCATGCTCAACGAGCGGGGCTTCGGCAAGTATGAGAACGTGGTCACGGTGGGCGAGATGTCCTCCACCAGCCTGGACAACTGCGTGGGCTACACCCGGCCCGACCGGCACGAGCTTTCCATGGTGTTCAGCTTCCACCACCTGAAAACCGACTACAAGAACGGCGACAAGTGGGCCCTGGAAGAAAACCGCTTCGGCGAGCTGAAAAAACTGCTGACCGACTGGCAGCTGGGCATGCAGGCCGGCGGCGGCTGGAACGCCTTGTTCTGGTGCAACCATGACCAGCCGCGCATCGTCTCCCGCTTCGGGGACGAAGGGCAGTACCGGGTGCGGTCGGCCAAGATGCTGGCCACGGCCATCCACTGCCTGCGGGGCACGCCCTACATCTACCAGGGCGAGGAGCTGGGCATGACCAACGCCCATTTCACCGACATCCGCCAGTACCAGGACGTGGAGAGCCGCAACTATTACAACATCCTGCGGGGCCAGGGCCTGACCGAGGCCGAGACCTATAAGGTGCTGGGCGCCCGCTCCCGGGACAACGGCCGCACCCCCATGCAGTGGACCGCCGGGGAAAACGCCGGCTTCACCACCGGCACGCCCTGGCTGGGCGTCAACCCCAACCATGACGCCATCAACGCCCAGGCCGCCCTGGCCGACGGGGATTCGGTGCTTGCCTATTACCGCCGGCTGGTGGCCCTGCGCAAGCAAAGCGAGCTGGTGCAGGCCGGCGAGTTCGCCCCCCTGCTGGCCGAGGACGAACGGGTGTTCGGCTACACCCGCACGCTGAACGGCCGCACCCTGGTGGTGCTGTGCAACTTCTACGGCGCAGACGCTCCCGTCGCCCTGCCCCAAGCCCTGTGCGCCGGCGCAAAACCGATCCTGAGCAACATCCAAAAGCGGGACCTGACCCCCGCCATGACCCTGGCCCCCTACGAGGCGGGCGTGTGGGAGGTCTGACCCCCTTTATAACCAACAACGCCGCCCCCGGCAGCCCGAAAGCTGCCGGGGGCGGCGTATTTTTGGCAGAAAGCATAGATCACCGGGGCGAGCCCACCCAGAACAGGGCCACGGTGCCCGGGCCGCTGTGGGCGCCGATGACCGGGCCGATGTCCCCGATGCGGATGTCCTTGACGCCCAGCTCCCGCAGCTTGTTGGCCACGTACTGGCAGTCGGCCAGGCAGTCGCCGTGGCTGATGAAGACGGTGCCGTTCTCCAGGTCCTCGGCGGTGGCCTTCAGGTGCCTGACCAGGCCGTCCAGGCTGGCGCGGCGGCCGCGGACCTTTTCCATGGCGATCAGGTGGCCCTCGTCGTCCACGTGCAGAACGGGCTTGATGCCCAGCAGCGTGCCGGCCACGGCGGCCGCGCCGCTGACGCGCCCGCCCCGCTTGAGGAACATCAGGTCGTCCACCGTGAACCAGGCGCAGACCCTGGGGGCCAGGTCCCGGGCGTAGGCGGCCACCTCGTCCAGGGTGCCGCCCTGCAACCGGCGCCGGGCCACCAGGTAGCAGAACA
>DBRU01000092.1:9826-17659 GCA_002306375.1 Faecalibacterium sp. UBA1360
AAAGGCGTCCATGAACTCGGCCAGGGTGATCTGGCTGGTGGTGCACTGGCTGCCGGCGCGCAGCTTGTCGTAAAATTCCTTGGAGGACATCTCCCGCCCGTCGGGGTAGTTGCGGTAGGTGACGCCGTCCAGATTGAAGGCCATGGGCAGCACCTGCACCTGCATCTCTTCGATCAGGGCGGGGGTCAGGTCGCCGGTGGAATCGGTGATGATGACATACTTTTGCATGGTCGCAAAACTCCTTTATCTTGTCTGCGCGGCAAGGCGCGCTTTGCTTCTGTGACTACTATACCACAACCCCCGCCGGTTTGAAAAGTCCCCCACAGCGCGTTTTTGGCCCCCGGCCGGGACCAAAGCCCCCGCCGGTATTGACAAGCCCCGCCCCGCCTGCGTAAGATGAAAGAAAAGCGGCCCCGCCCGCCGCGCCCGGAAAGGAGAAATACCATGAACATCACCGAACTTGCGGCGCTGGCCGGGGTCTCCAAGACGGCGGTCAGCCGGTATTTCAACGGCGGATACCTGAGCCCCGAAAAGCGCGCCGCCATCGACGCGGCGGTCAAGGCCACCGGCTACGCCCCCAGCGAGGCCGCCCGGGGCCTGCGCACCCGGCGCACGCGGCAGATCGGCGTGGTCATGCCCCGCCTGAGCAGCGAAAGCACGGCCCGGGTGGTGGACGGCATCAGCCTGGTGCTGGCCGACAAGGGCTACCGCCTGCTTTTGGCCAACACCGCCAACATCCCGGCGCGGGAGGTCGAGTACCTGGACGCTTTGCGCCAGAGCGGGGTGGACGGGCTGATCTTTCTGGCCAGCGTGTTCACGCCCGAGCACCGGGCCGTGCTCAAAAGCATCCACATCCCGGTGGTGATCGTGGCCCAGCAGTACGAAGGGTACAACTGCGTGTACCACGACGATCTGGGCGCGGCCCGGGACCTGACCGCCCTGCTGATCCGCCGGGGCGTGCGCCCGGCCTACATCGGGGTGACGGCCCAGGACCGGGCCGCCGGCTGGGCCCGGCATGAAGGGTATGTGCAGGCGCTCAAACAGGCCGGGCTGGCCCCCCGGGCCGAGGAGATGTACCTGTCCGGCTTCCGCATGGAGGACGGCTACGACCGGGCCCGGGCCCTGCTGGCCCAGCGCCGCCCCGGGGGCATCTTCTGCGCCACCGACGCCATTGCCATCGGGGCCATGCAGGCCTGCCGCGAAGCCGGCCTGCAAGTGGGCAGGGACGTGCTGGTGGCCGGCGTGGGCGATTCGGCCATGGGCCGGGTCACGGCCGTGCCCCTGACCAGCGCCCACCTGCACTACAAGACCAGCGGGCAGGAGGCCGCCCAGCTCATGCTCAAGCTGCTGCGCCGCCAGGGCGCGGGCACCCGGGCCGTCTGCCTTGGCTACGAGATCATCGAGCGCGCATCCACCGCCGGCCCCGGAATGTGAAACCTTGTGGAACCGATAGAATGTTGGCGGGAAATTCATTTTTCCCGTCAATATCTTTTTGTTGTTGATGGTGCTATCATGTACTTGCAAGGATGAAATCGATTTCAGTTACACAACATCGTTCGGCAAAGGAGAATCGGTCATGGATTACAAGCAAACAGCCGTCGGCATTCTGAACGCCGTGGGCGGGCGGAGCAACGTGGTCAGCGCGGCCCACTGCGCCACCCGCCTGCGCCTGGTCATCGCGGACAACGCCAACTGCGACAAGGCCGCCGTGGAAGCGGTCGAGGGCGTCAAGGGCGCCTTTGAGGCGTCGGGGCAATTGCAGATCATCATCGGCACGGGGGCCGTCAACAAGGTCTACGACGAGTTCCTGGCCGCCGCGGGCATGAGCGCCGCCACCAAAGAGGAGGTCAAGCAGGCGGCCGCCGCCAAGGCGCCCTGGTACAAGCAGGCCATCAAGACGCTGGGCGACGTGTTCGTGCCCATCATCCCGGCCATCGTGGCCAGCGGCCTGCTCATGGGCCTGCTGGAAGGCCTGGCCAACGTGTTCCCGGCCATGGCCCAGAACGGCACCTACACGATCATCCACCTGTTCAGCAACGCCTCCTTCGTGTTTTTGCCCATTTTGATCGCCACCAGCGCCGCCAAGGTGTTCGGCGGCAACATCTACCTGGGCGCGGTCGTGGGCATGATCATGATCCACACCGACCTGGTCAACGCCTGGAGCGTGGCCACGGCCGAAAGCATCCCCACCGCCTCGGCCTGGTTCGGGCTGTATGACATCGACCTGGTGGGCTACCAGGGCCACGTGATCCCCGTCATCATCGCCGTGTGGCTCATGTGCGCCATCGAAAAGCGGCTGCACAAGATCGTGCCCGAAATGATCGACCTGTTCGTCACGCCGCTGGTCAGCGTGGTGGTCACGGGCTATGTGACGCTGACCGTCATCGGGCCTGTTTTCGGCACGGTGGAAAACTGGGTGCTGGGCGCCGTGCAGACGCTGATCACCCTGCCCTTTGGCCTGGGCGCGGCTTTGTGCGGCGCGATCTACGCCCCCACCGTGGTGGCCGGCGTGCACCACATGTACAACGCCCTGGAGGCCGGCATGCTCAGCGCCGCCGGCGCCAACACCTGGATGCCCATTGCCAGCGCCGCCAACGTGGCCCAGGGCGCGGCCGCCCTGGCCTTTGCCCTGCGCACCCGGGACGCCAAGCAGAAGAACATGGCCCTGCCCGCCTCCCTCAGCGCCTTCCTGGGCATCACCGAGCCCGCCATCTTCGGCGTGAACCTGCGTTTCGTCAAGCCCTTTGCGGCGGGCATCGCGGGCGGCGCGGCCGGCGCGCTGGCCGCGGGCTGGCTGGGCGTGGCGGCGTCGGCCTACGGCATCACCGGCGTGTTCGGCATCCTGATCACCACCTCCTGCCTGCCCCAGTACCTTATCAGCATCGCGGTGGCCTTTGCGGTGGCCTTTGCCCTGACCTTTGTGCTGTATGACCCCAAAAAGGAGACGAAGTGACATGACGCGGCATTTCTGGCGGCAGGACCTTCACCCGGAACCGCCCCGGGGCTGGCTCAACGACCCCAACGGCCTGGCCTGGTTCGGCGGCAGCTATCACGTGTTTTTCCAGTACTGCCCCGGCGCGGCCGACGGCAGCGGCCCCAAGTGCTGGGGCCACTGGGAAAGCCCCGACCTTGTACACTGGACCTTTACGGGCGCGCCCCTGCAGCCCGGCGGCCCCCACGACAAGGGGGACGCCTACTCGGGCAGCGCCATTGAGGAAAAGGGCCTGCTGTGGCTGTACTACACCGGCAACTACAAGGCCCCCGGGCCCTACGACTACATCCATGCCGGGCGCGAGCACAACACCCTGCGGGTGGCCTTTGACGGCCGGGCCTGCGTGGGCGAAAAGCAGCTGCTGCTCTCCAACGCCGACTACCCCGCCGACTGCACGCTGCACGTGCGGGACCCCAAGGTCTGGCGGGGGGCGGACGGCGTCTGGCGCATGGTGCTGGGGGCCCGCAGCCTGCGCGACACGGGCCGGGTGCTTTTGTACCACAGCCCCGACGGGGCCCGCTGGACCCTGAACCGGGTGCTGGAAAAGCCCGGCTTTGGCTATATGTGGGAATGCCCCGACTGCTTTGAGCTGGACGGCCGCTGGTATCTGAGCGCGTCGCCCCAGGGCCTGCCCCACGGCGAGACCCGGTTCCAGAACGTCTACCAGAGCGGGTATTTTGCCCTGGACGGCGCGCCCGAGACCGGCGAATTGCAGGACTTTTTTGAGTGGGACATGGGCTTTGACTTTTATGCGCCCCAGACCTTCCTGGCCCCCGACGGCCGGCGGCTGCTGCTGGCCTGGATGGCCATGCCCGACGCCGAGTACCAAAACCCCACCGCCGCCCTGGGCTGGCAGCACTGCCTGACCCTGCCCCGGGAGGTATGGGCCGACGGCGCGGGCCGGCTGTGCCAGCGCCCCGCCCGGGAGCTGGACGCCCTGTGCGGGGACTTTGGGGCGCTGCCCGCGGCCCTGAACGGGCCGGCGCGGCTGCAGGGCCGGGCCGGGCAGGACGGCGAGCTGTGCGTGGGCGGCCTGCGCCTGCGCTTTGCGCCCGACGCCGGGATGTTCGTCATGGACTTTACCGACGGTTCGGGCGCGGGGCGCGGGGTGCGCCGCGCCCCCGTGGACAAGGGACCCCTGGACTTCGACCTGTGGGTGGACCGCTCCGGCGCGGAGATCTACCTCAACGGCGGGCGCACGGTGCTCTCGACCCGGTTCTACCCGCCCGAAGGTCCCCTGCCCCTGACGGCCCGGGGGCTGCGGGCCCAATACGCCCCCCTGCGTCCCATGGAGGTGACCGAACGTGCCCCTTTGTTCTGAACCGCCCCGCCGGGGCGCGCTGCTGGCCATCGGCGAAGCGCTGATCGACATGATCCCCGCCGAGACCGGCTGTGATTTTGCCCGGGTATCCGCCTTTTCGCCCCGGGTGGGCGGCGCGCCCGCCAACGTCTGCGCGGCCTTTGCGCGGCTGGGCGGCCGGGCGGCCCTGGTGACCCAGCTGGGGGACGACCCCTTCGGCCGCAAGATCCGGGACGAACTGGACGCCTGCGGCGTCAACACCGCCCTCATCCGCTTTACCAAAGAGGCCAACACGGCCCTGGCCTTTGTCAGCCTGGGGGCGGACGGGCAGCGCACCTTCTCGTTTTACCGCAACCCGTCGGCGGACCTGCTGTACCGCCCCGAATACCTGGACCCGGGCTGGTTCCGCGACGCCTTTGCCCTGCACTTTTGCAGCGTGGACCTGGTTCCGGGGCCCATGGCCCAGGCCCACGACCGGGCCGTGGAGCTGGCCGGGCAGGCCGGGGCGCTGATCAGCTTTGATCCCAACCTGCGCCCCGCCCTTTGGCCGGACGCCGAAGCGCTGCGCCGCGCCGTGCGCCGGTATCTGCCCCTGGCCCACGTGGTCAAGCTCTCGGACGAGGAGCTCGCCTTCCTGACCGGCGAGACCGACATCGCCGCCGCCCTGCCCGCCTTGCTGCAAGGGCGCACCCGCCTGGTGGTGTACACCTGCGGCGGGGGCGGCGCGTACGCCTTCACCCGCCGGGCGCGGGCCTACGCGCCGTCGCCCCGGGTGCGGGCCGTGGACACCACCGGCGCGGGAGACGGCTTTATCGGCTCCTTCCTTTACGGCCTGTGCGAGAGGGGCGCCGGGCCGGACGCGCTGGACGCGCTGGGGGAACAGGACCTGCAAGCCCTGCTGGATCTTTCCAACCGATTCTGCGCCTACAGCGTGCAGCGGCCCGGGGCCATCGACTCCTACCCCACCCGGCAGGCGCTGGAGGGCTGACCCCCTGCCAATCAAAAACGTCCCCGGCGGACCTGACGGTCCGCCGGGGACGTTGACTTTGTCCCGGGGTTCAGGGGGTGGGGTCGCGCCAGCCCTTGCCCACGTCGGCCCAGCCCGCAAAGTTCTGCACCGACCTTTCCAGCTCGGCCAGGTCCAGGCGCACGGCGCTGCGCCCCGTGCCCGCCGCCGGGTAGACGACGTCAAAGCGGCGCAGGCTTTCGTCCAGGTAAACGCGCACGCCCTGCCGGATGGCAAAGGGGCACACCCCGCCCATGGGGTGGCCCACGGCCCCGGGCAGGTCGGCGGGGGGCACCATGACGGCCTTGGTGTGGAACAGCGCCTTGAAGCGGGGGTTGTCCACCCGGGCGTCCCCGGCCATGACCACCAGCACCGGGCCGTCGGGGGTCACAAAGGCCATGGTCTTGGCGATGCGGGCCTCCTCGCAGCCCAGGTCGGCGGCGGCCTCGGCCACCGTGGCGCTGGACTCGGCCAGCTCCATCACACGGTCCGCCAGGCCGAAGCCCGCCAGATACTGCCGAACGGATTCAATGGACATATTCTCGGGTCCCCTCTCTCGGATGTCAGCGTTTTTTGCCCAGCAATTCGGTGCGCACGTACCGAAAGCAGGCGTCCTCGCCCTCGTCCCGCAGCAGCAGCAAGGCCCGCTCCAGGCGCGCGCGGGTGTCGGGGTGCAGCACATAGTGGTCCTTGCTCTTGTAATAGTAGTTCCAGGCGTCGGCGTCGGTGTACCGCTCGCCCCGGTAGTTGCGGCTGGCCGCGATGCGGTCGCAGATCATCTCGGCCACATAGCGCCCGAGCATGGGCATGCCGGCGATGGCGTGGTCCCCGTCGGGGGAATAGTCGATCCAGTATTCCAGGTGATGCTTGTTGCGGCCCTTGTGGTGCAGCCAGGCCGCGCTGTAGCCTTCGGCCTGGCGCTGGGCGTTGTTGGGGCTGCAATTGCCCTGCCAGTATTTGGCCCCGGCCAGAAATTCCACGGGGGACAGCTTGCTCAGATCATGCAGCAGCCCCTGGCGGTACATGCCGCAGCGGAAGCAATAGCGCATGACCAGCATCTTGTGATGGTGGATGGTCTTAAAGTGCTTGATCGGATGCCACACGGTCCCGCGCCTCCTTCTGCCGGCCCCCGGCGGGGCGGATCTCAAAGCCCATGTCCAGCAGGCAACGAATGGTCTGGGCGGCGGTGCGGCGGTCGTACTCCTTTTCGCGGTCGGACAGCTCGGCGTAGGGCCGCAGGCAGGGGTGGGTGCGCAGGGCGGCGCTGTGCTCGGGGGCATAGTGCCAGCCTTCGGCCATGCGGCCGGCGGCCCAGGTGTCGTGCACCTGCTCGGCGATGCGCTCCAACAGCGGGCGCAGCTCGGCGGGCAGGTCCCCGGGCCCCACGGCGGCGGGATGGGGGTCGTACATGGTCAGGGCCTCCTCAGGGTTTTTGGGCGGGGGGCGCGTCGTGCTCGAACATGCTCTCCCACCGTTTGTTTTCCTCCTCCATCTCCTGCTCGCTCAGGCGGGTCAGCAGGTGGAAGGCTTCGTCCCCGTCCAGGGCGGCGAACACGCCGGTGCCCGCGTAATACTGGTGCAGCAGCGCGGTCAGGCGGCTGGCGTTGTGGCGGTACTTGGTCCACAGGTCCTTGGCGTTGAACAGCACCAGCACGCTGGACACCACCGCCGCGCAGGAGCTGAGCAGCGTGATGATGAGCTTGGGCAGCGTGGCCGAGGGCAAAAACACCGACACCACCGGGATCAGGGCGTTGGCCAGGATGGCCGCCACCGACAAGGCGTAGTAGAGCTTTTTGTTGCGGGTGCTCTTGGCCTCGTAGTAGTCGATCTGGGCCTGGATGCGCTTTTGGATGTACACCTCCCGGGCGGGGGCGTCGATGCCGTATTCGGCGGCGATGGTCTGGGGCATGGGGGGTCCTCTCCTTTTATGGTATGCTTCCGTCGGCGGCAAAGTTCTGCCGCCCGATGCGGTACAGGCGGAACGGGCCGGTAAAGCGCCCGGTCTCGTCAATGTCGGCGCAGAGGGTCACTTCCTCGTCGGGGGTCATGCCGTAGCCGTCCTCGTCGGCCCAGTAGTACCCGTCGGGCTGCACCTGCCACAGCATGCGCAGGCCCCGGGCGCAGCCCTCGAAGTCCGAGCGGAAGCGCACCACCCCGGCCACGGCCTCGGGCTCCACGGGCGGGGTGCGGCCCTGCCAATCCACCCCGGGGAAGTCCCGGATGCGCCCGGCGTTGTCCACGATGACGCGGCGGATGCCCCGGGCGGGGTTGGTGAACACCACGTCCACCCGCTCGTCCTTCTGGCGGTGCAGGTGGTCCCCCATGGTGTACATGCGGTTCAGGGACGGCCCCGCGGGGGCGGCTTTTTCGGGCGGCGGGGCCTTGCCCGCCCCGGCCGGGTCCGCCTTTGCGGGGGCGGCGGGGTCAGCGGTCCGGGCGGGGCGGGCGATCCGGCCGGCCAGCCACAGCAGCACACGGTCCAGCAGTTCCATGGGCGTCCTCCTTTCGGCGGCAAAGGGCAGAAAAACAGGAATG
>DBRU01000092.1:17743-21406 GCA_002306375.1 Faecalibacterium sp. UBA1360
TTTTGCAGGTCGGCGTCGGTGGGGATATAGTCGGTCATGCGGCCGTCCAGGTAGCTCTCGTAGGCCAGCATGTCGAAGTAGCCCGTGCCGGTCAGGCCGAAGAGGATGACCTTTTCCTCGCCGGTCTCTTTGCAGCGCAGCGCCTCGTCGATGGCCCCCTTGATGGCGTGGGCGGACTCGGGCGCGGGCAGGATGGTCTCCTGCTTGGCGAAGAGCACCGCCGCCTCGAACACGGCGCTCTGCTCGTAGGCCACGGCCTCCATATAGCCGTCGTGGTACAGCTTGGACAGAATGGGGCTCATGCCGTGGTAGCGCAGGCCGCCCGCGTGGTTGGGCGAGGGCATGAACCCGCTGCCCAGGGTGTACATGCGGGCCAGGGGGGTGACCTTGCCGGTGTCGCAGAAGTCGTAGGCGTACTTGCCCCGGGTCAAAGACGGGCAGGAGGCGGGCTCCACGGCCACAAAGCGCACGTCCTTCTTGCCGGCCAGCTTGTCGGCCATGAAGGGGGCGATCAGGCCGCCCAGGTTGCTGCCGCCGCCGGCGCAGCCCACCACCACGTCGGGGTATTCGCCCAGCTGTTCCATGGCCATTTTGCTTTCCAGGCCGATGACCGACTGGTGCAGAAGCACCTGGTTGAGCACCGAGCCCAGCACGTACCGCTTTTCGCCGCCGCTCTTGACGGCGGCCTCCACGGCCTCGCTGATGGCGCAGCCCAGGCTGCCCGAGGTGTCGGGGTCGGCGGCCAGGATGGCCCGGCCGGCCTCGGTGGTCATGGAGGGCGAGGGGGTGATGGTGGCGTCGAACACCCGCATGACGTTTTTGCGGAAGGGCTTTTGCTCATAGCTGCACTTGACCATATACACGTCGCAGCTCAGCCCGAAATAGCTGCACGCTTCGCTCAGGGCGGTGCCCCACTGACCGGCGCCCGTCTCGGTGGTGACGCCGGCCAGGCCCTGCTGCTTGGCGTAGTAGGCCTGGGCCACGGCGGAGTTCAGCTTGTGGGAGCCGCTGGTGTTGTTGCCCTCGAACTTATAGTAGATGTGGGCCGGGGTGCCCAGGGCCCGCTCCAGGCTGTAGGCCCGGCACAAGGGCGAGGGGCGGTACATCTTGTACACCTCCCGGATCTCTTCGGGGATGGGGATATAGGCGGTGGCGCCGTCCATCTCCTGCCGGGCCAGTTCCTTGCAGAAGATGGGGTACAGCTCTTCTTCCCGGATGGGCTCCAGCGTGCCGGGGTTGAGCATGGGGTCGGGCTGGGCGGGCATGGCGCTGCGCAGGTTGAACCACTCCCGGGGGAGCTGGTCTTCGGTGAGGTACAGGCGGTGAGGGATGTTCTTTTGCATGGTCTTGCTCCTTTCGGCAATGGTCCGCGCCATGGCGCGGGGGCTTGGGCAGCGGCGGTGCGGCACGCCGGGGAGCGGCGCCGCCCCATGGGCCCCGCCGGCGTCGCCCGGCGTTGGGGAAAAGAAAAAAGCCCCCGTCCCCCGGACGAATTCGTCCTGGGACAAAGGCTTTGGAAAAGCTCTCTGCGGTGCCACCCCGGTTGACGCCGCCAAAACAGAAAAACACGGCGTCCTCTCACTTTGGCGCGCCAGGCAGCGCGCCCTCCCCTGGTAACGGGCGGAGTCCCCGTGTCGGCTAGGGGGCCGCGGAGCCCTTCGCCTTCCCCTCCGGGGTCCATTCGCCGCGCGCCGCTGCGCCGCCATCCCACCATCGGCGGCTCTCTTGGGCAGAATTGCAACGCGGGTACTTGCTCCCCTTCAACGGTTTAGTGTGTTAAAGTTTTCTGCATTATAAATCACGGGCGGCATCTTTGTCAAGGGGTCGGGCGGAATTTTTTTGCTCGGACCCGGTGCGGCCGGGCAGCTGGGCCCCCACGATGGCCGCAAACATCAGGCAGCAGCCGGCGGTCTCGGCGGCGCTCAGGCGCTGGTGCAGCAGCGCCCACCCGGCCAGGGCGCTGAACACGCTTTCCAGGCACATGGCCAGGCTGGCGATGGTGGGGTCCAGGTCCTTCTGGCCGATGATCTGCAAGGTGTAGCCCACGCCGCTGGACAAAATGCCGCAGTAGGCGATGGCCACGGCCGCCCCGGCGATCTGGGCGGGGTCGGGGCGCTCAAAGACGAACATGAACACAGTGGACAGCACGGCGGTGGTAAAAAACTCGGCAAAGCTCAGCTGCACGCCGTCGAGCCTGGGACCGTAGTGGTCCACCAGCAGGATCTGGAAGCTGAACAGCAAGGCGCAGAGCAACAGCTGCCATTCGCCGCCGGTCAAAGCCAGGGTATCCCGCCCGGCCAGGCACAGCAGGTAGAGCCCCAGCACGCTGACGCCCACGCACACCCACAGCTTGGCCCCGGGCCGCCGCCCGGCGAACAGGCCCAGGGCGGGCACGATGACCACATACAGGGCGGTCAGGAAGCCGGCCTTGGCGGTGCTGGTGGTGCCCACGCCCATCTGCTGGGCGGCGGACGCCGCGAACAGGGCCGCGCCGCACAGCGCCCCGCCCTTGAGCAGGGTGCGGGGCTTGATCCAGAAGGGCAGGCGCACGCCCTTGCGCCGCTGGGCGGCGCGGCGCACGAACAGCAGCCCCAGCAGAAAGGCGCAGGCCAGCCAGCTGCGGGCGGCCAGGAAGGTATACGCCCCCACGTAGCCGCTGCCCACGCTCTGGGCCACGAAGGCGACGCCCCAGATCAGCGCGCCCAGCACAAGAAGCAGGGTGTTGCGCAGCTGGGTGCGGTCAAAGGTCGGATGGTGCATGCACGGGACCTCCTTGTCGGGAAAGTTCGCAGGGAAAAGGGGCCGGTCCGCGGGGCCGGCCCCTTTGTGTCGGGTTGGGGGAAGGGCGAGGGATCAGTCCTCGTCGGTCTCCACGGTGGTCATCTCTTCGCTGCCGATGCCGGTCATGGTCAGGCCGCCGGTGATGTAATAGGAGTAGGAGTCATAGCTCACATACACCTTGTACATCTTGCCGGGGGTCAGGCCGGAGACGGTGGCCGTGGAGCAGTCGCCGCCCGTGGCAAAGTAAACGGTGGTGCCGGGGACATAGCTGGTCTGGGTGCGGTCCTCGGACAGTTCCCAGATAGCGGCCTTGAAGGTGTGCAGGCTGGGCGAGTCGGTGGTGGCAAAGCCGGTCAGGGTCACGGACTCGCTGCCGGCCACAAAGTAGTCGGTGCTGCGGTTCTGGATGCCGTTGAAGGCGATGTACAGCGTGTCGCCGTGGACCTCGTTGACAAAGCGGCCGGTGGTCTCCATGCCTTCGGGGTAGGTGATGCTGCCGCCGGCGGTGGCTTCCAGGCGGGTGGACTCGTCGTCGTCGTCGGAGACGCTGCGCAGGCCCAGCAGGTCCACGGTGGTCAGGATCATGTTGGAAAGGATCTCTCTGGGGCTGCAGGCGGTCAGGGTCAGGGCCATGACCACGGCCAGAGCCAGCGCGCCCAGGCGTTTTTTCAGGCTCATATCGTATACCCTCCATCGGGCGGATTCGGTGTCGGGCGGCGGACGGCATGCCCGCCGCGCATTGCGGGTCATAGCATATTATACCCGATTTCGCCCCCCGGTACAAGGGGCCGTGGAAAATTCACATGTAAACAAAAGGGGGATGGCGGGCAAGGGGCGGCCTGACCCAAAGGCTCCCCTTGCACAGGGGAGCCTTTGGCAGCT
>DBRU01000013.1:0-3812 GCA_002306375.1 Faecalibacterium sp. UBA1360
CATAGCTGCCAAGTTTGTCCATAGAATGTTCTTCTTCCTCTTTTGGCGGGTCTGCCCCGCCCGTTTTCCATTACTTGCCCACACAGAAGGTGGAGAACACCTCGTCCAGGGTGGCTTCGGTGGCGTCCTCGCCGGTCAGGTCGGCCAGGGACGCCAGGGCGTCGGCGATGCACACGCCGGCGGCGTCGGGGCCAAGGCCGTCGTGCTGGCTCTGGATGGCCTGGGCCAGGGCGTCCCGGGCGGCGGTGGCCGCCGCCAGCTGCCGGGCCGAGCACAGCGCCGCCGCCCCCGTGTCCACCCTGGCGGTGCCAAGCAGCCGGGCCACGGCCTCGCTCAGGCGGGGCAGGCTGGCCGGGTCCTTGGCGCTCAGGGCCAGGACGGTCTTGAAATAGGGGCGCAGGGCCTTTTCCATCTCATGCAGGGGCGTCTGGTCCCCCACCAGGTCCTGCTTGTTCAGGACCGCGATGGCCGGGCGGCCTTCGCACCGTCTGGCCACGGCCAGGTCGTCGGGGCCAAGGCCGTCGGCGGCGTCGAACACGGCCAGCACCAGGCCGGCTTCTTCCAGCTTTTTCCAGCTGCGGCGGATGCCCTCGGCCTCGATGGCGTCGCCGTCCTCCCCCACGTCCCGCACGCCGGCGGTGTCGAACAGGTTCAGGCGCACATCCCCCAGCATCACGGCCTGCTCCACCACGTCCCGGGTGGTGCCGGCCACCGGCGTGACGATGGCCCGGTCAAAGCCGGCCAGCAGGTTCAGCAGGGTGCTTTTGCCCACGTTGGGCCGGCCGCACAAAACGCAGTCCACGCCCCGGCGCAAAACGGCCCCCGCGCCGTAGCCGTCGATCAGGGCGTCCAGCTTGCTGCGGGCTTCCNNGCTTCCCGCAAAGTCAGGGTCAGTTCCTCGGGCAGCAGTTCGGGCACGTCCTCTTCGGGGTAGTCGATCCAGGCGGTCAGGTGGGCGTACAGCGTTTGCAGCTCGGCCCGGATGCCGGCGATGGTCCGGGCCAAAGCGCCGTCCAGAGCCGTGCGGGCCAGAGCGGCCCCCTGGCGGGAATTGGCCGAGATGATCTCCATGACGGCCTCGGCCTGGGTCAGGCTGATGCGGCCGTTGACCACGGCGCGGCGGGTGAACTCGCCGGGGGCGGCGGGGGCGGCCCCGGCCAGGTACAGGGCTTGCAGCAGGCTTTCGGCCATGACCGAGCCGCCGTGCACCGAAAGCTCGATCACGTCCTCGCCGGTATAGCTGTGGGGGGCGCGGTAAAAAAGGGCCACGGTCTCGTCCATGGTCCGGCCGTGTAAGGCAAAATGGCCGAACAGGGCCGTGTAGCCCCTGGCCTGCAAGACGGATTTTTCACGATGCAGCGGGAAAAATATATCGTTTACGATGCGGTAGGCATCCGGGCCGCTGACCCGGACGACGGCGATGCCGCCCTCGCCGGGCGGGGTGGCCAGCGCGCAGACGGTTTTTTGCAGGTCCATGGTGTTCCCCCTTTTTGCGCAAGGCATAACAATACAGAATAATGGTAGCACAAAATCGCCGCCGGGGCAAGGCGGGGGGAAAGTCGTGCTCTTGGGCAGGCAGCTGCCTTTCCCGGCCCGGCGCTTGCTTGCCCCGGTTCGTAGGGACGGGATTTATCCCGTCGGTTCTTTTGGTTGGCTGCGTGGCTTCTTGGCGGACGGCTGCTTACCGGAGTGTTGTCGCTTTTTGCCGCCAAAAAGCGACGGAAAAACCGCCACCGTTTCGATGCGGTGGACGCCGACCAGGGCTTCGCCCTGGACCCGGTGCGGCCACCTGACGACGGCCTATTCACCGGCCCCGCGGGCCGGTGAACAAGGAATGGTTTTGAAAATGCACGTCTGCCTTTTGCCGGATGCCTGCCAAAACACAAAAACAAAACCACCCCCATGCTCTCGCACAGAGGTGGTCTGTCCTTGTAGTAGTTCAACGCCCCATTTCCCGGGGCAAGGCCTTACAGCTCGATCTTGCCGAACATCTCGAAGTCGTCGCCGTCGTCGATGCGCACGCTGCGGGCCGGGGCCTGGGGCCGGGCATCGGGGTCACGGGGGGCGTCGGCAAACTCGCGGCCCGGCACGCTGGAGGTCCGGGGCCCGCCCTTGCCGTATCCGCGGCCGCCGCGGCTGCCCTTGCCGTCACGACCGCCGCGACCGCTGCGTCCGCCATCCCGGCCGGAACGCCCGTCCCGGCCGCCGCGACCGCCACGGCTGCCGCTGCGCCGGTCGCCGCCCTTGCGGGACCCGCGCCGCCCGGCGCTTTCCCGGTCGGGCAGGTTGCTGGCGTCGGGGTCGGTGGAATAGATCACCACGCGGCGATCCTTGCCCTCGCCCTTGCTCTCGCTGCGCACGCCCTCGATGGAGGCGATGGCCGTGTGGATGATGTGCCGCTCGTAGGGGTTCATGGGCTCCATCTCATAGTAGCAGCCGGTGCGCTGCACCCGCTCGGCCAGGCGGCGGGCCAGGGCGCACAGGTCGTCCTCCCGCTTGCCGCGGTAGCCGCCCACGTCGATGCCCAGCTTCACATAGGGCCCGTCCATGCGGTTCACCACCAGGCTGGCCAGGTAGGAAAGGCTCTCCATCGTCTCGCCCCGGCGGCCGATCAGGGCCCCCAGGTGCTCGCCTTCCACCTTCAAAATCGTGGCTTCGCCCTGGCGCACGGCCTTGAAGGCAAATTCCTTCGCACCCAGCAGGGTAAAGATCGGGGTCAGGTACTCCACAGCCGCTTTCAGCTGGGGGTCGGCCTCGATGTCCAGCTCCACCGCCTCGGCGGCTTCGGCGGGCTCGGCTTCTTCCCCGGCGTCGGCGGCGTCCTCGGTCTCGGGGACTTCGGCGGCCTCGGGGGCCGGCGTTTCGGCCGCGGGGGCTTCGGGGGCCAGGGTCTCGGCCACGGGCGCCGCGGGGGCGGCCGGGGCGGGCTCGGCTTCGGGCTCCTCCACGGTCACGCGGACCTTGGCCGGAATGCTCTTGAACAATTTGCGGGCCGGGAACTCCAGCACTTCGTAGCTGACGCCCAAATCATCCCGGTCCACGCCCAGGGCGCGGCAGGCGGCCTCGACGGCTTCCTCCACCGTCTTGGCGCTCATTTCGATCTCACGCATATTGACTTCCTCCAGTCTGCCCCGCCCGCAGCGGGGCCATCGTCAAACCGCTTACTTCTTGCGGCGGCCTTTCTTGCCTTCGATCTCCTGTTCCAGGCGCTCGGCCTCGGTCAGGGGGGTGGTGCGTTCGCCGGCGTACTTTTCCGCCATTTTCTGGCGCGCGCGCTCCAGACGGATCTTGTCCAGCTCCCGCTGGGTCACGGTCTTTTCCACCTGTTCGCCCTTTTCTTCCACCACCACGGTGTGGGTGGCCTTCTTGGCGGCTTTCTTGGCGGCCAGTTCAGCGGCGTATTCGGCCTTGAACTTTTCAGGGCTGTAAATTTTGTAGGTCAGGAAGCTCTGGCCGATCTGGCAGATGTTGGACGCGGTGTAGTACAGGCAGAAGCCCACGGGGGCGGTGAAGCAGAACCACACGAACATCAGGTTCATGGCCAGCATCATGAACTTCATGCTGCCCTGCATCTGGCTGTCCATGCCGGAGAGTTTCTGGTTGATGAAGTAGGAGATGAACATGGTCACGGCGGCCAGCACGGGGAAGATGGCCAGCGGCGTGAAGGCAAAACCGGCGGCGCCGGTCATCTGGAAGCCCAGGAAGTTCATGTTGAAGTTCTGGATAGCCGCATACTGGTCGGCGCTCAGAGCCGAGCAGGCGACGCCGGACTGGATCTGGGCGATGAGGGAGCTCTGCATCAGGGTGACGTT
>DBRU01000013.1:3825-4304 GCA_002306375.1 Faecalibacterium sp. UBA1360
CCTCGATGACGCCGAACAGCACGAGCAGGTTCAGCAGCATGGGCAGGCAGCCGGACATGGGGTTGTACCCGTATTCCTGCTGGAGCTTGAGCAGTTCCTCGTTCTGTTTTTCCTTGTTGTTCTTATACTTTTCCTGGATCTCGGTCAAAAGAGGCTGGTAGACCGACATCTTGGCGGTGGACTTCTGCTGTTTGATGGCCAGGGGCAGCAGCAGAATGCGGATGAGCACGGTGAATACGATCATCGTGACGGCGTAGTTGGGGATCAGCTGATAGACAAGCGCCATCACCGGTCCCAGGATGAATGCGAGAAAACCCATAGTCGTTCCATTCCGCCCCGTCCGCGCACAGGACAAGTATTTTATAGTAGGTCTTTGCCGCGCGGTGCAAAGACATGAGTAGACTTTGGATAGGATCGGCAGCTTTGCCGGATTTTTTATTCCCGGGCCGGGGCTTGTTTGCCCTGGTTCGTAGGGACGG
>DBRU01000112.1 GCA_002306375.1 Faecalibacterium sp. UBA1360
GGGTATGACGGCCATCGCCGCGGCCAACATCCACAACACCGACCAGGTGCGGGACTGCCTGTGCAAGATCACCTTGTCCAGCAAGCACCTGCTGGGGCTCATCAACGACGTGCTGGACATGTCCAAGATCGAAAGCGGCAAGCTCACGCTGAACATCGACGCCGTCAGCCTGCGGGAGACTGCCGACGGCATCGTCAGCATCATCCAGCCCCAGGTCAAGGCCCGCAAGCAGCAGTTCGACGTGTTCATCCGCAACATCATGCGGGAAAACGTGCTGTGCGACGGCGTGCGCCTGAACCAGGTGCTGCTGAACCTGTTGTCCAATGCCCTCAAATTCACCCCCGACGGCGGCAGCATCACGCTGACCGTGTCCCAGGAGCCCTCGCCCCGGGGGGATGACTACGTGCGCACCCGCTTTGTGGTCAAGGACACCGGCATCGGCATGTCGGAGGAATTCCGCCAGAAGATCTTTGAATCCTTCGCCCGGGAGGACACCCACCGCGTCCAGCGCACCGAGGGCACGGGCCTGGGCATGGCCATCACCAAATACATCGTGGACGAGATGCAGGGCACGATCACGGTGGCCAGCGAACGGGACAAGGGCAGCGAGTTCACGGTCACGGTGGACCTGGCCTGCGCCCCCGACGGGGACGAGCCCATGCGCCTGCCCGCCTGGGACATGCTGGTGGTGGACGATGACCGCCAGCTGTGCGAAAGCGCGGCCGAAAGCCTGCGGGACATCGGCGTGCAGGCCCAGTGGGCCACTTCGGGCGCCGACGCCGTGGCCATGGCCGAAGCCCGCTGCCGGGAAGGCAAGCCCTACCACATCGTGCTGCTGGACTGGAAAATGCCCGATATGGACGGCATCGAGACCGCCCGCCGCCTGCGCGCGGCCATCGGGGACGAGGTGCCTATCCTGCTGATCTCGGCCTATGACTGGAACGACATCGAACAGCAGGCCCGGGCCGCCGGCATCAGCGGCTTTTTGTCCAAACCGCTGTTCCGTTCCACGCTGTACCACGGTCTGGTGCGCTTTGCGGACCAGGGCGGCGGTGGGGCGGCCGAGGAGGAAAGCGGAGAATCCGCCCCCGATTTCACGGGCGTGCACGTTCTTCTGGCCGAGGACAACGAACTCAACTGGGAGATCGCCAACGAACTGCTGACGGCCCAGGGCTTCACGCTGGACTGGGCCGAAAACGGCAGGATCTGCGTGGACAAGTTCGCCGCGTCGGAACCCGGCGCCTACGACCTGATCCTCATGGACCTGCGCATGCCGGTGATGAACGGCTACGAGGCCACCCGGGCCATCCGCGCCCTGGACCGCCCGGACGCCGCCAAAGTGCCCATCATCGCCATGACGGCGGACGCCTTCTCTGAGGATATTCACAAATGCCTCGAGGCGGGCATGAACGCCCACATCGCCAAACCCCTGGATATGCGGGAACTGCTGCGCCTTGTGCAAAAACATCTGAACGGATAGTTGAAGCGTCAAAAGCCCCCGGTGCGCGCCGTTTTTACGGCGCGCACCGGGGGCTTTGTTTGGTGCGGCGGGCTCACAGCCGGGCAAGCAGGGCCCGGCATCCGGCGTCAATGTCCCGGTATGCGGCGTCGAAGTCGTCGGTGTACCAGGGGTCAGCCACCGCGCCGGGCCGGGCGGTAAAATCCAGCAGACGGTGTACTTTGCCTTCGGGGTCGCCGCCGCAGATGCGTCGGATGTTGCGGATGTTGGCGTCATCCATGCCGATCAGCAGGTCCCAGGCGTCATAATCGGCCCGGCACAGCTGCCGGGCGGTTTTGCCCGCGCAGGCAATGCCGTGTTCGGCCAGCTTGCGCCGGGCCGGCGGGTAAACGGGGTTGCCCAGCTCCTCGGTACTGGTGGCGGCGGACGCCGCGGCAAACTCGGCTCCCCGCCCGGCCTTTTCGGCCATATCCTTAAATATAAATTCCGCCATCGGGCTGCGGCAGATATTGCCGTGGCAGATGAACAGGATCCTTGTCATTGTATCCCAACCTTTCTTTCGGCCATTATACCATAATAAGGCAGCAAAGTGGTATCCATGCCCGGCAAAAGCCGGCCGTGGGCTGCCGGTATCCGTTCTCGAAGGGGTCCGGGCGTAAAACTTTTGCGCAGTCCGGGCGTAAAACTTTTGCGCCGGACCTGTTTTTAAGGCGGCGGATGTGGTATAATCAAACCAGCTTTATGGTTTTTTGGCCCGGCCGGGCCGGGAAGGGGGAAACGAACATGCCCAACAAGGAAGGCGGCTACGGCGGTTACCGCCGCCAGCCCAGCGACAACAACCGCCGGGTGCGCGCCCCCGGCGCCGGCGGCGTGCGCCGGGCCGACGACGCCGCCCGCACCTCGGGGCAGCCGGGCCGCGCTTCGGGCGGCGGTACCGGCAGCATCCCGCGCTCCGACCCGCGCAGTGCTCCCTATGCCCCCGGTCCCGGGGGTGAAGGCGGTCGCCGCGCCCGGTATGACCCGGACGCCCTGGGCGAAGGCTGGGTGCGCCCCGACCCCTACCGCCGCCCCGCCCCCCAGGGGCAGGGCCCCGGGGCCGATGCCGCCCGTGCCCGGGCCCGCGCCCGGGCGGCCCGTGACCGCCGCCGCGCCCGGCGCCGGCTTTTGGTGCTGCTGACCGTGGCGGGGCTTTTGGTGGTGTCCGGCATCGTGACGCTGGTCCTGCCGGAATCGGTCACCACCCCGCCGTCCGCCGTCGCCACCGCCGAGACCGCCCTGGCCAACCGTCTGGTGGCGCCGCTGCCTTACGCGGGGGGCGAAACGTCCCAGGGCGGGCAGGGCATCGACTGGGGCGCCATCGGCCCGGCGCGCCAGACCGACACGTACACCTACACCGTCGCGCCCGCCGTCCCCGCCTCCTTGCCCGAGTTCGGCCGCGTCACCACGGACTGGTTCTCTGACGCGGTGTTTTTGGGTGACTCGCTGACGCTGGGGTATCTCGAGTACGACATCGACCTGTCGGGAGCCCGGGTACTGGCCTACCAGGGCGCTTCGCCCAACAACTTCGTCAACCGGACCACGCTCAAAAACATCGACGACGTGGAGGAGATCCCTCTGGACATCCTGGCGGCGGACCCGCCTGCCAAACTGTACCTGCTGGTGGGCACCAACGCCCTGGCCGGCGGTACCAACGACGAAGGCTTCCTGAATTACTATGGCCGTCTGCTGGACGAGCTCAAGACCATCCTGCCCGACAGTATGATCTTTGTGCAGTCGGTGCTGCCTGCCCGGGGCGAGGCGCTGGAAACTTCGCCCGGGCTGTCGGTGGAGCACATCGCTTCCATCAACGACTCCATCCAGTCTCTGTGCGCCGAAAAGGGCTGCTATTATCTGGACCTGGCCTCAGCCCTGACCGACGACACCGGCGCTTTGGCGGAAGAGTACGCCCAGCCCGACGGCATCCACCTGACCGTCAAGGGGTACAATGCCTGGGTGACCTACCTGTGCACCCATGTGCCCTATGATAAGGACAACCCCTACCAGGCCGGCAGCACCTATTATCTGGACGAGTCCATCCGCTCGCTGCTGGCTGATCTGCCCTGAATCCATCCAGACCAATTTCCCGAAAGAAGGTCCCGATCATGTCCAATCCCTACTACCAGGCTCCGCCGCCGCGCCGTCCCGACCGATCTGATGAATACCGACGGGGCGATGCGCCCTACCAGATCCCCTGGTGGGTTCTGCTCATCTGTTTCTGCCTTGGTATGTGGCCCGTCACACTGATCCTGCTGGGCGTCAATTATCTTTTGCGCACCGGCCGGCTGGATTCTTCCGGCTTCCGCACCAACCGCGGCGGTCCGGCCCGGGCTTCGGCTTATGTGCCCCCCGCCCGGCAGGCCGCCCGCACCGCGCCCCCCGCGGACGCCGCCCCGCAGCGCCCGGCGCCGCCTCCGCCCGCCTATGCCGCCCCCGCCGCCCCCAAAAAGGAAGAAAGCGACGGCAAGGCCAATATCATGCTGGGCATCGGCATTGCGCTGGCGGCCGTGGGCGTTCTGGCCACGGTCAGCGGCGTGCATGACCTGATCTTCTACGGCGGGTGGGAGTACTGGCACCTGTATGTGGAGGATGTGGTTGCCGGCTCGCTGCCGCTGTTTTCCGGCGTGGGCCTTTGCATGGGCGCCCATATCCTCAAGACCCGCCGCCGCATGAGCAAAAAGATCGACAACATCGTGGGCGACGCCGACCACATGTACATTTCCGACATTGCGGCGGCCGTGCCGTGCAGCTATGACAAGTGCTGCCGCTATCTGGAACGCTGCATCGACAAGGGCGTGTTCGGGGACGACGCCTATCTGGATATGCGCACCCGCTGCCTGATCGTGCGGGGCGCGCCGCCCAAGCCGGCCCAGGCCCCAGCGGCCCCGGCGGCCCAGGCGGCCCCGGTGCCCAACGCCGCCCCCCAGACCGAATACCAGAAAACCCTGGCCCGCCTGCGGGCCTTGAACGAAGCCATCCCCGACAAGGAGATGAGCGCCAAGATCGCCCGGCTGGAAGCCGTCAGCGCCAAGATCTTTGCCCAGGCCGAATCCGACCCCGAAAAGCTGCCCCAGATGCGCAAGTTCCTGGACTACTACCTGCCTACCTCCCTCAAACTGCTGGAATCCTATGCCGAGCTGGACGCCCAGGGCGTGGAAGGGGAGAACATCGCCGAGGCCAAGCGCCGCATCGAGCAGGCCATGGATACCCTGGTCACCGCCTTTGAAAACCAGCTGGACCAGCTGTTCCGCTCCGATGCGCTGGACGTGTCCACCGACATCGACGTGATGGAACGCATGCTGCGGGCCGACGGCCTTGCGGGCGAGGACCCCTTTGCCTCGCTCCGCGCTCCCCAGGCCCCCGAGCCGCCCACCCTTAAACTGTAACTTGGCTCCATAACGACAAAACAAGCCCCGCGCCTTTGGCTGAATGCTCAAAGGCGCGGGGCGTTTGTCTTTGTTAAGAAAGGTCCGTAACAATCAGGCGCGCACGGCGTCAGCCACGGCGTCGGCCAGGGCCTCCACTTCCGGCTTCTGGGCGTCGCTCAGGGCGCAGCGCACGGTCAGGCGGGCGTCCAGGACGGCGCAGTTCTTCAGCCCTTCCAGCTTGGCGGCCATGAGCCGGGCGGACATGGGCGCCCAGCTGCCGCTTTCGATCAGGGCGAAGGTGCGGTTCTGCAAGCCAAGGGCCTGCAAGTCATCCAGCAGGGCGGCCACGGGCGGGTACAGGCCGCCGTTGTAGGTGGGGCTGGCC
>DBRU01000034.1:0-10182 GCA_002306375.1 Faecalibacterium sp. UBA1360
GGTGACCTTTTTCGACAGGCTGAATGAAAAAAATCTCTTTACATGCACTACCTTTGGTTGTATAATGAAACCATCAAACAAATGCCGCGGCCGCGCCCGCCCCAAAAAGGAGCTTGTACCATGTTTTCCGAACGTTTGAAAATGGCCCGCAAAGCCAAAAAGTACAGCCAGGCCGAAGTTTCGCGTCTGTTGGGCGTGACCCAGCAGGCCGTGGGCAAGTGGGAGACCGGCCGTTCCACCCCCGATCCCCAGACCGTAGCCCGCCTGGCCGAGATCCTGGACACCACCGCCGACGCTTTGCTGGGCTTGTCGGCCGGCGCGGTATCGGCCGGGCGCGAGGTATTTTCCGGGTATGCCCAATGCCTGGTGCCGGTGGTGGGCACCGTGCGGGCCGGGTACGGAGCCCTTGCCTTTGAAGAGGACTACGGCAAAGAGTATGCCAGCGTCAAGGACCCGCAGAACTATTTCTATCTGGTGGTCAAGGGCGACAGTATGGAGCCGCGCATCTCGGACGGCGACCTGGCGTTGGTGCGTCGCCAGTCCACGCTGGAGAACGGGGACCTGGGCGTGCTGGTCTTTGGCCTGGATGGAGAAGGCACGCTGAAAAAATATATCCAGCGGGGCAATTCGGTGGTGCTGCATCCCTTCAATCCCGCCTATGAGGAGATCGTCATCAAGGGCGAGGAACTGGATCATCTGTACATCGCCGGCAAGGTGGTGGAGACCAAGGCCAAGTGGTGAGCTTTGCTTCCCATGCCTTCAGTATAGGACAATGTCGGTCCCATAATTCGGACAGATAAGACGGGCGCCTCAAACGCCGGTCCCATAAACGGGATGCCTGCACGAGGCCGCGCCCAAACCGTGCCCGTCCGACAAGCGTCCCTTTGCCTGGAAGCCCGTCTGCGTGCAAAGCGGCAGGGCGGCGGGCTTCTTTCTTATACCCATTTTTTGCCGGAACAAGAGGAACTCCCATGGACCTTGCCGAAAAACTTGAGATCCTGGCCGACAGCGCCAAGTACGATGTGGCCTGCACGTCCAGCGGGGTGGACCGCCCGGGCCGCCGCGGCATGCTGGGCAGCTGCTGCGCCCCCGGCATTTGCCACTCCTTCACGCCGGACGGCCGCTGCGTGTCGCTGCTCAAGGTGCTCTATTCCAACGCGTGCAGCTACGACTGCCGGTATTGCGTCAACCGCCGCAGCAACGACGTGCGCCGCGCCACCTTTACGCCCCGGGAGCTGGCCGAGCTGACCATCGGATTTTACCGCCGCAACTATATCGAAGGACTGTTTTTGTCCAGCGCCGTGCTGGGCTCGCCCGACGCCACCACCGAGAAAATGATCGAATGCCTGCGTATCCTGCGCAAGGAATACCGCTTCAACGGTTATATCCACGCCAAGGCCATCCCGGGCACCGATCCGCTGCTCATCGAGCGGCTGGGGCTGCTGGCCGACCGCCTTTCGGTCAACATTGAGCTGCCCAGCGAAGCCAGCCTGAACCTTCTGGCTCCCGACAAAGGCCGCCGCGCCATCCTGCGCCCCATGGGGCAGATCGCCGCGCGCACCGAGCAAAGCCGCCGGGAACTCACCGTTTATCGGGGCGCGCCCGCCTTTGCCCCGGCCGGACAAAGCACCCAGATGATCATCGGCGCCACCCCCGAGACCGACCGCCATATTCTGGACCTGACCGAGGGGTTGTACAAAAAATACGCGCTCAAACGTGTATTCTATTCGGCGTACCTGCCCGTGGTGTCGGACGGCGCGCTGCCCGCTCTCAACACGCCCCCGCCGCTTTTGCGGGAGCATCGGTTGTACCAGGCGGACTGGCTTTTGCGGTATTATCAGTTTTCCGCCCGGGAACTGCTCAGCGAGGAGGAACCCAATTTCGACCCCTACCTGGACCCCAAATGCAACTGGGCCGTGCGCCATCCCGAATTTTTTCCCGTGGAGGTCAACACCGCTCCCTTGGCAGTGCTGCTTCGGGTGCCCGGCATCGGCCCCAAAAGCGCCCGCCGCATCCTGTCCGCCCGGCGCATGCAGCGCCTGGGTCGGGCAGAACTCAAGCGCATCGGGGTCGTGCTCAAACGGGCGCAGTACTTCATCACCTGCGACGGGCGCGCCGCCGCCCATGGGACCCGGCGCGAACTGGCCGCCGCGCTGCTGGACCCCAACGCCTTCGGGGTGGGGGTGCGCCAGTTGTCCCTGGACGAATTTGTCCCCACGGCCCTGCCCGGCGCGGCCCCGGCCCTGCATGAACTGACTGCCGCCGGCATGGATGCCCGCCAGGCCGCCGAACTGACCAGACAGGAGGCTCTGACATGTCTTACCAGGCGCATTTGAGCGACGTGAGCTATCTTTATGACGGCACCTACCCGGGATTTTTGTGCTGCGTGTATGAGAGCTATGCCAAACGGGAGATCCCGGCCGCCGTGCTGGGCCCCGACCAGGGCCAGACGACGCTTTTTGGCCAATGTTCCATTGCCACCGACCCGGCCCGCGCCGCCCGGGTGGCCGCGGGCCTCAAACGCCTGGGTCCGGCCGTGCAGGACGGGGTGACGGTGGGCTTTTTGGCCGACATCGAGGGCAAGGACCTGACCCTTCTTCGCTACGCCCGCCTTTGCTTTGAGCGGGGGGCGGCGGCCGCCCGGATGCTGGGCGACGCCGATGTGGCCGCCGCCTATGCGCTGGAACGGGCCGTGCGGGGCGAAAGCTGCAAATACATCGAATTTCTGCGCTTTGAGCAGCGCGGCGCCATGCTGGGTACGATCATCCACCCCAAACACCGCATCCTGCCCTTGCTGCGCGGGCATTTTTGCAGCCGCCTGCCCGACGAGGACTTTCTGATCTTTGACGCCACCCACGGCATGGCGCTGGTGCGCAGCCAGGGTCAGGTGCATTATATGCAGATGCAGCGCTACGCCCCCGCCCCCGACGCCGCCGAGGAGGACTGGCAGGCTTTGTGGAAGCGGTTTTTCAAGGCGCTGACCATCGAACAGCGCCGCAATGAGCGCTGCCAGCGCACCCATGCGCCCAAGCGCTACTGGCAGGATATGTGCGAAATGCGCCCCGACGGCCGCGGCGCGCGCTGAAAAGAGACTACCACCCTTTGGCTGAATATGGTATAATAGCCGCATACGATATTGACAAAGGGGAGTTGCACCATGGAACAGTTGCTGCATATTCTGGAAAAGAACGCCCGCCTGCCGCTGGAGGACATCGCCGCCATGCTGGACAAAACGCCCGCCGAAGTGGCCGCCATGATGGACGAGGCCGTCGACAAGGGCTATGTCCGCGGATATGAGGCCCTCATCGACTGGGAAAAGGCCGGCGTCAACCAGGTGGAAGCCGTCATCGAACTGCACGTGTCCCCGCGCAAGAGCCGCGGGTTTGACGAGATCGCCTCGGTCGTCGCCAGCTTTGACGAGGTCGACAGCGTCATGCTCATGAGCGGCGGTTACGATCTGCAAGTCACGATCAAGGGCCGCAGCTTCCAGGAGATCGCTATCTTTGTCGCCAAGCGCCTGTCGCCGCTGGATGACGTTCTGTCCACCGCCACCAGCTTTGTGCTGCGCACCTACAAGCGCGGCGGCAAGCTGTACCAGAGCGAGGAAGCTGACGATAGGGAGTGGACGGTGCTGTGATGAATTACGACCAACTGCTTGCGCCGGCGGCCAAGGCGATGCGCCCGTCCGGCATCCGCAAGTTTTTTGACCTGGCGGCCGAAATGCCGCATTGCATCTCGCTGGGCGTGGGCGAGCCCGACTTCAAAACGCCCTGGAGCATCCGGGACGCCGGTATCCGCAGCCTGGAACAGGGCAAGACCAAGTACACGGCCAACGCCGGCATGCGGGAACTGCGCGCCGAGATCTGCAACTACCTGGCCCGCCGTTTCGATCTTCATTACGAGACCGAGGACGTGCTGGTCACGGTGGGCGGCAGCGAGGCCATCGACATGGCCATTCGGGCGCTGGTGGCCCCGGGGGACGAGGTCATCATCCCCGAACCCTGCTTTGTGTGCTACGAGCCCATCACCCAGCTTACGGGCGGTGTGCCCGTGCCTGTGGCCACCCGGGCCGAGGACGGCTTTGCCTTGACCGCGCAGGCTCTGCGCGCGGCCATCACCCCGCGCACCAAGCTGCTGATCATGCCCTTTCCCAACAACCCCACGGGCGGCGTGATGGACGCCGCCCAGCTGGAAGCCGTGGCCGAGGTGCTGCGCGGCACCGACATCATGGTGCTTTCGGACGAGATCTACGCCGAACTGACCTACGGTCTGGACCGGCATGTGAGCATTGCTTCGCTGCCCGGCATGAAGGAGCGCACCGTCGTGGTCAACGGCTTCAGCAAGGCCTATGCCATGACCGGCTGGCGCCTGGGGTATGCGGTGGGCCCGCGTGAGGTCATCTCGATCATGACCAAGATCCACCAAAGCTGCATCATGTCGGCTCCCACCACCAGCCAGTACGCGGCCATTGTGGCCCTGCGCGCCTGCGACGACGAGATCGAGATCATGCGCGACGAATACAACCGCCGCCGCCGCTATGTGGTCAAGGCCCTCAATGATATGGGCCTGACCTGCTTTGAGCCCCGCGGGGCGTTCTATGTGTTCCCCAGCATCCAGGTCAGCGGCCTGACCAGCGAGGAATTCTGCGAAAAGCTGCTGGCCGAGCAGCAGGTGGCCATCGTGCCCGGGCACGCCTTCGGCGATTCGGGCGAGGGCTTCGCCCGAATCAGCTATGCCTACAGTGTGGATCACCTGGAAACAGCCATGCGCCGCATCCGCCGTTTCCTGGCCGATCACGGCTGGCTGCCCCAGGCCTGAGGCCCGGCCGCACCCTTACTTACCCAAGGAAAGAAAACGGAAAGGGGAGACCCCCATGCCCAAACAAGCCGTGACCGTGCTGGCTCCCGCCAAACTCAACCTGGCGCTGGACGTCGTCGGGACCCTTCCCAACGGGTACCACGACCTGGATATGGTCATGCAGGCCATCGACCTGCATGAAACGCTGGTTCTGCGCCGCAGCCGGTACCTGGACCTGCACATGCCCGGCAGCTTTGTGCCGGTCAACAACAAAAACACCGCCATCAAGGCGGCGCTGGCCTTTTTTGATTACACGGGCCTTTTGGCCGGGGTGGATATCACGATCCACAAGCGGGTGCCGGTGCGCGCCGGCATGGCCGGCGGCAGTGCCGACGCCGCCGGCGTGCTGGTGGGGCTCAACGACCTGTACGACGCCCGCCTGTCCATGAGCGAACTGTGCGCCATCGGCGCGGGCATCGGGGCGGACGTGCCCTTTGCCCTCATGGGCGGCACCTGCCGCGTGCGCGGGGTAGGGGATCTGCTCAAACCGCTGCCGTCCTGCCCGGCGTGCTGGTTCGTGGTGGTCATGCCCAGCGTAGGCATTTCCACGCCCGAAGCCTTCCAGCGGTACGATCGGATGGGCAGCCCCGTTCATCCCGACTGCAACGCCCAGGAAGCCGCCGTCCGGGCCGGGGACCTGGCCGGGGTGTGCGCGGCGGCGGGCAACGCTCTGGAACACTGTTCCGGCGCCACCGAGACCCCGGCCATCCGGGCGCTTTTGGACCAAAACGGCGCGCTGACCAGCCTGATGACCGGTTCGGGCGCGGCGGTGTTCGGCGTGTTTGCCGACAAAGCCGCCGCCGAGACCGCAGCCGCCGCCTTGCGCCGCTCGTACGAGCAGGTGTACCTGGCCCGCCCCGACCACGGCGGCGCGCGGGTGGTGCGTATGCCCCGCCGCGGTGCAAAGAGCCCCGCGCCGCAGACCTGAAACCTTCCCCAAAGCCGCAAAACTTGACCACTGTGCCGCGGATATCCCAAGCGCGCGGGGCTCTGTGAGCCTTTTGTGAAAGCGCGGGGTTCGCTGCATCCAAGGCGCTCCTTTCGCCCATACTTGGCGGCGAAAGGAGTGTTTTGCCATGTTGGCTTCGTACCATACCGTTTTGCGCCGGCGGACCGCGGCCCTGCGCCGCCGCGCGCTGGAAGCGGGCTGTGCCTTGGGCCTGGCCCTGACTGTCTGCCTGTGTGCCGCTGCCGAACACACCCGCTCCGTGGAAGCCCGGGTCTGCGCGGACACGCTGCGCCTGCACATTCTGGCGAACAGCGACACCGTGGAGGACCAGCTCCTCAAACTGGAAGTGCGGGACGCCATGCTGGGCGCCGTGGCCGAGCTCACGGCCAACGCGCCCGACAAGGCCGCCGCCGTGGCCGCCGTGCGCCAGGCCCTGCCCCGGCTGACAGCCGAAGCAAAGGCGGCGTCCCGGGGGCAAAACGTTTGCGTGCGGCTGGAGGAAGCCGATTTCCCGGCCCGGGATTACGGCACCTTCCGCCTGCCGGCGGGGCGGTACACGGCTTTGCGGGTGGAACTGGGCGAGGCCCGGGGCCACAACTGGTTCTGTGTGCTGTACCCGGCGCTGTGCGTGGGGTCCTGCGGCGCGCGATACGACGATGCGGCCGAAAATGCCCTCGTGTTTGGCGGGTATGAGGTCCGCTTCGCCCTGCTGGACACCGCCCGCGCCCTGGCCTCGTCCTTCTGTTCCTGATCCATCCTCATTGCCGGCGGTCCCGGCGTCACTGTTTTAGCGAAAGGCGGCTCACCCATGCTCACCTTACTTCTCGGCGCCTCCGGCAGCGGCAAATCCACCTGTCTGCGCGAGCGGATCAAGGCCCGCGCCCTGGCCGGGCAGCACAGCGTGCTCATCGTGCCCGAACAGTTCACCTCCTCCACCGAGGCCGCGCTGTATCACACGCTGGGGGACACGTTGTCCGGCTATGTGGAAAGCTATTCCTTCACCTCGTTGGCCGAAACATTGCTGCGCCGCTACGGCGGGGCTGCGGTGCCCACCCTGACCGAGGCCGGGCGGGCGGTGCTGGTGCGCCGGGCGCTGGACACGCTGCTGGACCGGGTGGTGTATTACAGCCGCCAGCGGCGCAGCGCGGCCTTTTGCCAGAAAGCCGCCCAGACCATCGACGAGCTCAAAAGCGCGGGCATCACCCCCGACGCCCTGGCGGCCTACGCCCGCGCGCCGGGGGCGGACGCCGACAAGCTGGGGGAACTGGCCCTGATCTATGAGACCTACGAAGGCCTTTTGGCCCAGACGGCCATGGACCCCGGCGACCGGCAGGAGCAGGCCGCCCGCCGGCTGCGGGAGGCCGGCGGCGAAGAATTTTTTGCCGGCCGCACCGTGTACATTGACGAGTTTGATACCTTCAACGCGCCCAAGCGAGCCCTGCTGGAGGCCATGCTGCCCGCCGTGGACCTGGTGGTGAGCCTGTGCTGCGACGAAGCCCGGGGGCCCGATACCGGGGCCGATGTGTTCAGCGGCGCCCGTCAGGTGGCGGCCGCCCTCAAGAGTATGGCCCAGCGCGGGGGCATCGGCACCTGCACCGAATATCTGGACAAGGACCTTCGCCATCAAGACGCCCCGGCTCTGGCCGAGCTGGCCCTGCTGCTGGCCGACCCCGGCTACACGCCCCAGCGCACCGTGGACCCCGCCGCGCCCGCCGTCCAATGCTATGCCGCCGACACCCGCCAGCAGGAGGCCAAGGCTGTGGCCGCCCAGGTCCGCCGCTGCGCGCGCCGGGGCATCCCCTACGGCCGCATGGCCGTCATCTGCCGCGACGCCGGCACCTATCTGTCGGCGCTGCGCTACGAGTTCCGGCTGCAGGACATCCCGCTGTTTTGCGACGAGGCCACCACGCCCGAAAACACCGCGCCGGCCCGGGCCGTGCTGGCCGCGCTGGACCTGGTGCGCTGCGGACCGGGGGGCGGCGCGCTGTTGCAGCTGCTCAAGACCGGCCTGGTGGACGTGGACGAGGACGCCGCCTGCGCGCTGGAAAATTACGCCTATACCTGGCCGCTGCGCGCCGACGACTGGCGAGCCCCTTTCGCCCGCAACCCCTCGGGGTATGTGGATACCTGGAGCGAGCAGGACAAGACCGACTTGCAAAATGCCGAGCGCGCCCGCGCCTTTCTGGCCCAGCGGGCGGACCGCTTTGTCGAAAAAGCCAGGGGCGCGTCGGTGGGCCGCCTGACGCGGCAGGTCTATCTGTTCTTGCAGGCGCTGGGGGCCGAGGACGCCTTGCAGCGCCTGGCCGAAGACCTGCGCGCCCGGGGCCGCCTGCCCGACGCCGACGAGGCATTGCGGGAGTGGAACACGGTCACCGGCCTGCTGGACGAGCTGGTGCGCCTGGCCGGGGCGGATTCCACCCTGACCCCGGCGGAGTACGCCGACCTGTTCGGCCTGCTTTTGCGCACCACCGACATGGGCCACATCCCCCAAAGCCTGGACAGCGTGATCTTTACCACGGCGGGCCGTATGCGCCTGCCCGAGACCGACGTCTGCTTCGTGATGGGCCTGGCCGAAGGCGAGTTCCCCCAGACCCCCGGGGATCAGGGCCTGCTGACCCATGCCGACCGGGATGCCCTCATGGCCCAGGGGGCCGAACTGCCCGACTGCTTTGAAAACCGCGTCATCCGCGAACAGGTCTGCTTTTACAAGGCTCTGACCGCCGCCGGGCGTCAGCTGTGGCTGTCCTGGCCCGGGGGTGCGGCGGGCTTGCCGGTCACGGCGGCGCTGGCCCCGGCGCTGGACCTGCTGGCCGTGCCCTTTGCCACGCCCGACCTGGCCGATCTGGGCGCCACCCCCGCCGCCGCCCTGGACCTGCTGGGCGGAGTCTGGCAGGAGGACACCCCCCAGCGCGCCGCCGTGCTGGCCGCGCTGGAATCCGTCGAGGACACCCCCAACGCCGCCCCCGGCTTTGCCGCGGTGCGCCGGGCCGCCCGGCGGGGGGACGCTGCGGTGGGGGACACCGAAGCCCTGGAACGCCTTCTGGGACGACATTTGCCCGTCAGCCCCACCCGGTTCGAGCGGTACGCTCTTTGCCCCTTCGGCTATTTCATGCAGTATGTGCTGCGGGCCAGACCCCGTCAGAAAGCCGAACTGGCCCCCAACATCAGCGGTACGCTGACCCATTGGGTGCTGGAACAGGCCCTGAGCCGCCGGCAGGACTTCAAGGACCTGACCCCCGACGAGCTGGAGACCCTGGTCCGGGACCTGGTGGCCGAATACACCGCCGCCAACCTGCCCGGTATCAGCGTGCGCATGGAGTATCTTCTGCGCCGCATTTCCCGCAACCTGGTGGGGCTGCTGGGCTTTATCCAGCGGGATATGCGCCAGTCCGGGTTCACCCCGGTGGCCTTTGAGCTGCGCATCGACGACCGCCCCGACCCCGAACACCCCGACGCTCCTCTTGTGCCGCCGGTGGAACTCACCGACGCCGCCGGCCACACCGTGCGGGTGGTGGGCACCGTGGACCGGGTGGACGTCATGCGCCTGGGGGACAAGACCTGGCTGCGGGTGGTGGACTACAAGACCGGCAGCAAAAAGTTCGATCTGCGGGAAGTGTGGCACGGGCTGGACTGCCAGATGCTTTTGTACCTGTTCACGCTGGAACGCAACGGCGGCGCGCTGTTCCCCGGGGCCAGCGCCGCCGGCATCGAATACCTGATCGCCGACCCGGCCCCCGCCACCGAGCCCCGCCCCGAAACCGACGGGGATGCCGCCCCCCAGCCGCCCACCTACCCGCTGGAAGGTCTTTTGCTGGACGACGAGAGCATCTACCGCGCCATGGACACCCGGGGCACCGGCGAATTCGTGCCCCTGACCTTCAGCGCCAAGACCGGCCAGGTCATCGCCCAGTCCCGGCGTCGCCTGGCCTCGGCGGACAAGCTGGGGCGCATCCGGGACCATCTGGACGGTCTGCTCACCCGCATGGCCGACGACCTGTATGCCGGGCGCATCCCTGCACAGCCGCTGGTACCCGGCAGAGGAAAAAGCCCCTGCCGTTACTGCGACTACCGGGCCGTGTGCCGCCATGCCGACGGCGAAAACGAGCGCCCCCTGGCCGCCGCCGACGACCCCTTCGACGATCGATCTGACCCATCTTTGTAAAAGCGCAGGTGCTTGCCATGTCACAACCCGCCATCCGTTTTACCCCCGCCCAGGCCGCGGCCATCACGGCCCGGGGCGGCAGCCTGCTTGTCAGCGCGGCCGCCGGTTCGGGCAAGACCCGCGTTCTGGTGGAGCGCGCGGTAGGCCTCATCACCGACCCCGACCACCCGGTGGAGGCCGACAGCCTGCTCATCATGACCTTTACCAACGCGGC
>DBRU01000034.1:10214-22276 GCA_002306375.1 Faecalibacterium sp. UBA1360
TCCATCGGCACGGTGGACGCCTTCTGCCTGCATTTCGTGCAGCAGCATTTCGCGGCGCTGGACATCCCCCCCGACTTCGAGACCGCCGACGACGCCACCCTGGGCCGCCTGCGGGAACAGACGCTGGCCTCCGTGCTGGAAACCGCCTACACCGACCCCGACTTCTGCGCCTTTGCGGACCTGTATGACCGGGGCCGCACCGACGATACGGCGGGCGCGGCCATCCTGGAGCTGTACGACTTTACCCGCACGCTGCCCCATCCCGACAAGGCGCTGGACGAGTTCGCGGCCATGTGGGCCGGCCAGGACCCGCCCCAGCACACGCCCTGGGGCCGGGCGCTGCTGCAAACGGCAGCCGCCCGGGTGGACGGATTGCTGCGCCTGATCGACGCGGCCATCCGCTGCGCCACCCGGGACGCCGCCGCCGACCGAGCCTACACGGCCGTGCTGCTGGACGACCAGAGCAAACTGGAACTGCTGGCCAAACGCCTGCAAGAAGGGGACTGGGACAAAGCGCTGGAAGCGGCAAAGGGCCTGTCGGACTGGAAACGCCCCGGCCGCGTTGCCGGCGGCAAGGACGCCAATCCGGCGGCCTCCGCGGCCAGCCGGCTGCGGGACCGGGCCAAAAAGCCGGCCGAAAAGCTGTGCACCGACATGCTGCTGTGCACCGCCGCCGAATTTGAATCCGACCGCCGCCGTGCCGCGCCCCTGGTGGCGGCCCTGGTGCGGGCGGTGCGCCGTTTCGGCGAGGAATTCTTCCGCGCCAAGGTGGAGGAAAAGGTGCTGGATTACGCCGACTACGAGCATCTGACCCTGGACCTGCTGCAAACGCCGGAAGGGGAGCGCACCCCTTTGTGCCGCACCATCAGCGCCCGCTACTCGGCCGTGCTGGTGGACGAATACCAGGACACCAACGCTTTGCAGGACGCCATCTACTTTTCTTTGGCCCGTCCCGAAGCCGACAACCTGTTCTTTGTGGGCGACATCAAGCAAAGCATCTACCGCTTCCGCCAGGCCGACCCTACGGTCTTTGCCGACAAGCAAAGCGCCTGGTCGCCTTATCCCCAGCCCTCCCCGGGGTCCTGGCCCCAGCCCTCCACCATCGCCCTGGACGCCAACTTCCGCAGCGCCCTCGCCGTCATCCAAGGCGTCAACTTCTTGTTCGGCGTGCTGTTTTCCCGGGCGCTGGGCGGCATCGACTACGGCCCCGGCCAGCGCCTGGTGGTGGGCAAGCCCGGCGACTACGCGGGCCTTTGTGAAGTCAGCGTGCTGGACGGCTGCACCGACCCCGCCGCCGCCGACGCCCGGGCCATCGCCCGGCGCATCCGCCGCATGATGGAAGAGGGCTTCCCGGTGCGTCAGGGCGACGCCACCCGCCCCTGCGAATACGGCGACTTCTGCATCCTGCTGCGGGGCCGGGGCGACTTTGCCGTCTACGAAGGCGCCCTGCGCGCCGCCGGCATCCCGGTGTTTGCCGACATTGCCGCCGACCTTCTGGACGCGCCCCACGTGCGCCCCTTCGCGGCGCTGCTCAGCGTCATCGACAACCCGGCCCAGGACGTGGACCTGGCGGCCGTGCTGCTCAGCCCGCTGTACCCCTACACCCCCGACGACCTTGTGCGCCTGCGGGCCGGGGTCAAGGGCGGCAGTCTGTACGCGGCGGTGCTGCATGGGGGCGACGAGCGGTTCGACCCCTTTTTGCGGGACCTGGCCGACCTGCGCCGCCTGGCCCGCACGTTGACCGTGCCCGCCCTGATCGAGGAACTGTTTGCCCGCACCGGCTACCTGGCCGCGGCGGGGGCCATGCCCGACGGCGCGCGCTGCCGCGAGGACCTTCTCACCTTTGCCGCCTGGGCGGCCGGGGCCGGGGCCCGGGGCCTGCCGGCGCTCATCCGCGCCATGAACGCCGCCCGCCGCACGGGGGGCGTGGCCCAGACCAGCGCCGGGCAAAGCCGGCCCGGGTGCGTGTCCATCATGACCGTGCACCGCTCCAAGGGCCTGGAATTCCCCGTGGTCTTTGTGGCCAATACCACCCACAAATTCAATCAGAGCGATGTCATCCGCCCGGTCCTTTGCCACCGCACCCTGGGCGTGGGACTGACCCTGCGCACCGGCACCCAGGCCGGGCGGTACAAGACCCTGCCCTACGCGGCCCTGGCCCAGACCATCAAGGCCGAGACCCTCAGCGAGGAAATGCGCGTTTTGTACGTGGCGCTTACCCGCGCCCAGGACGCGCTGATCATCACGGTGCCCTGCAAGGACGCCGGGCGGGAACTGGGCGCCCCGGCGCTGTGCGCGGCGGCCGGCGCCACCGGGGCCGAAACGCTGCAAAATTTCCAGAGCTGGGGCGCCTGGCTGCTCACGGCGGCTTTGTGCCATCCCGGGGCCGACGCCCTTTGGCGCTGCACCGACCTGCTGCCGCCCCATGTCCTTTCCGACGCGCCGCTGCGCATCTGCCTGGACACCGCGGCCGAAGCCGAAGCCCCCGCGCCGCCAGCCGCCCCTGTCGAAGCGGACGAAGAACTGCGCGCGGCATTGCTGCAAAACTTTGCCTGGCAGGACCCGGCCCGCCCGCTGCGGGACGTTCCCGCCAAGGTCAGCGTTTCGGCCGTGACCCACGCGGCCCGGGCCGAGGTGCTGCAGCGCCCGGCCTTTCTGCAAAAAAGCGGTTTGACCGGCGCCGAGCGGGGCACGGCCCTGCACGCCTTTTTGCAAAGTCTGCCCTTTGACACGACCCCCGACACCCTGGACGCCGAGGTGCAGCGCCAGCGGGACCTGCGTTTGCTGGACGCCGACCTGGCCGGGCATCTGGATCTGGACACGGTGCGCCCCTTCCTTGAAAGCCCGGTCTGGCGGCGCATCCACCTGGCCAAAACGGTCCTGCGGGAGGAACCCTTCATCACGGCCCTGGACGCTGCCCACGTGGTGCCCGGCGCGCCCGCGGGACGCAGCGTTCTTGTGCAGGGCATCGCGGACCTGGTGCTGGTCTTTGACGATCACGCCGAGATCCTGGACTACAAGACCGACCGCTCCCGGGACCCGCAGTATTATATAGAGGAATACGCCGCCCAGCTGCGCCTGTACCGCCGCGCCTTTGCACTGCGCCTGGGCGTGCCCGTGACCCGGCTGACGATCTACAGTTTTGCCCTGCAAGCCGAGATCGACATCCCCCTTGCCTGAACCCGGCGGGCAGGGCGGGGGACCTTGCGCCCAAACCGCGCCCGGGCGCGAAAAACGGCAAAGAAAGTTGCGCGCCGCTCTTGACTTTGCCCCGGGGCTTGTGCTATGATGATAGCACCTCTTTTGCGGGTTTTATTTTTTGTGCCCATTTTCAGGGCCACCCCGCAAGCCGAGGGAGGCTTGGGCCGCGGCGCGCAAGGGCGCGGCCCGCTACAAACCGTTATAATGGAGGTGCCGAACAATGACTGTCAAAATCACCCTCGCCTGCACGGAGTGCAAGCAGCGCAACTACAACAAGCAGAAGAACAAGAAGAACAATCCCGATCGTCTCGAGATGAAGAAGTACTGCCGTTTCTGCAAGAAGCACACGGTCCACCGCGAAACCAAGTAAGTAAGGAGCTTTGAACAATGGCTGACAAGAATGCGGTCAATACGACTGCCGCCAAGGCTTCCGAACCGAAAAAGGACAAAAAGGCCGCTTCCGGCAAAAAGAAGCCCGGTTTTCTTGATAAGGTCAAGGGCTTTTTTGCCGGCATCGCCAAGTTCTTCAAAGACACCAAGAGCGAGCTGAAAAAGGTCGTGTGGCCCAGCCGCAAAGATGTCAAGATCAAGACCATCACCGTGATCGTGGTCGTTCTCATTGCGGCCGCGGTGCTGATCTTGCTGGACATGGCGTTCGGCGGTGTGATCCACCTGCTCATCGGCGCGTAAGCGTTCAGAGCGCAAACGGAGGCAAAGCCCATGGCAGAACAAGCGTACTGGTATGTGGTTCATACCTATTCCGGTTATGAAAACAAGGTCGCCCAGGACCTGATGACGATGGTGGAAAACCGCCGTTTGCAGGACCTGATCTGCGACGTCAAGGTCCCCACCGAGACCGCTATCGAAGATGTCTTTGACAAACAAGGCAACAAGATCGGCGAAAAAGAGGTCCAGCACAAGGTCTACCCCGGGTATGTCTTTGTCAAGATGGTCATGACCGACCACACCTGGTACATCGTGCGCAACACCCGCGGCTGCACCGGCTTTGTGGGCCCGGCTTCCAAGCCGGAGCCCCTGTCGGAAGAAGAAGTGGCCAAGCTGGGCGTGGACATGATCGCCGAACCCACCATCGATTACGAGGTGGGCGACACCGTCGAGATCACCGGCGGCCCGATGGAAGGCTCCGTCGCCACCGTCGAAGAGATCGACAAGTCCGCGCGCAAGGTCAAGGTCAAGATTACCATGTTCGGGCGCGAGATCCCCGCTGAGCTGGAACTGCACCAGGTCAAGCTGCTGTAAGGCGGCCGGGTGCACACCAGGGCAAGGCCCGCAAACCATCGGTAAAAACCGCAGGTCGGTTTTTATAGGGTGCCGCAACGGTGCCCGTGGGAGGCCCCCGACCGGGGGCCGCAACTCACCACAAATTTTGGAGGTGCAAATATCATGGCACAGAAGATCACTGGCTATATCAAGCTGCAAATCCCCGCCGGCAAAGCGACGCCGGCCCCGCCCGTCGGCCCCGCTCTGGGCCAGAAGGGCGTCAACATCATGTCCTTCACCAAGGAATTCAACGAGCGCACCAAGAACCAGATGGGTATGATCATCCCCGTCGTCATCACGGTGTACGCTGACCGTTCCTTCAGCTTCATCACCAAGACCCCGCCGGCTCCGGTCCTGATCAAGAAGGCCGCCGGCATCGACACCGCCTCCGGCGTGCCCAACAAGAACAAGGTCGGCTCCATCACCCTGGCTCAGGCCGAGGAGATCGCCAAGACCAAGATGCCTGACCTGAACGCCGCTTCCCTGGAAGCCGCCGTCAGCATGATCAAGGGTACCTGCCGCAGCATGGGCGTCACCGTCGAGGGCTGAAGCCGCTGCAAACGTGGGAGGAAATTTCCGATACACCACATTATGGAGGAATGAGTAATGAAACACGGTAAGCATTACGTCGAGAGCGCCAAGCTCATCGACCGTACCAAGGTATATGAACCGCAGGAGGCCCTGGAGCTGTGCTGCAAGACCGCCCGCGCCAAGTTCGACGAGACCGTCGAGCTGCATGTCCGTCTGGGCGTTGACAGCCGCCACGCCGACCAGCAGGTCCGCGGCGCCGTCGTGCTGCCCAACGGCACCGGCAAGAACGTGCGCGTCATCGCCATCTGCAAGGGCGACGCCGCCAAGGCCGCCGAGGCCGCCGGCGCTCAGGAGGTCGGTGATGACGATCTGATCGCCAAGATCCAGGGCGGGTTCCTGGACTTCGACGTTCTGGTCACCACCCCCGACATGATGGGCAAGGTCGGCCGTCTGGGTAAAGTGCTCGGCCCCCGTGGCCTGATGCCCAACCCCAAGGCCGGCACTGTGACCCCCGACGTGGGCCGCGCCGTCACCGAGGCCAAGGCCGGTAAGATCGAGTACCGCCTGGACAAGCAGAACATCATCCATGTTCCCGTGGGCAAGGCGTCCTTTGGCGCCGAAAAGCTGATGACCAACCTGGACACCGTCCTGGAAGCCATCGCCAAGGCCAAGCCCGCCGCTGCCAAGGGCCAGTACTTCAAGAGCGCCACCGTGGCCACCACCATGGGCCCCGGCGTCCGCGTCAACACCATCAAGTACGGCGTCTGATCGCAGAAAAGCCTATTGACAAACGCACGTTTCGGTGCTATACTGATTAAGCTGTTTTTAAGACAGCAGGTGCTGACCTTCGTCAGCCTAACGGGCGTAAGCCCGCCTGCCGAGAAACGTGCGCTTGATTGCTATGCTTTCAAAGCCCCTTTTCCCGGCAACGGGGAAGGGGCTTTTTCTTTGGGGATTTCCCCAGAAAGCCGCTTGCCTGTTACAAAAATTGCAAGCGGAACGAGGTGAAAAAGAAATGCCCAGTGCAAAGATCCTGGAATCCAAGAAGGCGTTCGTTGCCGAGCTCAACCAGAAGATCGCCGGCTCTCTGGCCGGTGTCGTCGTGGCTTACAACGGCATCAACGTCGAAAACGACACCAAGCTGCGCAAGGAGCTGCGTGAAGCCGGTGTGGAGTACATGGTCGTCAAGAACACCATGCTGCGCCGCGCCGTGGCCGGCACCGCCTACGAAGGCCTGACCGAGTACTTCAAGGGCGACACCGCCATCGCGCTGTCCGCCGAGGACCCGGCCGCCGCCGCCCGCATCCTGTGCAAGTATGCTGACGGTGACAAGTCCAAGCGCTTTACGGTCAAGGGTGGCTTCTGCGACGGCCAGCTGCTGGATGCAGCCGGCGTCAAGAGCCTGTCCACCATGCCCAACCGCGAGGGTCTGCTGTCCATGGTCGCCGGCTCCCTCAACGGGATCATCGGCGGTCTGGCTGTCGCCATCCAGGGGATCGTCGACAAGCAGGAAGAGACCCCCGCCGCCTGAGTTTGATCCAGGCAGCCTGAGGGCAGCGGCGTGACCCTCTGCCAAAACATTCCGCCGCGCACAACATAAAAATTAAATGGAGGTATCCTACCATGGCTTCTGAAAAGATCACTGCCATTGTCGAGTCTGTCAAGACTATGACTGTTCTGGAGCTCAAAGAGCTCGTTGACACCATCTGCGAAGAGTTCGGCGTTTCCGCTGTTGCCGCCGCTGCCGCTCCGGCCGCTGCCGCTGCCGCTCCCGCTGAGGAAGAGAAGACCGAGTTCGACGTCATCCTGAAGGAAGTCGGCGCCAACAAGATGCAGGTCATCAAGACCGTCAAGGAGCTGACCGGCGCTTCCCTGATGGAAGCCAAGAAGCTCGTCGAGACCCCCGAAGCCAAGCTGAAGGAGCAGGCTCCGAAGGCCGAGGCCGAAGAGATCCAGAAGAAGCTGGAAGAAGTCGGCGCCAAGGTCGAGCTGAAGTAATCTCACTTCACCACGATTCGCTGCAAAAAGCCGCCGCCCGTACGGGCGGCGGCTTTTTCGTTGTCTGTGTCGGTGTGAAGTGGATGTACTTGCCAGGCAAGCTCGCCCTCATCGCAAGGCGTCAGGCCTGCTTTTCAAAGGTGGCGGCAGTCTGTTTGAGCAGTTCGCGGATGGGCAGATGCTGGGGGCATACTTCCTCGCACTGTCCGCATTCCACGCAGTCGGACGGCTTGCCGTGGCCGGTGGTGTTCACCTCAAAATAGAACTCGCTGTTCCAGTCCTTGTACTGCTTGCGGGCGTTCAGGCAGGCGAACAGATCGGGGATCAGGATGCCCTGGGGGCAGCCGGCCACGCAGTAGCGGCAGTTGGTGCAGGGGATCAGGTCCTGGGCTTTCAGCACGCTGCATACTTCGGAAATGGCGGCCTTCTCCGCGCCCGAAAGGGGAACAAAGTTTTCCATGCTGGCCAGGTTGTCCTGCATCTGGGCCGTGGCGCTCATGCCGCTGAGCACCATGCCCACCCCTTCATAAGAGGCCGCGAACCGCAGCGCATAGCTGGCGGCGCTGGCGCCGGTGCCCAGGGCGGCCAGGGCTTCGGCGGCCTTGGGGGGCAGGTCGGCCAGGCGTCCGCCCTTGACGGGTTCCATGACGATCACCGGCTTGCCGAATTCCCGGCATACCTCGTACACGGCTCGGCTCTGCACGCCGGGGTCCTCGTAATCGGCATAATTGAACTGGATCTGCACGACCTCGATCTCGGGGTGCTCGGTCAGCACGCGGCGCAGAAACTCCGGCTTGTCGTGGAAGGAAAAGCCGATGTGCCGCACAAGGCCTTCCTCTTTCAGGCCCTGCACCACCGCAAAGGCGTTGCAGTCGCAGAAGTGGGCGTAGTTGTCCGCCGTGATGGAATGCAGCAGATAGATGTCAAAATACTCCACTCCGCAGGCCTTGAGCTGGCTGAGCAGCAGGGGGCGGATGTCCGCCTCAGTCTTGAAATAATTGCCCGACAGCTTGTCTGTCAGGCGGTAGGCTTCCCGGGGGTACCGGCTGGTCAGGCAGTCCCGCACGGCCAGTTCGCTGAGCTCGTTCAGGTATCCGTGGGCCGTGTCAAAGTAGCAAAATCCTTTTTTCATGAACTCGTCCACCATTCGGCAGACCTGGGCGGTGTCCACGGCGTCGGGGGCTCCGTTTTCGCCCTTGATCATGGGCAGACGCATCATGCCGAAGCCGAGCTTTTTGGGCCCGAACAAAAGTTGTTGTGTGTCCTGCATGGAAAATTTCCTCCGTTTGCATAATAATACGGGCGCGCCGGCCCAACCGGGCCGGCGCGCCCGCGCTTTGACGGTTGTGTGGGGGTCATGCCCGCGGTGCGGCGGTGCGGCGCGGTTTGGCGTACAGGGGCTTCTGGGGTTCGGCGGCCAGGTCGTACTGCTCGGTGATGTGGCGCAGGATCACGGTGCGCCGCACGATGCCGATGAACACATTGCGGTCGTCCACCACCGGCACAAAGTTCTGGTCGATGGCCGCGTGCAGCAGCGCCCGCATGTCGGTGGTCACGGGCACGGCCTTGTAGTCGCGGCGGCGGGGAAAACTGGAAATGGGAACATCCTCGCTGGCGTCCAGGTCCAGGCCATGCAGGTTCTTGATGCCCCACAGAATGTCGCCTTCGGTGATGGTGCCCAGATATTGGCCGTCGCGGCGCAATACCGGAATCGTGGCGAACCGCTGGTTGGTCCATTTCTCAAGGGTCTGGCGCAGGGTGAAATCCTCGTACACGAACAGGACTTCCTGCTTGGGCGTGAGGAAAAACAACAGGTTCATAACGGGTCTCCTTACAAGGGGGTGGTCGGTCGGAAAGGCGCAGCCTTTCTTCGATTTCAGTATACGCGGGGGGGATGGAAAGTTTGTGAATGGATTGTTAATTTCCCCTCACAAAAAATCCGGGCGATTTTGGGGCATCTTTTCGGTTTATTTCTTTGCGGATTCTTGAAAATGCCCCTGTTCAAACGCGGCAAAATAGTGTATAATAAACTATAATTATACGGCGGCAAGCGCGCAGCCACGCGCCGGCCTCCGATGCTGTCAATGAAGGAGGCTCGGCTTGTGATCACAAAAGTCAATCCTTACGGAAATATTTCCCTGACCAACGAATACTTCTCCGGCCTGGTGTCCCAGGCGGCGCGGCACTGCTACGGCATCGCCGCCATGGGCGAAAACCCTGCCGCCAACACGGTACGCCAGACCTTGCGCAACGGCAGCCTGCCCGAAAAGGGGGTCAGCGTCTCCCAGCAGGACGGCCGTCTGGTCATCGCCCTGCACATCAAGGTGGGGTATGGGCTCAACATTGCGTCCATCACCCAAAGCATCACCCACCGCGTCCAGGACGAGGTCGAGCGCGCGACCGGGCTGAAGGTGGCCCGCATCGACGTGTTTGTCGACGACATCATTTCTGCCTGATCCCATGCCCGAAACCAAGACCACAGCGTAAGACAATGAGGTGTTATTGTACATGATCAACGGTAAGACTCTGCGCGACGCCATTCTCTCCGGCGCCAACAACATCGCCAACCAGCGCGTTCGCGTTGACGAACTGAACGTGTTCCCTGTGCCCGACGGCGATACCGGCACCAACATGAGCATGACCATCGGCGCCGCCACCCAGGAGCTGCAGGCCCTGCCGGACAGCTGCACCGTGGCCGAAGCCAGCAAGGCGGCCGCCTCCGCCATGCTGCGCGGCGCGCGGGGCAACTCCGGCGTTATCACCAGCCTTTTGTTCCGCGGCTTCTCCAAGGCGCTGCAGGGCAAGACGTCCGCCGAAGCCGCCGACCTGGCCAAGGCGCTGCAAATGGGTGTCGAGGCCGCCTATAAGGCCGTCATGAAGCCCACCGAAGGCACGATCCTGACCGTTTCCCGCCTGGCGGCCGAAGCCGCCGCGGCCAGCGAAGCCACCGAAGTCCCCGCCCTTTGGGCCGAGGTCATGACCGCCGGCCAGGCCGCGTTGGAGGATACCCCCAACCTGCTGCCCGTGCTGAAAAAGGCCGGCGTGGTGGACGCCGGCGGCCAGGGCATCATGCTGGTGTTCGAGGGCATGCAGCAGGTCTTTGAGGGCCGCGGCATGATCCAGAGCGAGGATGTCACCCCCAAAGCCAAGCTCAGCAGCGACGCGGCCGGCAAGGGCGTGTTCACCGATGATCTGATGAAGGTCGAGGACATCAAGAACGGCTACTGCACCCAGTTCCTGCTGCACAAGAACGAGGATGCCAGCGTGGCCAAGCTGCGCGCCTTCCTGGAATCCAACGGCGACTCGGTGGTGGTCATCGAGGACGACGACGTGGCCAACTGCCATGTGCACACCGCCGACCCCGGCATGATGCTCAGCGAGGCCATCAAGTACGGCTACCTGACCAACTTCAAGATCGAGAATATGCACGAGCAGTTCCTGGCCCGCCAGAAGCAGGGCAAGGGTCTGGAGCGCCAGGCTGCCGCCGAGGAACATTCCGCCGGGGAAGAATTCGTCTACGCCGCCGTGGACCCCGACCGCGCCTACGGCTTTGTGGCCGTGGCCGCCGGCGAAGGCCTGCGCGCCGTGTTCGGCGACCTGGGCGTGGACGCCGTGGTGTCCGGCGGGCAGACCATGAACCCCGCCACCGAGGACATCCTGGCCGCCATCCAGAGCGTGCCCGCCAAGACCGTTCTGGTTCTGCCCAACAACAAGAACATCATCATGGCCGCCGAACAGGCCCAGAAGCTGGCCGACCGCAAGGTCGTGGTCCTGCCCACCCGCACGGTGCCCCAGGGCATGACCGCCATGCTGAACTTTGACGCCGAGGCCACCCCCGACGAGAACGCCGTCAACATGATGGCCGCCGCCGACAAGGTGGCCACCGGCCTGATCACCTACGCCGCCCGGGACAGCGAGTTCGACGGCAAGCCCATCAAGAAGGGCGAGATCATGGCTCTGGAGAACGGCAAGATCGTGGCCACCGGCACCGACATCACCAAGATGACCTACCGCCTGGCCCGCACGATGCGCAAGAAGGACACCCAGTTCATCACGGTCATTTCGGGCTGTGACGTGGACGAAGCCGACGCCGAGCATACCACCGAACTGGTGCAGGCCAAGTGCGGCGGCAACGTGGAAGTCAGCCACATCAGCGGCGGCCAGCCGGTGTACTACTATATGATCTCGGTGGAGTAAACCGGGCAGCAACACGCCTCACCAAAGAAAAAGGACGAATTTTCGCTCACGGCGGGTTCGTCCTTTTTTGGCATTGCGGGGATGCCCGCCATCAAGGAAAGAAAGGAGGTCCCGCCCATGCCGGCGCTGGATGATTCGGTCCAATATCTCAAAGGCGTGGGCCCGGCCTTCGCCAAAAAGTTCGCCAAGCTGGGCATCGTCACCGTGCGGGACCTGCTGTTGCACTACCCCCGGCGCTACATCGACTATTCCCAGCCCTACACGGTGGCCGCCGCCCCCTATGACGCCGACTGCTGCGTCAAAGCCACGCTGTTGCAGAAGGAAGGGGAGCGCCGCATCAAGGGCGGACGGGTGCTGACCCGCGCCCTGGCCGCCGACGATACGGGAACACTGACCCTTTCCTGGTTCAACGCGCCCTACGCGTTGCAAAACATGACGGTGGGGCAGACCTATTACTTCGAGGGCCGCATCACCGGCACCCTGACCCGGCGGGAGGTCCTGCACCCCCTGGTCCGCACCGAAGCCCAGGTGGAGCAAACGCCCCTTTTGCCCGTCTACGCCGCCACCGACGGCCTGCCCAGCGCCCGCATTGCCCGGTGCGTGCTGGGGGCTCTGGACGCCGCGGCGCTGCTGCCCGACCCGCTGCCCCCCGAGCTGCTGACGCGCTATCGGATGCCTCCCAAGGCCGAGGCCGTGCGGGCCATCCACGCGCCCCATTCGCCCGCCGAGGCCGCCGCCGCCCGCCGCCGGCTGATCTTTGAGGAATTGTATATTTTGCAGCTGGGCATCTTCCTTTTGCGGGATCATGGCCGCCGCAGCGCCGGCGCGCCCATGCGTGCGCTGGACATGGGGCC
>DBRU01000088.1 GCA_002306375.1 Faecalibacterium sp. UBA1360
GTATGCTGAATTACGGCGCCGGCGCCGTGGCCGCCAGCGTGCGGTATGATCTGGAACACAAACCCGCCCCGGAGCCCGGGGCCGACGAGCAGCAATAAAAGGAGGACCCACCATGAGCGTTCTGATCCGGGAATTTGGCAAAACGTCCGACGGCACCCCCGTACAGGTAGCGGTGCTGAACAACGGCGAGATCGAGGCCCACATCCTGAGCTATGCGGCCCTGATCCACAAGCTCATCGTGCCCGACCGCAAGGGCAACCCCGTGGACGTGGTCCTGGGTTACCCCGACGTGCCCACCTATGAAAAGGAAGGCGGCTCCATGGGCGCGGTGGTGGGCCGCTATGCCAACCGCATCGCGGGGGCCAGGTTCTTTTTGAACGCCGAGGAGTATCACCTGACCGTGAACGACCACGGCAACTGCCTGCACAGCGGCAAAAACGGCTTCAACCGCAAGGTGTTTGAGATGGAACTGTCCCAGAGCGGCGACGACGGCGTGATCCTGCGCGCCGTGAGCCCCGACGGCGAGGACGGGTTCCCCGGCACCGTGACCCTGGAAGTGGAGTACACCCTGGTGGGCACCGGGCTGATGATCCAGTACACGGCCTCCACCGACGCGCCCACCGTCGTCAACATCACCAACCACAGCTATTTCAATCTCAACGGCCACGACTCCGGCACGGTGCTGGGTCATCGCTTGCAGATGCCCGCCACCGCCTACCTGGAGACCGACGAGAACCTGATCCCCACCGGCAACAAGATCCCTGTGACCGGTACGCCCATGGACTTCAGGGAGGAAAAGACCATCGGCCGGGACATCGGCGCGGATTACCCGGCGCTGAAAATCGGCAACGGCTATGACCACTGCTTCCTTTTGCCCGACACCGGCCTGCGTCATGTGGCCTGGCTCACGGGGCCTCAGACCGGCATCCGCATGGAGACGCTGACCACCCTGCCCGCCATGCAGGTATACTCTTCCAACTCTCTTGAGCCCGAAAGCGCGGGCAAGGACGGCGTGCAGTACCACAAGCAGGGCGCCGTGTGCCTGGAGACCCAGGACTATCCCGACGCGCCCAACCAGATGGACTTTCCTGACACCACCGTGACCCCCAAGGCCGCGTACAGCGCCACCACCCTGTACCGCTTTGACATCGCCCCGCTGTAAGCTCCAAAAAACAAAAGCCCGCCCCCGCCGGCAACGCCGGCGGGGGCGGGCTTTCTGTTGGCCATGGTCCGGGCTTGGTTCACAGGCCCAGGACCAGGCGGGCAAAGTTGAAGTAGAGCAGCAGGGTCGTGGTGTCCACGATGGTGGTGATGAGGGGCGAGGCCATGACCGCCGGGTCGATGCCGATCTTGCGGGCGACCATAGGCAGCACGCCGCCGATGAACTGGGACAGCATGACCGTGCACACCAGCGTCAGGCTGACGGCCAGGGCCACCCCCGTCCCCACCCGGTCCAGCAGGGTCAGTTTGGCAAAGTTGCACACGGCCAGCGTGGCCCCGCACAGCAGCGCCACCCGAAGTTCCCGCCAGATGACCCGGGGCAGGTCTTGCAGGCGGATATCCCCCACGGCGATGCCGCGGATGATCGTGGAGGTGCTCTGGCTGCCGGCGTTGCCGCCGGTGTCGGTGAGCATGGGGATATAGGCGGTCAGCACGGTGACGGCGGCCAGGGCGTCCTCGTACCGGCGGATGACCAGGCTGGAGAAGGTGGCGCTGACCATCAAAAACAACAGCCAGGGCGTGCGGCTGCGGTACAGTTCCCACAGATTCATGCGGAAATAGGGCTTGTCGGTGGGGGCCATGGCGTTCATCTTGGCAAAGTCCTCGCTCTCCTCGTCCTGGAGGATGGCGATGGCGTCGTCCACTGTGACGATGCCCACCAGGCGGTTCTCGTTGTCCACCACGGGAATGGCCAGCAGGCCGTATTTTTCGAACAGGCGGGAAGTTTCTTCCCGGTCGGTGGCGGTGTTGACGCTGATGACCGCCGTTTCCATCAGTTCGTGGACCGGGGCGGTCTCGTCCTTGGCCAGCACCAGCGCCCGCAGCGAGACCACGCCTTCCAGCGTGCGGTCCCGCCCCGTGACATAACAGCTGTTGATGGTCTCTTTGTCAAAACCGTTGCGGCGGATCTCCTCCATGGCGCGGCGCACGGTCCAGTCGGGGGAAAGCTCCATGAACTCGGGGGTCATGACGCCGCCGGCCGAGTCCTGGGGATACTTGAGAAGCTCGTTGATCATGCGGCGGGTCTCGGGCCCGGCCTGGGCCAGGATGCGCTTGACCACGCCGGCGGGCATTTCCTCCACCAGGTCGGCGGCGTCGTCGGCGCACAGTTCCTCCACAACGATCTGCAATTCCTTGTCGGACAGACCCTCGATCAGGCTTTGCTGGGTCTCGGGCGTCAGTTCGGCGAAGGTCTCGGCGGCCAGGTCCTTGGGGCACAGGCGGAACAGCACGGGCAGTTTTTCCGGCGCCAGGTCCTCGAACACGGCGGCCAGGTCGGGGGCGGGCAGGGTCTGGAGCACGTCCCGCAGGCTTTGGTACTTTTTGGCGTCGTCCAGATGGGCGAGCATGGACACGATGGTCTGGATGGTGGTGTTGGACATAAAAAAGCTGCCTCCTTTCGGCGGCAGCCAGCTTCGTTATCAAGGGAAAACCGCGCATGGCACGGGTAAGCCCGGTGGGGCAAAGGCGCGCTTTGTCAAAACCGCACACTTGCCCCGCCGACCTTATACGAGGTGTCCCCCCTGCCCCGCGCAACGCATGGGACGCAAAGCCCGGCACCGCGCGGCGGCGCGGGACCAGGCAAAGGGACCTATCACTCGGCGTTCCCCAAACGGTGGCTGCCTTGGATCAAACATCGGTTCACAGGACTACCGGGAAGTTCCATTCGCCAACCACCGTCCTTTCTCTGGTAAAATTACGGCAAAGATCTCCGTACAGATTAACTGTACCATGCCGGAGCAGGCAAAGTCAAGCCGGGGGCGCAAAAAAAGCGTATACAAAACAAAAAGCCCGCCCCGGGCAGGGGCGGGCAAAAACCGGGCGAGGGAAAGATCAGGCCATGAGTTCCTTGACGCAGGCGGCGATCTTCTCGTCCTTGCAGGCGGGGAAGAAATACTCGGCGAAATGCTCGCCGGCAAAGGCGCCCTTGACCAGGTCGCGGTCCAGGTCCTTCAGGATGTCGCACAGGTCGCGGAAGGCCACGGCGCGCACGCCGTCCAGGATCTTCTTGTTGCGCTGCTCGGGCACCACGCGCTCTTTGGGGTAGCCCTGGCCGTGGCCGAAGCCGAACAGCTTTTCAAACACATATTCCAGGTTCAGCTCGCCGCCCCAGCCGAAGCCCTTGGCAAAGGGCATGGCGATGGCGTTGCCGTCGTTGACATGGGCGAAGGTGTAGGCGTCCACGGGGTCCTCCACATGGCCGCAGATGACGCCGGGGAAGCTGTTCAGGGCCAGCATGGCGCCTTCGCCGGTGCCGCAGCCCGTGATGACGTAGTCCGCCGCGCCGGAATTCAGAAGCACCGCGGCCAGAATGCCGTTCTGCACGTAGGTCAGCTGGGCAGCGTCGTCCGCGGCGTACATGCCGTAGTTGACGACCTCGTGGCCCATGGGCTCCACGACCTTGCGCAGGCTGGCTTCGATCAGGGCGTTCTTGGCGGCCTGGCTGTTTTCGTTGATCAGTGCGATTTTCATAATGGATCTCCTTTACTTGTTGTGCGTATGTAAGGCTGCCGCCGGCAGCGCGTCACGGGGTGGTGGGGTTCGTCCAGTCGGGCTCAAAGGCCAGCACGGTGCGCCGGGCGCACAGGTCCTTGCCGTGCAGGCCGCGGCCGGCCAGAACGGCCTCGCCG
>DBRU01000115.1:0-2228 GCA_002306375.1 Faecalibacterium sp. UBA1360
GCCGTGGCGCCCTGGATGTTGCGGCGGAAGGTGGAGTCTTCGACCAGCGCGCCGCTGCCGTAGCCGCGGTAGCCGACGCGGATGATGGCGAAGGTGATGCCGTCGGCCTTGACGGCGTTCCAGTCGATGGTGCCCTGGAACTTGGACACATCGATGCCGCGTTCGGTCTGGCCCAGCGCGCCGCTGGCGCTGAAGTTGTACACGTCACCGTTGATGACCTGCGTGCCGGTGACCGGCTGATGGGTCACAGGATCGTAGTAGTAATTCTTGCCGTCAATGTTCTGCCAGCCCGTGTACTCGTAGACAGTCTCGGTCTTGGCCTCGACCTGGAACCCGTAATCAGCCAGCTTGGACGCTTCGATCATATCCGGCCAGGACGCATCCGCCGGGGCCTTGGTCGGGGCGGGGGTGGCGGTGGGCTTGGGGGTCGGTGTCGCCGTAGGCTTGGGAGTCGGCGTCGGGGTGGGGGTAGGCGTGGGAGTCGGCGTCGGCGTCGGAGTGGGGGTAGGCGTCGGCGTCGGGGTAGGCGTGGGGGTCGGCGTCGGGGTGGGGGTAGGCGTCGGCGTCGGAGAGGGCGTCGGGTCCGGCGTCTCGACCGATTCGCCGGATTCGGTCGGTTCGGTGGTCTCGGTCGTTTCCCCCTCGGTCAAGGGCTCGACGAGTTCGTCGGTATCCACCAGCGTGAGGAAGGACGCCGAAGCCTTGCCCAGGGGAACGATGGGGGTCACACCGCTGATGGAAGCCGTGCGCGCGCCGCTGTCCCGGATGGCGCCGGTCAGTTCCTGGGTGGCCTCGTCATAGGTGGGCTTGTAGCGGCTGGCGCTGCCGTCTTTGAGAAGCAGATAGCCGTCCGAACTCAGAGAGACAGAGTAGACGGTCTTGGTGCCCACTTCCACCTGGGAACTGTCGGCGTATGTAACGGTATCGGTGATTTCCTCGGCAATGGGTGCGCCGCTGGAATTGCCGTAGCCGGAGTCTTCCTGGCTTTCCACGACCTCGCTGGCCTGGACGATCTTGTCCTTGACAGCTTCCACGTCGGCCTTATATTCGACCTTTTCGTTGACCGTGACGGTCTGGTCTTCGGGGCGGATGTAGCTTTCATCCTCGGGCAGGCTGACCGTATATTCGCCGGGTTCCACATCCTCGGCCAGGGCAGTGCCGGTGGCAGTGTCCAGCTCGTATTCCGAGGCATTGCCGTCCTCGTCGGTGATGATGACGTTCATCGCGTGACTCGTGTAGGGCACATGCACGGGGTCTTTTCCGGCGGTGTCGTCCTCCCCTTCCTCACTCGGCTCTTGCGGTTCGGCCAGGGTGTACACCTGTACGCCAATGTCCTGCTGTACCACCGTGACCTCCATTTGCAGCTCGGGCAAGGGCTCGGGCGTGGCGGTGGGAACAGGCGTGCTTTCAGGGGTGGCCGTGGGGGTAGGAACAGGGGTGGCGGTGGTCAGGGGTTCTTCCTGCACGCCGCCCAGACCGGCCGCCATGACGCCCACGCCCAGGCTGGCGCACAGCAGCACCGCCGTGCCGCCTGCCACCAGTTTATACAGCGGCAGACGCACCAGGGCGCTGCCGGAGAAATATTTCATCGGATTGCGTTTTGCCATGTTGATTCCTCTTCTATCATGTCTATACTTAAGGATGGACAGCGTTAGACAGACTTATCATACACGAAACGACGCGCATTTTGCAAGACCCGGACACAAAAAAAGTTGTAACAATTTTCATCGTCATGGCGTGGGTATTTGTTTTCTTATTCCCAGATGTTGCACACATTGACGCTCTTTCGGCACAAAATGTACCATCCGTAGTGCCGCATCGATTGCTTTCGTGCGGGGGGCGTGGTAAAATATGGAAGATTTTCCCGGCCCCGAACCCAACGCCCGCCACGTAATTTGTAATAAAGGAGACCGCCATGCGCCCCGATGTCGCCGATTTTTATAACGGGCTCAGCTTTGACGCCTACCGTCTGCTGGGCGCTCACCCCGCCGGGGCCGGCCGGGGCTGGACCTTTGCGGTATGGGCCCCCCACGCGGCGCGGGTCCAGGTGGTGGGCGACTGGAACGGCTGGGACCTGTGGCAGGCCACCGACCTGGCCGCCTGCGAGGACGGGCTGTGGCGGGGCCGGGTGCCCGACGCCGCCGACGGGCAACTGTACAAATACAACATCCTGGGCCCGGACGGCGTATGGCGGCTGCGGCCCGATCCCTTTGCCTTTGAGGCCGAGG
>DBRU01000115.1:2316-3139 GCA_002306375.1 Faecalibacterium sp. UBA1360
TATACGGGCGGCGAACTGGCCCGGGTGCTGGTGCCCTACTTGCAGGACCACGGCTATACCGCCGTGGAACTGATGCCTTTGGCCGAATACCCCTTTGACGGCAGCTGGGGGTACCAGGGCTGCGGTTACTTTGCCCCCACCCGGCGTCTGGGCGGGTTTTGGGGCGTGGCGGAACTGGTGGACCGGCTGCACGCCGCGGGCATTGGCGTGGTAGCCGACTTTGTGCCCGTGCATTTTGCACCCGACGGCGACCGCCTGGCCGCCTGGGACGGCGCGCCGCTGTTTGAGGCCGGCCCCAGCGACTGGGGCAGCCTGCGGTTCGACCTGGGCAGCGGGCCGGTGCGCAGCTTTTTGCTGAGCGCAGCGGCGTTCTGGCTGTATGTGCTGCACTGCGACGGGCTGCGGGTGGACGCGGTGGGGCATGCCCTGTACCGGCCCCAGTCGGCATCCGAAGCCCTGGCCGCCGCGGAGTTTTTCAAGACGCTGACCGGCGGGCTGCACGCCCGGTTTGGCCCGGTGTGGCTGGCGGCCGAGGATACCGCCGGCGCGCTGAACGCCGCCGTGCCCACCAGCCGGGGCGGGCTTGGCTTTGACGCGGTGTGGGACAGCGCCTGGACCCGGGACGCCCTGGACTATTTTTCCCGCCCGGAGCAGCGTGGGGCACGGTTCGGGGCGCTGTGCCGGGACCCGTTGCCCGGCAACTGCGCCGTCAACGCCCTGAGCCACGACGACAACGCCTGGGCCACGGGCTCGGTGTGGTGGCAGCTGCCCGGCGACGGCGAGGAGAAGTTCCGCCAGGCCCAGGTGCTGTATCTGATGCAGT
>DBRU01000115.1:3161-4948 GCA_002306375.1 Faecalibacterium sp. UBA1360
ATGGACTGGGCCTGCCTGGGGCATCCGCTGCACAGCGCGCTGAACAATTACTGCGCTGCCCTTGGCGCGCTGTATGTCGCACACCCCGCCCTGCACTGCCCCGGCGCCTTTGCCTGGGTATGGCGGGATGAAGCGCGCCGGGCGATGGCCTTTGTGCGGGAGGCAGAAGGACAGCGGCTGCTGTGTGCGTTCAACCTGGGGGATATTCCCCTGGAGGAGAATGTGGATGCCTTCGGCTGCGGACGGGCCGTGCCGCTGTTTGCCGCGGGGCCGGTGGCCGACGAGCCCCTGCCGGCCCGGGCGGGACAGGTGTGCCCCCTCTTGCCGCCCATGAGCGGGGCGGTGTACGCCCTGGAATGAGGCATACTTGACATTCTGCACAGTTTGTGTATACTGAATCTGGACATAAAAACAGGGGCGCCGAAAGGCTGAGATCCGCAAGGAGTACCCTTTAACCTGATCCGGGTAATGCCGGCGTAGGGAGTTGACGGGACGGTTTGTCCCATCATAACGGAAACTCGCGCGCCTGTATGCCGTTTTGGCTATGGGCGCGCTTCTTGTTTTTATGGACTATATCGTTTGAGGAGTGTTCCCAATGTCCAAAACCGCATCCAAGACCCGTATCCTGGTGGAAGGCGCTTTGATGATCGCCCTGACCACCGCCCTGAGCTACATCAAATTCATGGACATGCCCATGGGCGGCAGCGTCACCCTGGAAATGATGCCCATTATCCTCATGGGGTACCGCCACGGTGTAAAGTGGGGCTGCTTTACCGGCTTCGTCCACGGATTTTTGCAGATGATCCTGGGATTCAGCAATGTTCTGTACTGCACCACCCTGCTCAGCCAGATCGGCTGCATCCTGCTGGACTATATCCTGGCTTTCACCGTCCTTGGCCTGTCCGGGCTGTTCGCCAACGTGTTCCCCAACAAATTTGCCGGCCTGCTGACGGGCAGTATCCTGGCCTGCGCCTTGCGTTTTGGATGCAGTTATCTGTCCGGGTACCTGCTCTATGGCTCCTGGGCGCCCGAGGGCATGCACCCCGCCTATTACAGCCTGATCTACAACGGCGCCTATATGCTGCCCAGCGCCATCCTGGTGTGCGTGGTCCTGGCGATTTTGTACAAGGTCGCCCCCAAACTGTTTGTGATGGAATAAACCTTTCCTATTTATAATATAAGGGATGCCTTTTTGCCGGTGCGCCATGCTGCGCACCAGCTTTTGTGTTGCCGGGGCTTGCGCGGGACTGCGGGCGGATGGTAGGATGAAAGCAGAACCGCCCCCCGCCGAAAGGAGCCTGACACCATGCCCTACACCCAGCAGGATATTTTGGCCCGTTTGCAGGCCATGGCCGAGCCGGACTATGCCCGGTTTTCCGCTTCGCTGATCCCCGACCCGCCGCCGATCCTGGGCGTGCGGTTGCCCCGCCTGCGGGCGCTGGCCAAAGAGCTGGCCCGCATTTTGCCCAATGAACCCGGGCTGTGGGACGCCCTGGCCGGACCGTATCTGGAACAGGCCATGCTCCACGGCATGCTGATCGGCGCGGCACAGATGACCGACCAAGAGCGCCTGGCCCGGCTGGAAGGATTTTTGCCCCNNCCCCCCACTTCTGGCTGCCCTGGCTGGAAGAACTGGCCCTGCGCGACGAGGAATTTGCCGCCCGGTTCGGACTGGTCTGCCTTCTGGACCACTTTACCGATACCCCCGAAGGCCGGCGCGCTACCCTGGCCGCCTGCGAAAGTGCACGCTGCCCCGCGCTGTATACCCGCCTGGGCGCGGCCTGGGC
>DBRU01000115.1:5013-8576 GCA_002306375.1 Faecalibacterium sp. UBA1360
CCCCCGCTTACCGGGACGCCGTGCGCGCTTTGCTGCGTTAAAGCGCAAAAGCGATAAAAACCGGCGGCCAAAAACCGCCCATTTGGCAGTTTTGACCAATCGGCGCCCGGCGTTTGGCCGCCCTTTTCCGGCCGCTTGGACCTGCCGCGGCGCAAAAGTTGGATTTCTTATGCCAAAAGTTGAAAAATAGTTTCAGATTTCCAACTTCCCCGCCAATTACCGGGACGCTTTTCGCAATATCTACGGCCCTCATTTCCTGTTTTTCGGCATAGTGACGATTCGGCGCAAAACATCTTTCATTTTTATGACAATTATGTTAATATATATTTAACAAGCTGTCCGACGTACAGGAACCAGTGTGCGATCGGATCGTGTTGGAACGCTTCCAGATTATAGGAGGAATGCTTTTATGATGAAATTCTTGCAGAAGCTCGGCAAGGCGCTTATGCTGCCCGTTGCCGCGCTGCCCATCTGCGGTATCCTGATGGGCGTCGGGTACGCTCTCGCGCCCGCCGTCATGGGTGCCGAAGGCGCTACCACCGGCGCCGCCTACACCATCGGCTTTATCCTGGTCAAGGCCGGCGGCGCCTTGATCGACAACATGGCCTGGCTGTTCGCCGTCGGCGCTGCCGTGGGCCTGTCCGACGACCATGACGGCACCGCCGCCCTGGCCGGCCTGGTCAGCTACCTGATGATGACCCAGCTGCTCTCCCCCGGTGTTGTGGGCGCTGTCCGCACCCTGGAAGAGGGTTCCGTCGATTACATTGCCTTCAGCAAGATCGCCGGCAACGCCTTCATCGGTATCCTGGCTGCCATCATCGGCGCTGTTTGCTACAACAAGTTCAAGAGCACCCAGATGCCTGACTGGCTGGCCTTCTTCAGCGGCAAGCGCTGCGTGGCCATCGTCACCGGTCTGGTCTCCATCGTGGCTTCCGTCATCCTGCTGTTCCTGTGGCCCTTGATCTTCGGCGCCCTGGTCGCTCTGGGCAACGGCATCGCGGGTCTGGGCGGCATCGGCGCCGGCCTGTACGCCTTCTTCAACCGTCTGCTGATCCCCACCGGTCTGCATCACGCGCTCAACAACGTGTTCTGGTTTGACACCATCGGCCTGGGCGACCTGTCCCACTACTGGGCGGGCGACGTCACCGGCCAGAACGGTGTCACCTGGAGCCTGGGCATGTACATGGCCGGCTTCTTCCCCTGCATGATGTTCGGTATCCCCGGCGCGGCGCTGGCCATGGTCCACACCGCCAAGAACAAGAAGGCCGCCATCGGCCTGGTCACCTCCGCCGCCATCTGCGCTTTCATCTGCGGCGTGACCGAGCCCTTCGAATTCGGCTTCATGTTCCTGTGCTTCCCGCTGTACGTTGTCTACGCTCTGCTGTACGGCATCTTCAGCATCGTCACCTACTACGTTGGCTTCCGCGCGGGCTTCTGCTTCTCCGCCGGTGCCACTGACCTGGTCTTCTCCGCTTCTCTGCCGGCCGCTGCCAACACCCTGTGGATCATTCCTCTGGGCATTGCCGCCTTCGTCGTGTTCTACGTCGTGTTCCGCTTTGCGATCACCACCTTCGACCTGAAGACCCCGGGCCGTGAGGACGAGGACGCCGAAGCTGCCGAATCCAACATCCAGCTGGCCAACAACGACTTCACTGCCATCGCTTCCGGCGTTCTGGCTGCCATCGGCGGCAAGGGCAACGTGGCCAATGTGGACTACTGCGCCACCCGCCTGCGCTTTGAGGTCAAGGACAGCACCGCTGTCAACGAAAAGGCCGTCAAGGCTGCCGGCGCTGCGGGCGTCATCCGTCCCAGCAAGAACGCCTGCCAGGTCGTCATCGGCCCGAAGGTGCAGTTCGTGTATGACGAGCTGAAGAAGATGCTGTAAAGCGCTTTTGTAAGTTCTATTTTCCGGCGCGGAGCTGCTGGTTCACTCCGCCGATGTCACCGTCGCGGGCGGGCGTCATGCCCGCCCGCGATTTTGTATTGTCGCAGCCTTCCCTGCCGGCGGGCCGAAAACTTTTTGTAAGGATTTGCCAATCTCTTACCCAAAACGCATTGCCATTTTTGTTTTTAATGCTATACTTAAAGGAAGACACGCCCCGGTGTTTGGAATGAAACAGGAGGTTTGTATACGATGAAAATCATTCGCGCAAAAGACTACAACGACATGTCGCGCAAGGCGGCAAACATCATCTCGGCCCAGGTCATCATGAAGCCCAACTGCGTTCTGGGCCTGGCCACCGGCGGTACCCCGGTCGGCATCTACAAGCAGCTGATCGACTGGTACAACAAGGGCGACCTGGACTTTTCCGAGGTGACCACCGTCAACCTGGACGAGTACCGCGGCCTGCCCCGGGATAACCCCCAGAGCTACTGGTACTTCATGCACGACAACCTGTTCAACCATGTGAACATCGACCACGACCGCATCAACCTGCCCGACGGCACCAACCAGGACGCCAAGGAAGAATGCCAGCGCTATGACGACATCATCCAGTACGTGGGCGGCATCGACCTGCAGCTGCTGGGCATCGGCCATGACGGCCACATCGGCTTCAACGAGCCGGGTTCCGCCTTTGAGTTGGGCACCCACTGCGTCGATCTGACCGAGGAGACCATCGAGGCCAACAAACGCTTCTTTGCCAGCGCCGACGACGTGCCCCGCCAGGCCTACACCATGGGCATCAAGACCATCATGCAGGCCCGCAAGGTGCTGCTGGTGGCCAGCGGCAAGGACAAGGCCGCCATCGTGAAGAAGGCCTTCTTTGGCCCCGTCACGCCCGAAGTGCCCGCTTCCATTTTGCAGATGCATCCCGACTTCATCCTGGTGGCCGACGAGGCCGCGCTCAGCGACTTGAGCGAGCTGTAATACCGAACCTCTCCCCCCGCCCTGCCTGACCGGGGCGGGGCTTTTGATCAGCAAGCGAGGAATTACCTATGATCATTCGCAACGCAACCGTTTATACCCCCCAGCACACCTTTGCTGTGCAGGACCTGGTGATCCGGGGCGGGCGCATCGTGCCCCATGCCATGGCCGAACCCGGCGAACCCGTGATCGACGCCGAGGGCCTGTACGCTTTGCCCGGACTGGTGGACATCCATTTCCATGGCGCCGTGGGCCACGACTTCTGCGATGCCGACGCCGAAGGCCTGCAGGCCATCGCCGACTTCGAAGCCAGCAAGGGCGTGCTGGCCATCTGCCCCGCCACCATGACCTTTAGCGAGGAGATCCTCAACGGCATCATGGACGTGGCCGCCGCCCACAAGAACGAGCGCGGCGCCGACCTGGTGGGCATCAACATGGAAGGCCCCTACATCAGCCCCAAAAAGGTGGGCGCCCAGAACCCCAAGTATGTCATGGGGGCCGACGCGGGCATGTTCCGCCGCCTGAACGAGCGGTCGGGCAACCTGATCAAGCTGGTGGACATCGCCCCCGAAGAACCCGGCGCGCTGGAGTTCATCCGCGACTGCTCGGGCGAGGTGCGCATCTCCATCGCCCACACCTGCGCCGGATATGACACCGCCAAGGCCGCCTTTGCGGCAGGCGCCAGCCACATGACCCA
>DBRU01000115.1:8588-11089 GCA_002306375.1 Faecalibacterium sp. UBA1360
GGGGCCATGGTGGAACTGATCACCGACGGCGTGCACATCCACCCGGCCATGGTGCGCTTCACCTTCAACACCTTCGGCGACGACCATGTGGTGCTGGTGGCTGACAGCATGATGGCCTGCGGCCTGCCCGACGGCGCATACAGCCTGGGCGGCCAGGCCGTGACCGTGCGCGGGCCCCGCGCCACCCTGACCGAACACCCCGACACCATCGCGGGCAGCGCCACCTGCCTGTTTGACTGCATGCGCCGGGCCGTGCTGGACATGGGCGTGCCGCTGGAAAGCGCCGTGCGCGCCGCGTCCGAAAACCCGGCCCGCTGCATCGGCGTGGATGCCGACTACGGCAGCCTGGCCGAGGGGCGCATCGGCAACGTGATCCTGACCGACAAGGACCTGAACATCCAGAAGGTCATCCGCCACGGGGAAGTACTGAACTGAGAACTTTTGGCAGTTTTCAGCAAGTATACCATGATTTTTTGGATGTTTCGCCATGGTTCCCCTTGCGAAGCCGCACAAAATCGGGTATAATGGGAAACAGAAGTTTTTCAAAAACGCCAAGCTGACAAAGGGGGTTGTTGCCATGGCGATCTCGGAACCGACTGCCGTATTTTCGATCCACGACGATAAGGACCAGGAGATCAAGCAGGTAATGATGCTGGTGTACAGCGCACTGGAAGAAAAGGGCTATAACCCCGTCAACCAGCTTGTGGGGTACATCCTGTCGGAGGACCCGACCTACATCACCACGCACAAGAACGCCCGCGCCCTGATCCGCCGCCTGGACCGCGACGATCTGTTGCAGGCGCTGGTGCGCGACTACGTCAAGCGCGGCTGAGCGGCCCGCTTGCCAAAGCGCTGACAAAACCCGCCCCGCACGGTTAAAGCCGTGCGGGGCGGGTTTGTTTATGCAGTGATTCACAGGGGGACGGGAGGTATCGCTCTCCCCCGCTTGGATCAGCGGCGGCGCGCACCGGCGGGGCGCTGCTTGCCTTCCTCATTCATGGCGATGAGCATGGCCGCTACCCATACAAAGGCGTAAACGGCCAGCGTGGCCATGGTCAAAATGACCAACACCTTGAAGTAGACCGAGGAGAAGAATTCCCCCACCCGGGACAAGGTGTACAGCACCTGGTTGCGGCTGATCGTACTGCCGGCGACCAGGTCCACGGTGCCGACCTCCTCCCCCTGGATGGAGACAGTCACCGTCCCCACCACGTCGCCCTGGGTCACGGGCGCAGGCAGAGAGTCGGGCAGGTTGAAGGTCTGTTCGGTCAGGGCTGCGCCGCCGTCGCTGGGCAGCAGGGTCAGCATGTTGTCCGCCGGGTAAAGCATGACGGTATCGGCCTCGGTGGCGTAGCGCACAGGCAGTTCGGACAGGGGCTGGGTGGTGTCCAGCGCCGCCGACACCGAGAAGGTATCGAACGCCCAGTCCATGAGCTGGGCTGTCTCATACAAAGCCGGGCGGTTGTCCACTTCCAGCGAGCTGTGCAGCACCACGCAGATGTAGCTGATGCCGTCCTGGGTGTGCCAGCTGGCAAAGTTCTGCCAGTCGGACAGACTGCCGGTCTTGCCGCCCTGGGTGTATTCGCGGTAATAGCTGCTGCCCGAGTTGATCATCATGTCGGTGCTGAACAGGCTGTACGCTTCACGGTCGTTGCCGGCGGGCACCACCCAGGTGGCGACCCCCGCCGCTTCCACAAAGGCGTCGTAGGACATCAGCGCCCGCAAGATCAGGTAGGCGTCCCGGGCAGTGGTCATGTTGCCTTCATCCAGCCCGCAGGGGTCGGTGAACACGGTGCCCGTGCAGCCGATGGCCTTGGCCTCGTCGTTCATCATGGCCACAAAATTGTCGATGCTGCCGCCCCCCATATAGTCCGCCACGATGTAGGCGCCCTCGTTGGCGGACTGCACCGCCATGCCGTAGAGCAGCGTGCGCAGCGTGTGGGTCTCGCCCCGGCGGAAGTCGGCCGTGGAGGCGTTCTTTCCGTACAGATAGTCGTAGATGTACCCCGGCGCCGTCACCGTGATGGTGTCCAGCTGATCCTGGTAGTTTTTGAGCAGCAGGAGCATGGTCATCATCTTGGTCAGGCTGGCCGCCACCATGGGGGTCTCGCTGTCCTTTTCGTAGACGACGAGGTTGGTGTCCAGGTTGACCACATAGGCGGCCGGGGCGCTGATGGAAAAGTCGGGATCGTAGCCGGACATGGCAAAGGCCGGCGCAGCCAGCGCGGGGACCATGAGAGCGGCGGCGATCAGAACGACAATGAGTTTTTTCAGGCGTACAAGCATGGGCGGCACCTTTGGTTCAGAAGTAACGGGGCAAAGCCCGGGAACAGGTATAGTATACCAAAAAATCCGTACACAGGCAAACCCGGCGCAAAACCGGGGCGGTCAGTTCATGGCGCCGGCCGTGGCGAACAGGCGTTCCACCTCGTCGGACAAGGGGCGATGGGACGGGTCGGACAGGGGGGGGTCGGCGGCCAGCAGGGCCTTGGCCTCCTCCT
>DBRU01000063.1:0-17323 GCA_002306375.1 Faecalibacterium sp. UBA1360
GACAGCGGAAGGTCTCCTCGTCCGCCACGTCGAAGCTCAGCGACTTCATCGCCGCAAAATCCAGTTCGGGCGCGGGGCTGGGCAGGCGGTCGGGCCAGGTCAGGGCGTACTGGATGGGGATGCGCATATCCGGCACGCCCAGCTGGGCAATGACCGAGTTGTCGGCAAACTGCACGGCGGAATGGATCACGCTCTCCCGCTGGACGACGATCTGGATCTTATCCTCGGGCAAACCGAACAGCCAGACCGCCTCGATGAGTTCCAGGCCCTTGTTCATCAGGGTGGCCGAGTCGATGGTGATCTTGGCGCCCATGTTCCAGTTGGGGTGTTTGAGGGCGTCGGCCCTGGTCTTGCCGGCCAGCTGCTCTTTCTTCATACCGAAGAAAGGCCCGCCCGAAGCCGTGAGCAGGATCTTGGTCAGCCGCTTGGCCGAGTGTTGGTCCTGCAGGCACTGGAAAATGGCCGAATGTTCGCTGTCCACGGGCAGCAGGCGCACGTTGTGACGGCGCACGGCGTCGGTGACCAGGTGCCCGCCGGTGACCAGGCTTTCCTTGTTGGCAAGGGCCAGGTCGTGGCCGCTTTCAATGGCGGCCAGGGATGCAGGCAGGCCGGCGATGCCCACCACCGCGTTGAGCACCACGTCGGGGCCGTCCATGGCGGCCAGGGTGCGCAGGCCCTCGGCCCCCTTGAGCAGTTTGGGGGCCCCCGCCACACCGGCAAGGCGGGCTTGCAGCCGGTCGCAGGCGTCCGGGTCCACCACCGCCACCCAGGCGGGGTGGAATTCGGCTATCTGCTGTTCAAGGAGCTCGATGCGGGAGTGCGCGGCCAGGCCGAACACCCGGTAGCCCTGCATACGGGCCACATCCAGGCTCTGCACGCCGATGGAACCGGTGGAACCCAAAAGGGTGATGGTTTTGCTCATGTCAGTCACTTCCTGTCGTTATCGGGCAAACAGATAGAAGAAATAGCGCACGGCGATGGAGACGAAGGGCGCGATGAACATCACGCTGTCGAACCGATCCAGGATGCCGCCGTGGCCGGGGAAGATCGTGCCGTAGTCCTTGATGCCCACCTGGCGCTTGACCGCCGAGGCGAACAGATCGCCCAGGATGCCCAGCACCGACGCCACGGCCCCCAGGCCCAGGATGATCAGGTAATGGCGCACCGTGACGTCCACGGTGAACATCAGCAGCCGCCCGGACAGCTGACCGTACACAAAGGTGACCAGCACGCCGGCCAGCATGCTGCCGATGACGCCGCCCACGGCGCCTTCGACAGTCTTATGGGGGCTGACCACGGGCGCCAGCTTGTGGCGGCCAAAGGCCCGGCCCGTGAAATAGGCCGCGGTGTCGCCGCCCCAGGCAAAGCACAAAATCAGCAAAATGAAGTACACGGCGTCATAGCCGTAGGTTTCGGGCGGGAGCTGACGCTTGAGGTAGATCAGCGAGTAAAAGCAGAACAAAATCACCCCGCCGAAATACACCAGCCCGGCCAGCTTGCCGAATTGCAGCGTGCCATGGTTGGCAATGAGACAGACGTTGTAGTACAGCACCACCAGAAAGCTGACGGGCAGCAAAAGAGCCCGCACGGCGACAGCCCCGGACAGCATGACCAGCAGCGTGTAGGGTACGGCTGCGGCAAACAGATACCACTGGCGTATACCGAACCCCATGGCGCTGAACACTTCGTGGATGGCCAGAAGACAAATGCCCGCGAGCACGATGTCGAACACAAAGGTGTCGAACAGAGCCAGCACGGCGGCCAGCACGCACAGGCCGACGACGGCGGTGATGATGCGAGTTTTCATACGGATGGTCTTTCCTTTCGGTGGCAGGGGCGGCGGACGCAACATATATATGCGCGCGCGCCGCTTCCCTTGCCTGATATGACGTGTGCCGCGCTACGCGCGGCACACGCTGCATGGAGCCGGGGCTCAGACCTCCATGATCTCCTGATTTTTGGCGGCGCAGGTCTCGTCGATCTTCTTGACGAACTTGTCGGTGAGCTTCTGGATCTCTTCTTCCAGTTTCTTCTGGTCGTCCTCGGTCAGCTCGCCGGCCTTTTTCATGGCCTTGAACTTATCCATGGCGTCGCGGCGCACGTTGCGCACGGCGACCTTGGCTTCTTCACCCTGCTTCTGCACGTCCTTGGTCAGCTGCTTGCGGCGTTCTTCGGTGGGCGCGGGAAACACCAGGCGGATGGTGTGGCCGTCATCCACGGGGTTGATGCCGATGTCGCTGGTCTGGATGGCCTTGGAGATCTCGCGCACCATCTTGCCATCCCAGGGGGTGATGGTCAGGATGCGGGCTTCGGCCACGGCCACGGCCGCGATCTGGTTGATGGGCGTGGGCGCACCGTAGTAGTCCACCGACACCTTGTCCAGAATGGCGGGGTTGGCGCGGCCGGCGCGGATGGTGGCCAGCTCGCGGCTGAGATGGTTGACGCAGTTGGTCATTTTTTCTTCGTAGATCTTGGTCGTGCTGCTCATAAGGTATCTCCTTTTTCTTCAGCCCGTGGGCCGTATGTTTATGGTAAGGGTCATTCCTTGACCAGGGTGCCGACGGCTTCGCCCCGCACGGCCCGAGCGATGTTTTCGGGCCGGCCCAGGTCAAACACCACAATGGGCAGGCCGTTGTCGCGGCACAGGCTGGCGGCCGTGGAATCCATGACGGCCAGGCGCTCGTCCAGCACCTTCGTGAAGGTCAGTCGGTCATAGCGCAGGGCGTCGGGATATTTGTGGGGGTCCTTGTCGTAGACGCCATCCACCATCGTGGCCTTGAACATGGCGTCGGCGCTGATCTCCAGCGCGCGCAGGGCCGAGGCCGTGTCGGTGGAGAAGATGGGATTGCCGGTGCCGCCGCCGAACACCACGATCTGCCCGGCCTGCAAGGCGGCAATGGCCTTGTCGCTGGTAAAGGTCTCGGCCACCTGGGGCATGACCGAGCTGGTCATGACCACGGCGGGCACGCCCTGCTGGCGCAGCGCGTCCTTGACGGCCAGGGCGTTCATCACCGTGGCCAGCATACCGATCTTGTCGGCGTCCATGCGGTCCATTTTGCCGCTGGAACGCCCGCGCCAGAAATTGCCGCCGCCCACAACGATGCCGATCTGGGCGCCCAGTTCGTGGGCCTGGCGAACGCCGGCGCAGATAGAGGCGATGGTCGCCTCGTCAAAGCCGACGCCTTTGTCGCCGGCCAGGGCTTCGCCGCTGAGTTTGAGCAAGATACGTTTGTATTGGATGTCCATTCCTTTGCACCACCTGCATGTTTTCATATAGAGTTATTGTACAATAGTTTGCCCCCAAAGTAAATAAGGCGCTGAAAAATGGCATAAAAAATTCACACCGCCTTTTGTGGCGGTGTGAACGCAGCTTTTGACGTCAGGGCCGGGGCCGGTCCAGGGCGCACAGATCCCGGTGAAGGCGCTGGCGCAGCGCGGCGCGCCGGCTTTGCCGGGCATGGGAATCGTCGGCCAACAGCAGCCCCGACGGGTCCGGGACGTGCCGGGGCAGTGTGAAAGTCAGGGCCAGCCCCCCGCTTTGTTCCCCCACTTCCAGCGTCCAGCCCAGGGCGGCCGCATACTCGCGCACAAGCAGCAGGCCCGTGCCCCCCACGGCGGGAATGCCGCCTTCGGGCACTTTGCCGTGGAGCAGGTCGGCCGCCGAGCCCGGCAACCCCGGTCCGTCGTCGCGGTAGAGCAGGCAGCGGTCGTCGGTACAGGTCCATTCGATCTGCCGCGCGCCGGCCACAAGGGCGTTGGACATCAGGTTGGCGGCGATGCCGTCCACCAAAGAGTCGTCCCCTTCCAGCCAAAGCTCCCCGGCCGTCGTTCGGTCGCACAGGCTCATGCGCAGCGTGGCGCCGCAGGAGGCCAGTTCCTCGTTGGAACACGCGCAAATCTCCCGCAGGCTGGCCGCCAGGTCCATGGGCTGCAAGGCGCGCAGCCCCCGCAAAGCCGCCCCCAGGGCCAGGTCGGCGGCGTTGCCGCTGAGGCGCTCGAGGCGGTACAGGCGGCAGGTCATCTCTTGCAAGGCTTCCAGCGCGGTGGCCCGCACGGGTTCGGGCGCCTCTTTTTCCAGGTAGCGGGTCAGCGCTTCGACCATGCCCTGCAAAACACAAAAATCCCCCGCCAGGCGACCCTTGAGGCCGCCGCGAAGGGCAAGGTCCGGCTGTAATATGGCCGGGTCGGAATGGGGCGGGTGTGAATCCATGGCTAGTGCCTCTTTTCAATCGGGGAGGTGGCCTGAAAGGAAATTCATCGGCCCAGCGCGCGGCGGATCAATTCTGTCAGGCTCAGGATCAGTTCAAGATTGCTCAGTCGGCTGCCTTCGGGCTTGTTGAGCATGACGCACAGATGCGCATACCCCTGCGGGCCGGTGCTGCGCAGGGATTCGTTGAGCCGCTGTATGGCCGAGGCTACGGTGCCCGGGCGGATATGCCGGCCGTCGGCCGCATACTGGTACAGCTCCTTGGCGATATAATCCCCCGGACGCAAAGTCGTGAGCAGCAAAATGCGTTCCAGGTAGTTCCAGCCGCTCAAACGGCGGTTGTAGCACATTTTGCGCAGCCAGCCGTACAGATATTCGCGCACCAGATGCGCCTGCCAGGCCGCGTCGTCGCTGCCGTAGCGGCATACCGCGCCGAACAGCTCCGACAAGGTGTATGGCTTAAAGATAACCTCATCCGCGCCCATTGTCAAGAAGCGGGACGCCGCGGTCTGGGTGCAGGGCATGGCCGTGAGCACCACCCGCGGGCGCACGGGCAATTCCAGCAGACCCAGGCCGCGCAGCACTTCGCCCACGCCGGGGCCCTGCAAAAGGGTGTCCAGCACCAGAACGCGCGGGCTCAGCCCCTGTTCCAGCAGATCCAGCACCTGACGCCCCGAGGTGACCGCCGCGCACAGCTCGATCGTATCCTGCGCCCGGGCATACAGCCGCACGGCCCCGCACTGGCCCCGGTCGCTGTCGGCAAAGATCAGACTGACGGCGGCGCGTTCGCTCATCTCGGACATCCTTCCATCCCCTTTTTCGCTCACATTGACGCCGCGCAGACCCTTACGGCCCGGCCAGCGTTTCGCTCACGTCCTGCACCACCGCCTGCAAATGTTCGGGCGCAACGGCGTTCTCGTACAAAAAGAGCAAAAGATCGGCCGCGCAGGCGTCGTCGGCAATGTCCAGGGCACAGCACGCCCGGCGCTCCGCACCCCCGCCCGTACGGCGCACCGATACCGCCAATCCGCCAGGCGTGCGGTACAGCGTGTAGGCCACGCAATGCGCCGCCTGCAGGCCGCGGATGGCGGAAAACTGCCGCACATACTCGGCCACGGGGTCGGATTCGGGCCACGATCGAGAAACGGTCATATCGTACATTTCTCCCCACGTTTTCGATACTGACCGGCACACCGCAACACGCCGGCCGCAGCCCGCCCTGCGCCGATGTCCCCCGCGCGGGGCCGGTCTTGCAAATTTATGATAATATTTGCTGCAACCAAAATCAATGCCTGTACGCATAATTTTCGTATACGATTTCATACGGTGACAGCAATTTTCGCACCACGGTTTCGTGTTACTCGATTCTTCGCGCTTTTTTCAGGCAATATTTATTCGTTCTAAAACAAAAAACGTGCAAAAACGCGCCGCAAAGTCCCGGCGCCGCGCGATATTGTCACCCCCAGCCTCCCGAAAAGCCCATAAGCAAGCCATCCGCCGGGTGTGTAAGCCCCCCTGCGGCGCCGCCCGGGCAGCCCGGCCGCTTAGAAAAAAAGCCGGCGCGGGGCTTGACTTTTTGCAAAACATGGGGTATAGTAACTTGGTCAGATACATTTGGGCCTGTAGCTCAGTTGGGAGAGCGTTCGGTTCGCATCCGAGAGGTCAAGGGTTCGAATCCCTCCAGGTCCACCAAGCCCCGCGTGCCATGCACGCGGGGCTCTTTCTTTGCTCTATGCTTTGCACTGCCGCCTTGACACGGCGGCGCCCGGATGGTATACTGCGGACATATTAATTAGATATTTGTCTAAACGTCTACCATTTGACGCAGGCGGGCAGGGCTTCCCTGCCCGGGAAAGGAGGCCTTCGTATGGGGGACGCATTCAAAGCGCTGGCCGACCCGACAAGGCGGCGTATCCTGGAGTTGCTGGCAGGCGGCGAGATGACCGCCGGGGACATTGCCGCCCAGTTTGACATGGCAAAACCGTCGGTGAGCCATCACCTGAACATCCTGAAGGCCGCCGGCCTCGTGAGCGACGAGCGCCGCGGGCAGAACATCGTGTACTGCCTGAACCTGACGGTGTTCCAGGAAGTGATGAAGTGGTTTTACGACTTTGGGTTTATGAAGGGAGCGCGTGATGATGAAGCGCAATAAGCTGTACTGGGCACTGGCCGGCGTGTGCCTTGCCAACCTGCTGGGGCACGCCGCCTGCCTGCCCGTGATGCCCGACCAGGTGCCCATCCACTGGAACTGGGCCGGCGTGGCCGACGGGTTCGGCTCCAAATACAGCGCCCTGGGGCTGGGCGCTTTGCCCCTGGGGCTTTTGCTGTTGTTCTGGGCGCTGCCCGCCATTGACCCCAAGGGCAAGAACTTTGAAAAGTTCGACCCCATCTGGAAGGGCATGGTGCTGGCCACCGTGCTGTTCACCTGCGCCGTCGGCTGGCTGAGCGAGTTGTCGGTGTTCGGCGTGCTCAAAGACGGAAGCGGCGCCGTGGGACTGCTGGTGGGCGGCGGCATCGGGGTGTTGTTCATTCTGCTGGGCAACTACATGCCCCGCATCAAGCAGAACTATACCTTCGGCTGCCGCACCCCCTGGGCCCTGGCCGACGAGCACAACTGGAACCGCACCCAGCGCATGGGCGGATTCACCTTTATTGTGATCGGCGCGGCCACGCTGGTGGCGGGGGTGTTTTCGGGCGTGATGGGGCCCATGGGCAGCACCTTTGTGCTGCTGGGGGCCACGATCCTGGGCACGGTATGGATCTATGTGTATTCCTTTCTGGTGTTCAAAGGTCTGATGAAGTGAGGTACCCGCCATGCTGAACATCCAACATCTGTGCAAGACCTATCCCGGGGGCAAAGCGGCCGTGCGCGACGTAAGTCTGCGTGTGGCCCCCGGCGACATTTACGGCTTTATCGGCCACAACGGCGCGGGCAAGACCACCACGATCAAGGCCGCGGTGGGGCTGCTGGAATTTGAGGCCGGGGACATCCTGATCGACGGGGTGTCCATCCGGCAAAATCCGCTGACCTGCAAGCGCACCTTTGCCTACATCCCCGACCAGCCCCTGCTGTACCCGTACCTGACCGGGCGGCAATACCTGGACTTTATGGCCGATGTGTTTGAAGTGCCCCGCGACCTGCGTCAACGCCGCGCCGGCGAACTGAGCGAGACCTTTGGGTTGAGCGACGCGCTGGGGGAGCTGACCGGCGCCTACTCTCACGGAATGAAGCAAAAGCTGGCCATTGTGGGGGCGCTGCTCCACGAACCGCGGCTGCTGATTTTGGACGAGCCCTTCGTGGGGCTGGACCCGGAAGCGGTGGTCACGCTGAAAAACCTTATGCGCGAATTGTGCGCCCGGGGCGGGGCGGTGTTTTTCTCCACCCATGTGCTGGACGTAGCCGAACGGCTGTGCAACAAGGTGGCCATCATCCGCCAGGGCGAGCTGGTGGCGGCCGGGGACACCGCGGCCCTGACCGCCGGCAAGAGTCTGGAAGAAACATTTTTGGAGGTGGTACGCCATGGCGAGCCCGACGCTGCGGGCCGTGGGCCTGCTGCTGAAACTTGACGCCCACCGGCTGTTCGGCTTCAACGAGTTCCGGCACAGCCGCGACCCCAAGGCCCGCCGCCGCTGGCTGGGGCTGGCGGCGGTGTGGGGGATGCTAGCCGTCATGATGCTGTTTTACCTGACGACCATGGCCGTTGGCATGGCCCGGTTCGGCCTGATCCGATACCTGCCCGGCTGCCTGTACACGGGCGCCGCCGCGGCCCTGCTGTTTTTTGAGACGCTGCGCGCCGGGACTGCCCTGTTCGGCCGAGACTTTTTTGAGCAGACCACTCCCCTGCCGCTGCCCCGGGCTGCCCTGCCTCTGAACCGCCTGCTGGCGCTGTACCTGTGGGATCTGGCGCTGTGCGTGGTCCTGCTGGGGCCGGGGCTGACGGTCTGTGCCCTGACCCTCGGGGCAGGATTTCGTTTCTGGGCGGCGGCGCTTTGGGGGCTTTTGTGCGCGCCTTTGCTGCCCCTGGCGGCCGCCTGCGTGCTGGGCGCGCTGACGGCGGTGCTGGTACGGCGGCTTCGGCACAAGAATCTGATCGCCGGGCTGCTTCTGGTGGGGTTCACCATGGCGATCCTGGCCTGGAGCATGAGCCTGAGCACCCTGCCCGCCGACACCGACGGCGCTGACCTGATGGCCATGCTGGAACCGGCTTTGGCGGCTTCTGCCGCCGGGTACGCCCCCGCCGCCTGGTTCGGGCGGATGCTGGTCGGCGGGAGCGGAAGCGGCGCGGCTTTTGCCTGGCTGACCCTTGTTTCGCTGCTGCCCGCAGCATTGGCCGCGGGCGTGGTCATCACCAAATACGGCACACTTTGCACAGCCCTGAACGCGCCCGCCGGCCAGCGCCGCACCGCCCGGCTGGGCCGTGCGCGCAGCCCCTTGGCCGCCTTGTACGGGCGGGAGGTCCGGCGCTATCTGTCCTGTACCAACTGGTTTGCCAATACGGTGATCGGATACCTGCTGATGGCTTTGCTGCCCCTGTTTTTGCTGTTTGGCGGCAGCCGAGCCATGCAGACCCTGGAACTGACGCCCGACCTGGCCGGGCGGTACCTGCCGCTGATGATGGGGCTGATGGCCGTGCTGATGCCCGTGACCGCCTGCTCCATCTCCCTGGAAGGGCCTTACTGGCCGGTGATTCGCACCTTGCCGGTGCGCACCCGGGACCTGCTTTTGTCCAAGGTCCTTTTGAACCTGAGCGTGGCTTTGCCCTGCTGGGCTGTGGGCGTCGCCGGCGGGCTGCTGGCGCTGCGCCCCCGGGGCATCGCGGCCCTGTGGCTGGCGCTGGTGCCCGCTTTGTACTGCCTGTTCGGCGCCGTGGCGGCGCTGCGCATCAATCTGGCTCTGCCCCAGCTGCACTGGCAGACCGAGACCCAGGTGGTCAAGCAGAGCGCCTCCACCCTGCTGGCCCTTGTCTGCGGGTTCCTGGCCGCGGGCGTGCCCGGGCTGTGCCTGACCTTTGCGCCGGCCAACACCGTGTATACCGCCGTTTGCCTGGTGCTGGCCGCTTTGACCGCGCTGCTGTGGCGGCAATGCCTGCGGGTGAACCTGCAAACCATCCAATAACGCGCCAAGGCCCCCGGCCTGCCAAGCGGCAGGCCGGGGGCCTTGTGTATGCGTATGGCGGGGTCAGCGCAGGACCAGCGCACCGTTTTCGGCGTCCACGGTCAGGGTGTCGCCGGGCTTGTTGGCCCCGGCGATGATCTGCCTGGCCAGCATGGTCTCCACATGGGCCTGGATATACCGCTTGAGGGGACGCGCGCCGTAGATGGGGTCGTAGCCTCCTTCGATGATGGCGTCCTTGGCCGCGTCGGTGACCGTCAGGTCCAGCTGGCGCTCGGCCAGGCGGCGGCGCAGGTCGCCCAGCATCAGGTCCACGATGCCGCCGATCTCCTGCTTGGTCAGGCTCTTGTAGACGACGGTGTCATCCAGGCGGTTGAGGAACTCGGGGCGGAACTGCCGTTTGAGCAAGGCGTCGATCCGGGCGCGGGCGTCGTCGGAAAGGTCGTTGCGGCCTTCGGCCCGGGCGGATTCCAGGTCCTCGAGGATGATGTCGGAGCCCAGGTTGGAGGTCAGGATCAGGATCGTGTTCTTGAAGTCCACGGTACGGCCCTGGCTGTCGGTGATGCGGCCGTCGTCCAGCACCTGCAGCAGAATGTTGAACACGTCGGGATGGGCCTTTTCCACCTCGTCGAAGAGCACCACGCTGTAGGGATGGCGGCGCACGGCCTCGGTCAGCTGGCCGCCCTCCTCATAGCCCACGTATCCCGGAGGCGCGCCGATCAGGCGGGAGACGCTGAACTTCTCCATATATTCGGTCATGTCGATGCGGATGAGGTTTTTCTCATCATCGAACAGGGCCTGGGCCAGGGCTTTGGCCAGTTCGGTCTTGCCCACGCCGGTGGGGCCCAGGAACAAAAAGCTGCCGATGGGCCGGCCCGGGTTGGCGATGCCGGCGCGGGAGCGCAGGATGGCGTCGGACACCTTCTGCACGGCTTCGTCCTGGCCGATCACCCGCTGATGCAGCACGTCGGGCAGGCGCAGCAGCTTTTCCCGCTCGCCTTCCACCAGCTTTTCCACCGGGATGCCGGTCCAGCGGGCCACGATGCGGGCGATCTCCTCGTCGGTGACCCGGTCCCGCAGAAGGCTTTGTTCCTTCTTTTCGGCGGCCAGCTTTTCCTCGTTTTCCAGGTCCCGTTGCAGCTGGGGCAGTTTGCCGTACTGCAGCTCGCCGGCTTTGGCGTAATCGCCCTGGCGGGTGGCCTTTTCGATGTCGGCCTTGACGCTTTCCACCTCGGCGCGCAGGCTTTGCACCTTGTTGATGGCGTTCTTCTCGTTGTCCCACTGGGCTTTCTTGGAGTTGAAGCCGTCCCTCAGTTCGGCCAGTTCTTTTTCCAGATTGGCCAGCCGCTGGCGGGAAAGCTCGTCCGTTTCCTTTTTCAGGCTGGCTTCCTCGATCTGCAGCTGGGTGATGCGGTGCTGCAGGTCGTCCAGCTCGGCGGGCATGGAATCCAGCTCGGTCTTGACCATGGCGCAGGCTTCGTCCACCAGGTCGATGGCCTTGTCGGGCAGGAAGCGGTCGCTGATATACCGGTCGGACAGGGTGGCGGCGGCGATGAGGGCGGCGTCCTGGATCTTGACGCCGTGGTAGACCTCATACCGCTCTTTGAGGCCGCGCAGGATCGAGACGGTATCCTCCACCGTGGGTTCCTCCACCTGCACGGGCTGGAACCGGCGCTCGAGAGCGGGGTCCTTTTCGATATATTCCCGGTACTCGTCCAGGGTGGTGGCGCCGATGCAGTGCAATTCGCCCCGGGCCAGCATGGGCTTGAGCAGGTTGCCCGCGTCCATGGCGCCGTCGGTCTTGCCGGCGCCCACGATGGTGTGCAGCTCGTCGATGAACAGGATGATCTTGCCCTCGGACTTTTTCACTTCGTTGAGAACGCTCTTGAGCCGTTCCTCGAACTCGCCGCGGTACTTGGCGCCCGCCACCAGCGCGCCCATGTCCAGGCTGAAGATCGTGCGGTTCTTGAGGTTTTCGGGCACGTCGCCCCGCACGATGCGCTGGGCCAGGCCCTCGGCGATGGCGGTCTTGCCCACGCCGGCCTCGCCGATGAGCACGGGGTTGTTCTTGCGCTTGCGGGACAGAATGCGGATGACGTTGCGGATCTCGCCGTCACGGCCGATGACCGGGTCCAGCTTGTTCTTGCGGGCCATGTCCACCAGGTCCTGGCCGTACTTTTTCAGGGCGTCGTAGGTGGATTCAGGGTCGTCGCTGGTCACCCGCTGGTTGCCGCGCACGGCGGACAGCTGGGTCATGAACTTTTCCTGGGTGATGCCGAACTGGCGGAACAGCTCGGAGGCGGCGCGGCCCGGGCGCTGGAGCAGGCCCAGGAACACGTGTTCCACGCTGACGTACTCGTCCTTCATCTGTTTGGCCTGCTCCTCGGCCGCGTTGAAGGCCCGGTCCAGGTCAGAGGAGATATAGACTTTTTCGGGGTCGCGGCCGCTGCCCGTCACGTGGGGCAAAGCGGCGACCTTTTCGGTGGCGGCGGCCAGGAAATTGCCTGGCTCCACGCCCATCTTTGTCAAAAGCTGCGGGATCAGGCCGTCCTGCTGCTGGCACAACGCGGCGAGCAGGTGCTCCTGCTCGATGGACTGGTTCTGGTATTCCACCGCCAGACGCTGGGCGGCCTGAATGGCCTGCACGGTCTTTTGGGTGCATTGGTTGATGTTCATAGGGCAAACCTCCTTCACAGCTTGCGGTGTATCTATTTAGCAAACGACGATCTCGAGTGCGTTCTGTGTGCGCCCGACCGATTGGCGGCCCGCTTTTCTCTTACTTTCCCGGCAAATGCTTTGATTTTTCGGCGAGCCGCGGGGGTGCGCACGCTTTTTTAGCACTCTATGTCATCGACTGCTAATATTGTACCACATTCCCCCTTGATGTCAACGGGGAAAATTGAAAATTATTTGTGAACGTCCCCAGCGCCCGCCGGGCGGTTTTTGGCCCCAAGCCTTGCAATCCGCTTTGGGACAGGGTACAATAAAAAAAGACTATATCTGCGCAGCATTCTTTATATAGTAGAGGGAGGCAATTATCATGGACAAGCGTTCCATCAACACCATCTGCGTACAGGGCGGCTACACCCCGGGCAACGGCCAGCCCCGCCAGATCCCCATCATCCAGAGCACCACCTTCAAATATGACACCTCGGCCGAGATGGGCAAGCTGTTCGACCTGGAGGCCAGCGGCTATTTCTATTCCCGTTTGCAGAACCCCACCTGCGACATGGTGGCCGCCAAGATCACCGAACTGGAAGGCGGCACCGCCGGTATGCTGACCAGCTCCGGGCAGGCGGCCAACTTCTTCGCCTTGTTCAACATCTGCAACGCCGGGGACCACATCGTGTCCTCCAGCTCCATCTACGGCGGCACCTTCAACCTGATCGCCGTGACCATGGCCAAAATGGGCATCGAGACCACCTTTGTGGACCCCGACTGCACCGACGAGGAACTGGAGGCGGCTTTCCGCCCCAACACCAAGGCCGTGTTCGGCGAGACCATCGCCAACCCCGCCCTGACCGTGCTGGACATCGAGCGCTTTGCCAAGGCGGCCCACGCCCACGGCGTGCCCCTGATCGTGGACAACACCTTCCCCACCCCGGTGGGCTGCCGGCCCATCGAATGGGGCGCCGACATCGTGACCCATTCCACCACCAAGTACATGGACGGCCACGGCGGCTGCGTGGGCGGCGCCATTGTGGACAGCGGCAAGTTTGACTGGATGGCCCACGCCGACAAGTTCCCCGGCCTGACCACCCCCGACGAGAGCTACCACGGCATCACCTACGCCGAGCGCTTCGGCAAGGAAGGGGCCTTCATCACCAAGGCCACCGCTCAGCTGATGCGGGACTTTGGCTGCACCCAGAGCCCCATGAGCGCCTACATGCTGAACCTGGGGCTGGAGAGCCTGCACGTGCGCATGGCCCGCCACTGCGAGAACGGCCAGGCCGTGGCCGAGTTTTTGGCCAACCATCCCAAGGTGACCTATGTGGACTACTGCGGTCTGCCGGGCAACAAATACTACGAGCGGGCCAAGAAATACCTGCCCAACGGGTCCTGCGGCGTGGTCAGCTTTGGCATCCAGGGCGGGCGCGAGGCCGCCGCGGCCTTTATGGGCCACCTGAAGATGGCCGCCATCGAGACCCACGTGGCCGATGCCCGCACCTGCTGCCTGCACCCCGCCAGCACCACTCACCGCCAGATGAACGACGAGCAGCTGGCCGCCGCCGGCGTGCGCCCCGACCTAGTGCGCATGAGCTGCGGGCTGGAGGACAAGGCCGACCTGATCGCCGACATCGCCCAGGCGCTGGACCAGATCTGAGCGCCGCCAACACTTGCCACGGAAGGAGGCGGTCCCCATGCCGCTTATTATCCCCCGCGACCTGCCCGCCTACACGGCGCTGTCGGAAGAAAACGTCTTTGTGATGCACAAGGAGCGCGCCCGCGGGCAGGACATCCGCCCGCTGCGCATCCTGATCTTAAACCTGATGCCCACCAAGATCGTGACCGAGACCCAGCTGGCCCGCCTGCTGGCCAACAGCCCCTTGCAGGTGCAGATCACCTTTTTGCAGACGGCCACCCACAGCACCACCCACACGGCCCAGGAGCACATGCGCGCCTTTTACAAGACCTTTGACGAGGTGCGCCACCAGCGCTATGACGGGCTGATCATCACGGGCGCGCCCATTGAGGACATGGACTACGAGCAGGTGGATTACTGGGACGAGCTGTGCCGCATCATGGAGTACAGCAAGGAAAACGTGTTTTCCACCGTGCACCTGTGCTGGGGCGCTTTGGCCGGGCTGTACTATCATTTTGGCGTGCGCAAGGTCCACCTGCCCGAAAAGATGTTCGGCGTGTTCGAGCACCGGGTGACCCGGCCCTCCAACCCGCTGGTGCGGGGCTTTGACGAGGTGTTCTACGCCCCCCACAGCCGCTGGGCCGGGCTGAACCGGGCCGACATCGACGCCTGCGGCGATCTGCGAGTATTGGCCGAGAGCGACGTGGCCGGGCCGATGCTGCTTTCCACCGAGTCGGGGCGGCAGATCTTTGTGATCGGCCACCCGGAATACGACAAATACACCCTGGACGCCGAGTACCGCCGGGATGTGGCGGCCGGGCGGGACATCCACGTGCCGCTGAACTACTACCCCGACGACGACCCCGACAGGGACCCGCTGTTCCGCTGGCGGGCCCACGGGTATCTTTTGTACACCAACTGGCTGAACTATTACGTGTACCAGAACACGCCCTATGATCTGGGCAACCTGGAGGCGCTGGGCTCCCGCCGGGCGGACAAGCCGTGAGCGCGCCCAAGATCAGCGCCTGCATCGTGGCGTACTGCGACTACGAGGAAGTGTGCGCCGCCGTGCGCAGCGTGCTGGCTAACACCCCGGGGCAGGATTTCCGCCTGTTTGTGGTGGACAACGCCAGCCCCGACGGCTGCGGGCAAAAGCTGGCCGCCGAGGACTTTGGGGACAGCCGGGTCACCGTGCGCTGCCTGCCGGAAAACGTGGGTTTCGGACGCGGGCACAATTCGATCATGGAGGAACTGGACAGCGATGTGCACTTCATTCTGAACCCGGACGTGCTTTTGCGGGACGACGTATTGACCGGCATGGCTGCCTGGCTGCTGGAACACCCCGGCGTGGTCATGGCCACGCCCCAGCTGTACTTCCCCGACGGGCGTATCCAGCATTTGCCCCGGCGCAAGCCCACCCCCTGGCTGCTGCTGGCCCGCCAGCTGGCCGGACGCCTGGGCGGCGTGTTTGAAAAAACCGACCGCCATTACACGATGCAGGACGAGGATCTGAGCCAGCCCCGGCCCATCGAGTTCTGCACGGGCAGTTTTGCGGCCCTGCGCACCGACGTGTTCAAAGCCATCGGCGGGTTTGACCCCGAATACTTTATGTATGTGGAGGACGCCGACCTGACCCAGAAGGCGTTGCAGCGCGGGCAGGTATACCTGCTGCCCCAGTTCGGCGCCGTGCACGCCTGGCACCGGGCCCCCATGCGGGACGCCGGCAAGTTCAAGATGCAGCTGGTGAGCATGGGCCGCTATTTCCGCAAATGGGGCTGCGGGCGCGGGCGGATATAAGCCCCGGCGCCCCGGCGCAAAACAGGCCGCGCCGCGCGAAAAAAAGCGCTTGCCAAGGGCTGCGGCGTATGGTATAATAACAAACGTTACCGCGGTTCGGTTTCGGGTGTATGCCCCGCATTCGGGGACGCCTTGCTGCCCGCTGCTGTGCCGACGGCAAATATTTGAAAGTGAGGTATTTTCCCATGAGCCAGAAGTCTGCCATTGAAAAGCAGCCCATCATCGCCAAAGCCGCCATCCACGAGGGTGACACCGGTTCTCCGGAGGTCCAGGTCGCGCTGCTGACCGCGCGCATCAACCACCTGACCGAGCACCTGAAGACCAACAAGAACGACAACCACAGCCGTCGCGGCTTGTTCAAGATGGTCGGCCGCCGCCGTAACCTGCTGGCCTATCTGCAGAAGAAGGACATCAACCGTTACCGCGCCCTGATCGCTGAACTGGGCCTGCGCAAGTAATTCTTGGCGAAACGGGCAGTGCGCAACCTGATTGCGCCCTGCCCTTTTTTGTTAACATGCCCCGGCATCCCCCGCCCCGCCGAGGGCGGGCGGACCGGGCTTTGCAAAGGACTTGGGCACACCGTGGTTTGTGCAGTAAATCGGGCGCCGCGCCAACGCGGGGCGGCGTCGGATTTATTGCTCAAAGCACAGGCGCCTTGGAATACATCCAGAAGGAGAAAACACTATGGCACTGGAATTTTCTTCACGCAAAGAGACCTTCCCCCACTACCGCAAGTTTGAGACCACCTTTGCGGGGCGCCCCTTCGTGGTCGAGACCGGCAAGCTGTGCGGCCTGGCCAACGGCAGCGCGATGATCCGCTACGGCGAGACCTGCGTGCTGTGCAACGTCACCATGAGCGAAAAACCCCGGGACGGCATCGACTTTTTCCCCTTGAGCGTTGAGTTTGAGGAAAAGCTGTACGCCGCCGGCCGCATCCCCGGCAGCTTTATGCGCCGCGAAGGCCGCCCCGGCGAACACGCCATTTTGTCCAGCCGCGTGGTGGACCGTCCCATCCGTCCCCTGTTCCCCAAGGATATGCGCAATGACGTGTGCGTCACCATGACCGTCATGAGCCTGGACCCCGACAACTCCGCCGAGATCGCCGGCATGAACGGCGCGTCCTTGGCCATCGCCATGTCCGACATTCCCTGGAAGGGCCCCATCGCCGGCATCTCAGTCGGTCTGGTGGACGGCGAGATCGTTCTGAACCCCACCGAGGAGCAGCGCAAGGTCAGTGACCTGTCCCTGACGCTGGCCGCCAGCATGGAAAAGATCGTCATGATCGAAGCCGGCGCCAACGAGGTGGACGAGGACACCATGATGGCCGCCATCAAGGCCGGCCATGCCGAGATCAAGAAGATGCTGGAGTTCATCAACGGCATCGTGGCCGAGATCGGCAAGCCCAAGATCGAGTTCACCTCCATGGATCTGGACTACGACCTGCTCAAACAGATCAGCGCGGCCCATCTGGACGAGTTCAAGGCCGCCATGGACACCGACGACAAGAACGTGCGGGACGCGGCGCTTTTGCCCATCATGGACAAGATCGCCGAAGAGCACACCGACCTGGACGCCGCCACCCTGGACCTGATCAGCTACAAGATGCAGAAGTACGTGGTGCGCCGCTGGTTGCTGGATGAAGGCAAGCGCGTGGACGGCCGCGGCATCAACGAGATCCGCCCGCTGAACGCCGAGGTGGGCCTGCTGCCCCGCGTGCACGGTTCCGGCCTGTTCACCCGCGGCCAGACCCAGAGCCTGACCATCTGCACCCTGGGCTCCACCCGCGACGCCCAGACCATGGACGACCTGGGCGACATGCCCACCAAGCGCTACATCCACCACTACAACATGCCCCCCTACTCCACCGGCGAGGCCCGCGCCCCCCGCAGCCCCGGCCGCCGCG
>DBRU01000063.1:17361-19836 GCA_002306375.1 Faecalibacterium sp. UBA1360
GAGATCATGTCCTCCAACGGTTCCACCTCCCAGGCTTCCATCTGCGGCTCCACCCTGGCCCTGATGGATGCCGGCGTGCCCATCAAGGCCCCCGTGGCCGGCATCTCCTGCGGCCTCATCACCGAGGGCGAGCGCTGGATGACCATGCTGGACATCCAGGGCGTGGAGGACTTCCACGGTGACATGGACTTCAAGGTGGGCGGCACCCGCCGGGGCATCACCGCCATCCAGATGGACATCAAGATCGACGGCCTGACCTACGAGATCGTGGAGGAAGCGCTGGAGAAGTGCCGCAAGGGCCGCCTGTACATCCTGGACGAGATCATCAAGCCCTGCATCGCCGAGCCCCGCAAGGAGTTGTCCAAGTACGCGCCCAAGATGTTCAGCATGCAGATCCCCGTGGACAAGATCAAGGACGTCATCGGCAAGGGCGGCAAGGTCATCCAGGAGATGTGCGCCAACTTCAACTGCAAGATCGACATTGAGGAGGACGGCCACGTCTTTATCTCGGCCGTGGACATCGACGACGCCAAGCGGGCCATTTCCACCATCAAGACCATCGTGGAGGACCCCGAGGTGGGCGCCATCTACAAGGGCCGCGTGACCCGGCTGATGAACTTCGGCGCCTTTGTTGAGATCGCGCCCGGCAAGGAAGGCCTGGTCCACATCTCCAAACTGGACGATCACCGCGTGGAGCACGTGGAGGACGTGGTGGCCGTGGGCGACCCGATCTACGTCATGGTCACCGACATCGACCAGCAGGGCCGCATCAACCTGTCCCGTAAGGACGCCGTGGCGGCCATCGCCAAAAAGCGCGCCGAGCAGGCCAAGCACTGAGCGACTTTCCCTGCCCTTTTGAACTGAATCCGTTGTAAAAACCACCCCCGCGCCGGGAAAACCTGGCACGGGGGTGGTTTTGTATTGCTTTTTGTTCCGGGGCAGCTCAGAACCAGCTGCCCACGGCGGTGATCTTGCCGGGCAGGTCGGCGCGGTAGTTGGGCGCGTCGGCGTACAGGCTGTTGATCGTGACGCCGTCGTCCCCCGCGCGGCCGGTGGAGTGGATGTACTCGCCGCCGCCCAGATACATGGCCACATGGCCGGGGAAGAACAAAAGGTCGCCTTCCCGCATTTCGGACAAAGGGATCTTGTGGATCGGGTAGCCGTCCCGGATCTGGGCGTCCCGCCAGATGACGATGCCGCACAGCAGGTAGGCCATGCTGCACAGCCCCGAACAGTCGATGCCGGCGGGCGTCTTGCCGGCCCAGCGGTACTGGGTTCCGGCATACAGCCGGGCCGCGTCGGTCAACGCCCGGCGCAAAGCGGCGGGTTCGGCGGCGCAGGGGCTTTGCCACAGGAGGCCCAGGGCGCCTGCGCACACATAGCCGGTGCGGCCGTCGGGCAGCTGCACGGGCTGCCAGCCGTCGGCGGCGGGGCCCGTCAGACCCAGACGCGCGCCCCGGGGCACCGCCGTGCAGACGTAGGCGCCCTGGACCTTGGGTTCAGCCAGCACATCCACAAAGTTTTTGTGCCACACCACCCGCTGTTCCAAGGCGGCGAAGGCGTCGGCGGCGGGGCCGGTGGCCAGGGCGGCGGGTTCCACCCAGCCGGTGTACCCGTAGAAGGTTTTTACAGGCAGACGGCCCGCTTCGTCGGCGTCGCCGGTGATCTCCACGGGCATGCCCAGCAGCGCCTCGTCGGCGACGCGGGCCTCGCCCGGGTGGGCGGCGCAGACGGCCGCCTCGTCATATAAAGGGCAAATGGGGATCTGTACAATGGCTTGCATGGCGTTTCCTTTGCTTGTCGGGTTCATTCGAGGACGGGCGCCTTGCTCCACTCTTCCAGTTCACGGGTGTTGCCCAGCACAAAGTGGCCGGGTTCCACCTCCCGGAATTCGGGGGCTTCGGCGGTATAGTCGTGGCAGGCCGGGTCATAGACCAGCAGCTTTTTGCCGCGCTCGGCGATGGGGTCGGGCTGGGGGATGGCGGACAGCAGCGCCCGGGTATAGGGGTGCATGGGATGGGCGAAAAGCTGTTCGCTTTCGGCCAGTTCCACGATGTCCCCCTTGTGGATGACGGCGATGCGGTCGCAGATGAAGCGCACCACCGACAGGTCGTGGGCGATGAACAGGTAGGTCAGGCCCCGCTGCTTTTGCAGCGAGGAGAGCAGGTTGAGCACCTGGGCCCGGATGGAGACGTCCAGCGCCGAGATGGGCTCGTCGGCCACGATGAACTTGGGGTCCAGCACCAGGGCCCGGGCGATGCCGATGCGCTGGCGCTGCCCGCCGGAGAACTCGTGGGGGAAGCGGGAGGCAAATTCCGGCAGCAGACCCACGTCGGACAGGGCTTTGTCCACCAGTTCCCGGCGCTGGGCCTCGGTGACATGGCGGCCGGGGGCGTACAGGCCTTCGGCCACGATGTAGCCCACCTTGGCCCGCTCGTTCAGCGAGCTCATGGGGTCCTGGAAGATCATCTGGAT
>DBRU01000063.1:19974-29028 GCA_002306375.1 Faecalibacterium sp. UBA1360
ACCCGCACATGGTCCAGTTCCAGCAGCTTTTTGCGTGTATCAGGCATGGGCGGTCCCCTCCCCTGTCAGTTTCAGTGCGCGGCCCTTTTCCCGCAGGGCGCGGATGTGTTCGGGCGGGTCCACCTGGGGGGCCCTGGGGTCCAGCAGCCAGGTGCGGGCCGCGTGGGTGGGCGTGACCTCGAACATGGGCGGGCGCTTGACGAAGTCGATCTTCAGCGCCCGGGGATTGCGGGGGGCGAAGGCGTCGCCCTTGACCTCATAGAACAGGTTGGGAGGCGTGCCTTCGATGGAATACAGCGGCTCGCCCTTGACGCCCAGCTGGGGCAGGCTGGACAGCAGCGCCCAGGTGTAGGGGTGGCGCGGGTCGTAGAACACCTCGGCGCAGGAGCCCACCTCCACGATGTCGCCGGCGTACATGACGGCGATGCGGTCGGCCACGTTGGCCACCACGCCCAGGTCGTGGGTGATGTAGATGGTGGTCAGGTCGTATTTCTTCTGCATATCCCGGATGAGGCCCAGGATCTGCGCCTGGATCGTCACGTCCAGGGCCGTGGTGGGCTCGTCGCAGATCAGGATCTCGGGCCGGCAGGCCATGGCGATGGCGATGACCGCCCGCTGGCGCATGCCGCCGGAAAATTCGTGGGGGTACTGTTTGGCCCGGCGCTGGGGGTCGGGGATGCCCACCTCGTCCAGCAGCTCCCACACGGCCTTTTCGGCGGCCGCGCCCCGCAGGCCCTGGTGAAGTTCCAGGGCCTCCTTGATCTGCCAGCCGATGGTCTTTAAGGGGTTCAGGCTGGTCATGGGGTCCTGCAGGACCATGGCGATCTTGCGCCCGCGGATGGCCTGCCAGTCCTTGTCGGTGGCAAAGGTGGCCAGGTCCCGGCCGTCATAGAGGATCTGGCCGCTCTCGATGTACCCGTTGCGGTCGTTGAGACCCATGAGGGTCTTGACGAGAACGCTTTTGCCGGAGCCGGACTCGCCCACGATGGCCAGGCTTTCGCCCTTATACACGTCCAGGGAGATGCCCCGGATGGCGTGCAGCACCTGGCCGCGCAGCGTGAACTTGAAGTGAAGGTCCCGGATGGAAAGCAGGGCCTGTTTGGTTTCGGACATGGAAAGGCCCTCCTTACACATGGTTTTTGGGGTCGGCGGCGTCGGCAAAGGCGTTGCCCACCACATACAGGCTGATCGTGATGGCCGCCAGCACCGCCGTGGGGAACAAAAGCTGGTAGCGCAGGCTGGGCTGGCTCATGAGCAGGCGGCCGGCCTGGACCAGGTTGCCCAAAGACGGGATGTCGGTGGGCAGGCCGATGCCGATGTAGGTGACGAACACCTCGTTGCCGATGGCCGAAGGCACAGCCAGGGACATGCGCAGGGCGATGACCGACACCAGGTAGGGCAGCAGGTTTTTGGTGACGATGCGTCCGGTGGTGGTGCCCAGGCACCGGGAAGCCAGGTTGTAGTCCCGGTCGCGGATGATGACGATCTGGTTGCGGATGAACCGGGCCATGCCCAGCCACCCNNAATCAGCACAAGGGTCTGGGGGATGTTGTCAAAGACGTTGTACAGCTCGGTGAAGAAGGTGTCCAGCTTGCGCACATACCCCCACAGCACGCCCACCAGCGTGCCCACCAAAGCCTCGAAGCAGGCCACGGCCGCGCCGATGCCCAGGGAGGTGCGGGTGCCGGCCCAGGTGCGGGCCCACAGATCCTGGCCGATGGAGTTGGTGCCGAACCAGAACTCGGAGTCGGGCGCGCGGTTGATGATCTGCACGCCGGTGGCCGGGTCGTTGTTGATGGTCTTGGGGTCGTGCTGCCCGGGCAGCAGCGGCTGGATGAAGGTGAAGGCCAGCACCACCGCGATGACGCAGAGGAAGAACACCGCCACCTTGTTCTTGAAGAAGGCGCGCAGGGTGGCGCCCCAGTAGGAGTAGTTGGAGTAGCCGCCCCGCTCGGCCCGGGAATGGTCGAACTCCGCCGGGGTGAACAGCTCATCCTCGGGCAGGTCGGCGTAGGCCGCGGCGGGGTCCAGCTGCTTTTGCAGGTCCTTTTCCAGCGCCGCTTCCAGTTTGGCGGCTTTCATACTGCGGAAGGTCATCAGCGAGCCCCCTCCTTTCCGGTAAAACTGATACGCGGGTCCACCAGCGCCATGAGCAGGTCGCCGAACAAAAGCCCCAGCACCGACACGGCCGAGTAGACCAGGACCAGCGCCTGCACCATCGTGTTGTCCTGCAATTTGATGACCTGCACCAGCAGGCCGCCCATGCCGGGGATGGAGTAGAGGCTTTCCACATACAAAGAGCCCATCAGCGTAAACAGGATGGAGTTGGGGATGTACTGTACCAGCGGAACCACCGCGTTGCGGAACACGTGGGTGCGGCTGATGCGGGCCGCCGGAACGCCCTTGGCCCGGGCCAGGCGGATGTAGTCTTTGTTGGCCTCGTCCACCATATACCGGCGCAGCCACATGGCGTAGTAGGCCACGTTGCCGATGGAAAGGGAGAAGATGGGCAGGATCCAGGTCATGGGGTTTGCCGCATTGAACAGCATGGACACGCCCAGCAGCTCGCTGCCGTACAGCTGGATCAGCAGATGGTACACCGCCGAGGGCACGGCCTGCACGATGACGATGAACACGGTGCCGAACTTGTCCCACAGTTTGAGGGGCGTGCGGGTGGAGCGGGCCATGAGGATACCCAGCGGCATGCCCAGACCCAGGGACACCACAAAGCTGATGAGGCCGATCTGGATGGAGACCGGGGCTTTTTGGGCGATGATCTTGGCGATGGAGTAGCCGTCCCGGTATTTGTTGGAGGTGCCCAGGTCCCCGTGAAGCAGCTGGACGAAATAGTCAAAGACCTGCTGCGGCACCGGCTTGGTCAGGCCCAGCTGCTGCAGGCCGACCTTGATCTGAGCGTCGCTGAGCTTGTCGAAGTTGTTGAAGTAGCCTTCGATGGGCATCTGGCGCAGCAGCACAAAAACGATAATGATGACGATGGTCAGCGTCACCAGCGCGTGCAGCACGCGCTTGAGCATATACTTGGCCAATGGGTCATTCCCCTTCCCTGGTTTCGATGGGATCAACAGGCGTACAGCCTTGCCGGGCGGCCCGTGGACCGTGCAGTCCGATTCACGGGCCGCCCGGCAAAACCGCACACGCCGCGCCGGCGCAAACAGCGCCGGCGCGGCTGCGGTTTTGATATGGGCGGGGTCGTCCCGGCGCGGGGCCGGGGCGGCCGTTATGGTTCAGGCGTCAGTCCGCGGCGGCGATGGCCTCGGCGCGGGCAGCCTCCCACTCTTCATAGGCGGCCTGGAACTCGTCCATGCTCATGGAGGTGTCGTACAGCTTCTGGTACTTGTACCGCTGCAACGCCACACCGTAGGGGGCGTACTCGCCTTCCAGGGGGTTGAGGTCGCAGATGGCGTATCCGTTGCCGATGGAGATGCTGTAGGGCACCACCACGGCGTGCTCGATGAGCATGGCCTCGGCCTCGGCGAAGGCGGTGTAGCGGGCTTCGTCGTCGTCATAGATGGCGGCGGCCTTCTCCACCTGGGCCTCATACTCGGCAAACAGGGCCTGGGTGGCGGGGTCTTCGCTCAGATCCCAGAAGTTGTAGCTGTTGCCCTCGGTGAAGGGTTCGCTCCAGGTCTGGGGGTCGGCGTAGTCGGCGCCCCAGTTGCACTTGAGCAGGGCGTAGTTGCCGCTGCGGCGCACCGCGGACAGGAAGGAGCTTTCGGGACCGGCTTCCACGATGATGTCGATGAAGTCGGAGCCCAGCACGCCTTCCAGCTGCTGTTCGATGACCTGGCATTCCTTGTCCCAGTTGGAGACGCTGGGGTTGTAGGGCATGAGCACCTTGATGGGGAAGGTGGCGCCCGCGGCGGTCAGTTCTTCCTTGGCGGCGTCGCGGTACGCAATTGCCTTGGCCTCGTCGAAGCTGTCGCCCTCGGTGTAGGGCAGCAGGGCGTCGTACTGGGTGTAGTCCTTGCCGGCGCCGATGGCGAAGTTGGCCGGGGTGATCGTGTTGTTGAGGATGGTCTCGGGGTTATAGGGCTCGTCCACGGTCAGGCTCTTGACGCGGTCCAGGGCCGCCATGACGGCCTGGCGGAAGTTTTCGTTGTTGACGGCGAGCTTCCAGTTTTCGGGCTCGTACTGTTCGTCAAAGTTGGGATCGAAGTTGAAGCAGAAGAAGTAGCTGAAGGAGACGTCGGGGCGGGAACCGTGGACCAGCTTGGCGGTCTCTTCATCGGCCAGCATGGCGTCCAGCAGGTCGGCGGGCACCGAGGCAAAGTCCACTTCGCCGGCCTGGTACATGGACACGCTGACGTTGATGGACTCGGCGTTGTAGATCTGGCGGATCTCGTCCAGATAGACGTTGTCCTTGTCCCAGTAGCTCTGGTTCTTGGTCAGAACGCGCTCCTGCTGGGGCAGGTAGCTGGACAGGATGAAGGCGCCGTTGTACAGAAGGTTCTCGTTGTCCAGACCGAACTGGTCGCCGCACTCTTCCAGGAAGGGACCGTACACCGGCATGTAGGAGGTGTAGGACAGCACGCTGAGGAAGAAGGGGCAGGGCTGCTCGAGGGTGTAGACCAGGGTGTAGTCATCCACGGCCGTAACGCCGATGCTGTCGGCGTCCACGGGGTCCACGACCTCGATGGGTTCGCCGTCTTCGTCCACGGCGTTCTCGCCCGTGGCGATGCCCAGGGTCTCCAGCGTCAGCAGGTAGGCCGTGTAGTCATAGTACGCCTGGGCGTTCTTGACCACCGCGCCGGTGGAATACATATACTGGTTGCCGGCGTCGCTGTGGGCGTCGTTGACATAGTGGGCGGTGGACACCCAGTCGTTGGCGGTGACGTCGGCGACTTCGTTGCCGTCCTTGTCCACCCACTTGACGCCCTGGCGGATGTGGAAGGTCCACTCGGTCATGTCCTCGTTGCTCTCCCAGCTTTCGGCCAGGGAGGGGATGACGTTGCCGTAGCAGTCATACTCCACCAGGCAGTCCACCACGTTGGCGCCGATGGCGTACTCGTTGGTGGTGGAGGTGGTGAGGTAGTTCAGGGTGGACACTTCGCTGGAATACAGTTCGCGGTAGACAGCGCCTTCCCCCGAAGAGCCGCTCTGGTCGGCGCCGCAGGCCGCCAGCGACAGACAGAAGGTGCCCGCCAGCGCCAGGCTGGCCAGCCGTTTGGTCGTGGTCATGGTTGTTCACTCTTCTTTCCTATTTCCTGGTTTGTTTCGGGTCCGGCAAGAAAAACGGGCCCGTGCCCGCGTACAGGGAGCGCGCGGGGGTCGATCCTGCCCAAAAAAGACAAAAAGCAAACAAGCCCACACCCATGTGGACATGTTTGCCCCTTGAAAATACCGCGGGCCCGTCGACCCTTGGCAGCGTCTTTGCGGAAAAAATCGATTGGACTAAGTATAACAAAAAGACATACGGATGTCAACCGTTCGACCCCCACATGTGGGGGTCGAACGCCCAAACGCACTGCGCCATATTGCGCGGCTCCGCCAGAAACAAAACCGCAGAACCGGGCCTGCAAAACGGCCGTCCGACGGGATGTCAGGCGGCGGGCAGGATCATGTCCAGCCCTTTTTGCAGAAGCTCGGCGTCCAGCGCGCCGCTGGCCCGGGCCACGGCGGACCCGTCGGCGCCGATGAAGTAGGTGGTGGGCAGAGCGTACACGCCGTAGGTCGCGGAAGCGTCGTTGTCGGTGTCGTAGTACACGGGGAAGGTGTAGCCCTGCTCCTGCACAAAGGCGGCGGCGGTGTCCACCGTCTCGCGGGAGCCGTCGGTTGCGTTGACCATCAAAAACTGCACGCGGTCGCCGTAGTCCTGGTAGGCCTGCTCAAAGTCCGGCATCTCGCTCTGGCAGGGGCCGCACCAGCTGGCCCAGAAGTTGAGCACCACCGGCGTGCCCGCAAAGTCGGACAGGCTGACGGCCTCGCCGTCGGCGTCATACACCGTGAAGTCGGGAGCCTGGACGGACTGGGCGTCCTCGTCGGCGGCGCTGTCGGCGTCCGCAGGGGCATCGCTCCCCTGCTGCGCCGGGTCGGCGGTGGCGGCGGGGACCGTGTCGCCGCCCACCAGGTTGTCGGCGGTCCGGCCGGCGCTGAGGAAGTTGTACAGCGTGCCGGCGCCCGCCAGCAGGATCACAAAGCCCAGCAGGGCGAACAGAAGGTTGCGTTTTTGGTGCATGGGGCAGCTCCTTTCGGTATTGAACGGGGCAGAATAAGGCAAGCGCTCAGCTGAGCAGGGCCAGGGCCCGGCCCAGCAGGCCGGTGGCCATGAGCACGCCCACCGCGATGAGCAGCGCGCCGCTGATGCGGTTGATCAGGGTGTAGTGGCGTTTGATCCAGTCGAAGGCGGATTTGAGTTCATCCACCAGCAGGGCGCTGGCCACAAAGGGCACGCCCAACCCCAGGGAGTAGGCCAGCAGCATGAGCACGCCGGTGAGCGCGCCCCCCTGCTGGGAGGCCAGCAGCAGCGCCGAGCCCAGGAAGGCCCCCACGCAGGGCGTCCACCCCAGGGAGAACACGACGCCGAAAGCCGCCGACGCCCAGAAGCCCGGCGTGGGGGCCGAAGCGCCGCCCTTGACTCCGCCCCGGAACAGCTGCACGGGCAAAACTCCCAGGAAGTTGAGGCCGAACAGGATCACGATGAGGCCGCAGACCAGGTTGACGGCGCTCTGGTGAGATTTGAGAAAGCCCCCCACCGTGCCGGCCAGCGCCCCCATGGCTACAAACACCAGGGTGAAGCCCAGCACAAAGCCCAGCGCCCCCACCAGGGTCTTGCGGCGGCTGCGCTGCCCGCCCGCGAAATAGGACAGGTAGATGGGCAGCATGGGCAAAAGGCAGGGAGAGATGAAGGTGATGATACCTTCGAGAAATGTGATCAGATAAGCCATGGGCGCAGGGTCCTTTCAATAAATAACCGGCACACGCGGGCGCGATTGACGCCGCCGGGGATTTTGACTATACTGGCAGAAGAAGGAAGGTGGGACAATGCCGGAACAAACCTTTGAAACGATGTTCGCCCCCTGGGCCAGGCTGGACAAGGACCAGCAAAAGACCCTGGGCGGGGCGGCCCGGCTGCGCAAGGTAAAGGCGGGCACGGTGCTGCACAACGGCGGCGCGGACTGCCTGGGGTTCATCCTGGTGCGCACGGGGCAGCTGCGGGCTTACTTTTTGTCCGCCGAAGGGCGGGAGATCACGCTGTACCGCCTGTTTGAGCGGGACGCCTGTCTGCTGGCGGCGTCCTGCATGATGGCCAGCATCCAGTTTGAGGTGACCATCGAGGCCGAAAAGGACAGCGAGGTGTACATCATCCCGCCCGAGACCTATAAATCGGTGATGGGCTCCTGCGCGGCCGTGGCCAACTACACCAACGACATCATGAGCACCCGCCTGTCCGAGGTCATGTGGCTGATGGAGCAGGTGCTGTTCCGCAGCTTTGACCGGCGGCTGGCGGGGTTCCTGGTACAGGAAAGCGAGCTGGAAGGCACGCCCCTGCTGAAGCTGACCCATGAAAAGATCGCCAACCACCTGGGCACCGCCCGGGAGGTGGTGACCCGCATGCTGCGCTATTTTCAGGAGGAAGGCATGGTCCGCCTGAGCCGCGGCACCGTGGAACTGACCGACCCGGCGCGCCTGCGGGCGCTGCAAGGGGCCCAAAACACATAAAGCACGCCCCGCTCTTGATTTGGGCAGGAGCGGAACGTGCTTTGGGGCAACGATTACAGCAAAGCCAGGATGCGGGCCTTGGGCAGCGCGCCCACCGAGCGGTTGACCTCCTGCCCGTTCTTGATGACGGCCAGGGTGGGGATGCTCATGACGCCGTACTTGGCGGCTAAGGCGGGCTGCTCGTCCACATTGACCTTGCAGACCTTGATGTCGGGGCGCTCGGCGGCGATCTCGTCCAGGATCGGGCCCACCATACGGCAGGGGCCGCACCAGCTGGCCCAGAAGTCCAGAAGGACGGGCTTGTCGCTGCGCAGGACTTCGGATTCAAAGGTTTCGTTGGTGATATGCAGAACAGACATGGTATATACCTCCCTGTGATGTTTGGGTATTGGGTTTGGTCTTGGTTTCCCTTGACTATGGTACTATAATACCCGGAAAATTGCAAACCTTCCGTAACTATGTCACCAAAGGCGCATTTGGGCAAAAGTCATACCTGCAAGGCGGTTTCCCCGGCAAAATCCACAACTTTCCGCCCGGGGCTTGAAAAAGATTTTGCCTGCAAAATTTTGTATTTTGTGCGCGGATGTGGTACAATCGTGGATAAGCATAAACCCGCCCCGCCCGCCGTTTTGGCCCGCGCCGCGGCGGCGGGGTTTTGTGAAGTCTTTTGCATTTTTGACGCAACGATCAAAGGAGAGTGTTTATGGCGTACTATTTTTCCGAGCCGTCCCGCACGTTTGGCGAGTATCTCTTGGTGCCGGGGTATTCTTCTTCTGAATGTGTGCCCAACGCCGTCAGCCTGCGCACCCCGCTGGTGAAGTACCGCAAGGGCGAGGAAGATTGCCCCCTGGAGATGAACATCCCGATGGTGTCGGCCATCATGCAGTCGGTCTCAGGCGAAAAGCTGGCCATCGCGCTGGCCAAACAGGGCGGCGTTTCCTTTATTTACGGGTCCCAGACCGTGGAGGCCGAGGCCGACATGGTCCGCCGCGTCAAGGCGTACAAAAAAGGCTTTGTGACCAGCGACTCCAACCTGCCCCCCGAAGCCACCCTGGGCGACGTGCTGGACCTGAAGACCCGCACCGGCCATTCCACCGTGGCCATCACCGCCGACGGCACCGCCCACGGCAAGCTGCTGGGCATCGTGGCGTCCCGGGATTATCGCCTGTCCCGCATGTCCACCGACCTGAAGGTCACCGAGTTCATGACCCCGCTGGACAAGCTGGTCACCGCCCCCGCCACCACCAGCCTGCACGACTGCAACGACATCATCTGGGACAACAAGATCAACTCTCTGCCCCTGGTGGACGAGGAAGGTCACTTGCAGTATATGGTCTTCCGCAAGGATTACGACAGCCACAAGGAAAACGTCAA
>DBRU01000063.1:29043-30295 GCA_002306375.1 Faecalibacterium sp. UBA1360
CTGGTGGAGGCCGGTGTGGACGTGCTGTGCATCGACTCGTCCGAAGGGTTCAGCGAATGGCAGTCCCGCACGATCAGCTGGATCCGCGAGCATTACGGCGACAGCGTCAAGGTGGGCGCCGGCAACGTGGTGGACCGGGACGGCTTCCTGTTCCTGGCCAAGGCGGGCGCCGACTTTGTGAAGATCGGCATCGGCGGCGGGTCCATCTGCATCACCCGCGAGACCAAGGGCATCGGCCGCGGCCAGGCCACCGCCGTCATCGAAGTGGCCAAGGCCCGGGACGAATACTTTGAGCAGACCGGCATCTACATCCCCATCTGCTCCGACGGCGGCATCGTCCACGACTACCACATCACCCTGGCCCTGGCCATGGGCGCCGACTTCGTGATGCTGGGCCGCTACTTCGCCCGCTTTGACGAAAGCCCCACCAACCGCCTGCGCATCAACGGCAGCTACGTTAAGGAATACTGGGGCGAGGGCTCCAACCGCGCCCGCAACTGGCAGCGCTACGACCTGGGCGGCGCCCAGAAGTTGAGCTTTGAGGAAGGCGTGGACAGCTATGTCCCCTATGCCGGACCTTTGGCCGACGGCGTGCAGACCACCCTGTACAAGGTGCGCTCCACCATGTGCAACTGCGGCGCGCTGTCCATCCATGAATTGCAGCAGAAGGCCCGCCTGACCGTGGTGTCCTCCACCTCCATCGTGGAAGGCGGCAGCCACGACGTCATTTTGAAAAACAGCCCCAACAACTGATCTTAGCCATAGCAAGGCCCCCGCCTCCTTTGGGAAGCGGGGGCCTTTTTGGTTTTGATTTTGTCGGCGATCAGCCCGTGAAGCTCAGGGTGATCGTGCCGCCCTTGGCCTCGGCTTCGATGGACGCGCCGGTGTTGCCGGGGCGCTCGGTCTTGGCGGTGATCTCCTGGCCGTCCACGATCAGGGTGCCGCCCTTACGCTCGGCTTCCAGACGGAAATCGGCGGCCTGGCCCTGTATGGCGGCGGTCACGCTGCCGCCTTCGGCTTCCACTTCCAGCTGGCGGCCGACCTTGATCTGGTCCACCGTGATGGCGCCGCGGACCGTATCGAGAGAGATCTCGTCCGCTGTGATGGCCGTGACCGTCAGCGTGCCGTCGGATTCCTCCTGCAGTTCCGCCTGGCGGGCCGTGATGCTGCCCACCGTGACGGTGGCGCCCAGGGAGTCGATCTCCAGCTTGTCCAGCGTCAGGTCGGGCACCACGGCGCTGCCGCCGTACAG
>DBRU01000063.1:30311-30624 GCA_002306375.1 Faecalibacterium sp. UBA1360
GGCGCATAGAGTTTGGCGTCCAGTTTGGAATCCCGGTCCAGCTCGTCCTGGTCCACTTGCAGGGCGTTGCCGGCCGCACTGTTGCCCCGCAGCGTCACGGCGGAAACACTGTCGTCCACCACGACGGTCAGGTCCACCCGGGACAGTTCCAGGTCCACCTGGGTGATGGTCATGTTGTAAGCGGTCTCCCAGTCGGCGGGGACCTGGCTGTCCGCCGTCTGGGCGGCAGACAGGGCGTCGGGCGAGGCCGCGGGCGCGTCGCCTGCCTGACTGTCGGCGGCGGACGCCGAATTCTGGGTCGTGGCGGAAGAAG
>DBRU01000063.1:30656-31693 GCA_002306375.1 Faecalibacterium sp. UBA1360
CCCACCGCCAGCGCCACCATGACCAGCACAGCCGCGCCGCCCAGCAGGGTGAACAGCCAGCCCTTGCCATGGGGATGCACGGGCAGGTCGGCGGGCGTTTCGGGTGCGGGTTCCGGGGCGGGCGCGGCTTCGGCCTCGCTTTCCAGGATCGTGCGGGCCACCGATTCCGGATCGCCCAGTTTTTCGGCGGTCTCGGCCTCGTGCTCGCTGCCCGCGGCGTCAAAATATTCGGCGTAATAGTCCATCGCGTCGCGGCGCTGCTGCGGCGGCAGGTCCGCCAATAGCTGTTCGAGCCGGGCAAGGTATTCATACTTTGTCATGGCGTTGTCCCCCAAAAGATCTCGTTGATTTTCTGCGTGTATTGCCGCCATTGGTCCCGGTATTCCACCAGGCGGCAAAGGCCTTCATCGGTGACACGGTAATAGCGGCGGTTTCGGCCGTTGGTCGTCTGGTCGTGCACGGTCAGGCATCCGTCCCGCTGCAGGCGGCGCAGCACCGGGTACAGCGAGGATTCGGACACGTCCAGCACCTCTTTGATCTGCTGGGTGATGCGGTACCCGTAAGTACCTTCCGCCTCGCGGGAGACCACTGCCAGCACGATGGCGTCCAACAGAGCCGCGCTGGTGGATAAGATCATGGACGCTCCTTTCCGGCCCGGCGGCCATATCATGTTTCTTTATATATTATATATCATATAATATTAGGCTTGTCAACNNCGGATCTTTGCCGCAAGCGAGGCGCTCGTCCTCTTGGCGCAGGCAGAAGGGGCCGGGGCGCGCCGAACGCGGGGAAAGTCGGGTGGCTTCGGTCGGCCGGCCGGCAAGGCATGGAATGCCGCCTCAAACGGCGAAAAAAGCTCGAAAAAGCAGAAAAGCCCCCCTGCCCCGGGCAAACACCGGGCAGAGAGGCCAAAATCGGACAAAGGAAACCCCCGCCTGAGGGAAAGGCGGGGGTCAAAAGGAGGAGAAGAACACATGAAAAAGCTTTGTTGTTTGCTTGCAACTAAATTGTAACCTTTTTGAAACCATTTGTCAAGG
>DBRU01000063.1:31765-32044 GCA_002306375.1 Faecalibacterium sp. UBA1360
GCCCACCCGACCGGGCACCTTGTTCCGGCCATGGACAAAACGCGGCAGCGTACCACCACGTTTGGAGGCAGCGGGCATGAAAACAGCCGCCGGCTTGACCGGCGGCTGTTCTGGGCTGTGCGGGGGGTCTGTGTGCCCGGCAAGCCGGGGCGATCCCGGCGGAACGGGTCAGGTGCGGGGCGCAAAGGTCAGCGAGGCCTCGAAGCAGCATTTGCCCTCCTGCACGCCCGCCAGATACCACTGATCGGGCGCGGTCCGGGCCCGCACCATCTGGAAGGA
>DBRU01000063.1:32188-69101 GCA_002306375.1 Faecalibacterium sp. UBA1360
ATGGCCCGGCGGTCGGTGTCGATGAGCACCCAGCGGCTGTCCACCAGCGCCACCTCCTGTCCGGCTTCGTCCAGCACCCGGGTGATGCGCTTGTTCACGGCCCGCTTGAGGCCTTCGGGCAGGGTGATGAGCATAAGGTGCTCGTCCACCCGGGGCACGCGCTCGAACCGCAGGGCCTGCTTGGCCAGCACATAGGCCGTGTGGGTGCGGGCGTACAGTTCATCGTTCAGGCCCAGAGAAATGGCGTGCTCGCCCGCGATCTGCTGAGCGTAGCGCAGGACCGAAGCGGGCTGCACATAGCCGAAGCTGTCGCCGTCGTGGCGGTAGACCTGGAAGGGTTCACGGTATTCGCGGAATTTGGTCATGTCCTGTGACATGGGGCGGCATCTCCTTTATTTTATATAGGCGGAATTTGTACGTATGAGGGGTATTATACCACAAACGGCCCCGCCGGGCAAATGCCGGGCGGGGCCGCCGAAGGATACGGGCAGGGATCTTAATAATTGTCCCGCATTTTTTTGCGCAGTTTGCGCCAGATGTTGAACCCGGACAGCGCCACCGCCGCCAGCAGGAAGATCACCACCATCCAGCCGCCGCCGCTTTCGTCGTAGCTTTTCATCTCGCTCCATTTGGCGTCCAGCTCGGCGTTGATGTCGTCGGGCAGGGTGACGAACACCTCGGCCTTGGACATGACGTCCTCGCCCGGGTATGCGATGGGGCTGTATTTGAGCTCGTCGTCCAGCAGCTCCCACACAGCCGTGATGGGGGTGGAATAGCCGATGTAGTCACAGTTGGCGTAGCCCACCGAGGTCTCGCACATATAATTGATGAAGATCTCGGCGGCTTCCTGGTGTTTGGTGGTGGCGGGGATGCACATGCTGTCCACAAAGAAGTTGACGCCTTCCTCCGGGTGGACAAAGGCCAGGTCAGGGTTGTCCTCGATCATGGTCAGAGCGTCGCCCGCATAATAGGGCGCAAGGGCGGCTTCGCCCCCTTCCATCTTGTCGAAGATCTCGTCCATGACGTAGGCCTGCACCACGGATTTCTGCTTTTGCAGTTCCTCCATCACAAGGTCGGCTTCCTCCACCGAGGGCGGATTGAGGGAAAGCCCCAGCCGCTTGGCCGCGATGGCGTAGGCGTCCCGGGAGTTGTTGAACATGAGCACATTGCCCGCGTACTGCACGTCCCACATGGCGTCCCAGCTGGTGGGGGCTTCGTCCACCATGGTGGTGTTGTAAATGAGCCCCGTGGTGCCCCACATGTAGGGCACGCTGTAGGTGTTGTCGGGGTCAAAGTCCCAGCCCAGATAGTCCTCGCCGATGGCGGCCATGTTGGGGATGTTGTCGTAGTTGAGGGGGGCGAGCATATCCTCGGCCACCAGCTTGCCCACCATATAGTCCGAGGGGAAGATCACGTCGTAGCTGGCGCCGCCGGACTTGATCTTGGCGTACAGGCTTTCGTTGGAGTCGAAGGTCGTGTAGTTGACCCGGATGCCCGTGAGCTCCTCGAACGCCGAGAGAACATCCACGCTGTCATCCGAACCGTCCGAGATATACAGCCCCCAGTTGTACACGTTGAGGGTGATGTCCTGGTCAGCCAGGCGGTCCCAGTCATAGTCGGCGCTGACTTCGATGTCCTCATTGACGGCGATGGTATCGGCCAGGGCGGCGGGGCTCGCCACCGCCCACAGGGGCAGCAGCGCCGCCAGGGCGCAGGCCGTCTTGCAAAGTCGGTTCATCCCGGCACCCCCTTTCACGCTTCGGCCGCGCTCTTGCGGATGGCGGCCTGGTTTTTGCGGTATGCCCGGCTGTCTGCCGAGTTGGAGATCAGGATGATGGTCAGAATGACCAGGAACATGATGGCGGACAGGGCGTTGATCTCGGGGCTGACCTTTTTGCGGGTCATGCTGTAAATGGCGATGGGCAGCGTCTGCATGGTGCCGCAGTTGAAGTAGGAGATCATAAAATCGTCGATGGAATAGGTCAGGCAGATCAGGAAGGCGGACAGGATGGCCGGGGTCAGCTGGGGCAGAATGACCTTGAAGAAGGCCTGCCGGGGCGTGCAGCCCAGGTCCATGGCCGCGTTGTACAAACTGGGGTCCAGCTGGCGCAGCTTGGGCCCCACATTGAAGATGACGTAGGGCACGTTGAAGGTGATGTGGGCCACCAGCAGCGTGGCCCAGCCGAAGATGCCGCCGTCCCCGCCCACGCCGGCCTTCTGCCACAGAACGAACAGCAGCATCAAGGACACGCCGGTAATGATCTCGGGGTTGACCACCGGCACATAGCTGATGTTGTTGACGATGAGCTGGGTGCGCCGGGACATGGAATGGATGCCGATGGTGGCCAGGGTGCCCAGCACGGTGGCCAGCACCGAGGAGACCAGCGCCAGCACCACCGAAAGGCCCAGGGCCGAGAGGATCATCTCGTTGTGGAACAGGCTTTTGTACCAGTCCAGCGTGAAGCCGGAAAACACCGTGCGGCTCTTGTTTTCGTTGAAGCTGTAGGCGATGAGCACCGCGATGGGCAGGTACATGAACCCGAAGATCATCACGATGTAGGCCCGCTGCAAGATGCGTTTGTGTTGGGTGTTCATTACATCACGCCCTCCATTTCTTCCTCGTCAAAGCTGGAGGTGAAGCTCATGCACAAAAGGACAATGACCATCAGCGCCAGGCTCATGGCGGAGCCCAGGTTCAGGTTGTAGGAGTTGCCCAGAAATTGCAGTTCGATCAAGTCGCCGATGAGCAGATTGGACCCGCCGCCCAGCATGCGGCTGATAATGAAGGTGGACACCGATGGCACGAACACCATGGTGATGCCGGTGGCGATGCCCGGTTTGGACAAGGGCAGCAGCACCCGCAGAAGGATCTGGAGGGTGTTGCAGCCCAGGTCCTGCCCGGCCTCGATGATGGAATCGTCGATCTTGGTCATGGCCGTGTACAGGGGCAGGATCATATAGGGCAGGTAGTTGTACACCATGCCCAGCACCACGGCCCCCGAAGTGTTGATCATGTTCAGCGGTCCGATGCCGAACACGCCCAGCAGCTTATTGATGAGGCCGTTTTTTTCTAGCAGGGTCATCCAGGCGTAGGTGCGCAGCAGGAAGTTCATCCACATGGGCAGCATGACCAGCATGAGCATGATGTGCTGTTTGTTGGCCCGCAGGCGGGACAGAAAATACCCCACCGGGAAGGCCAGCACCAGACAGATGACGGTGGCTTCGCCCGCCAGCAGCAGGCTGCGGGCAAACACCGAGGAATACCGGCCGATGGCGGTCAGGTTGTCCAGCGTGAAGGCGCCGGCGTCGTTGGTCAGGGCGTACCAGATGACGATGAACAGCGGCACCACGATGAACACCGACATCCACACCAGGTAGGGCGCCGCCGCCCACCGGGACAGCTTGGAGCGAAGCATGGCGTCACACCCCTTCCCGCGACATGATGTGGATCTCGTCCGGGCCGATGTTCATGCCGATGAGCTCGCCGGGACGGCTGGCCTGGGTGGAGTGGATGAGCCACTCCTTGCCTTCCACGTCCACGTGCATCTCAAAGTGCACGCCCTTGAAGATGACTTCCCGCACAAGGCCGGTGAGCATACCGGCGGAGGGCGGCACGATGGCCACGTCCTCGGGACGCACCACGACCTGCACGGGCTCGTTGTAGCCAAAGCCCCGGTCCACGCAGGTGAAGTCGTGCCCGGCAAAGCTGACCAAAAAGTCCTTGAGCATGATGCCGTCCACAATGTTGGAGTCGCCGATGAAGTTGGCGATAAAGGCGTTTTCCGGCTCGTTGTAGATGTCCTGGGGGCTGCCGATCTGCTGGATGTTGCCCTTGTTCATGACCACCACGGTGTCGGACATGGTCAGGGCTTCCTCCTGGTCATGGGTGACGTAGACGAAGGTGATGTTCAGCTCCCGCTGAAGGCGTTTGAGTTCCAGCTGCATCTCTTTGCGCAGCTTGAGGTCCAGCGCGCCCAAGGGCTCGTCCAGCAAAAGGACCCGGGGCTGGTTGACCAGGCTGCGGGCAATGGCCACCCGCTGCTGCTGGCCGCCGGACAGCTGGTGCACGCCCCGGCGTTCAAAGCCTTTGAGGCCCACGACCTCCAGCATTTCCAGCACCTTGGGGCGCAGCTGTTCCTCGGGCATTTTTTTCAGGCGCAGACCGAAGGCCACGTTCTCGAACACGTTCAGATGCGGGAACAGCGCGTATTTCTGGAACACCGTGTTCACCTGGCGCTTATAGGGCGGCAGGCCGGTGATGTCCCTGCCGTCAAAGAGCACCTGGCCCGACTGCGGCGTGATGAAGCCGGCAATGACCCGCAGGGTCGTGGTCTTGCCGCAGCCCGAAGGGCCGAGGAAGGTGACGAATTCCTTGTCGTGAATGTCCAGCGAAAGGCCGTCCAGGACCTTTTCGCCGTCAAAATCCACGACGATGTTTTTCAGCGATACGATCAGCGAGCCATCCATGGGTACGGCGTCCCCCTTTTCGGTATTTGTGCCGCCCGGCGCAACGGGTCAAAGGGCGGTCGAAACCTGTATAAACTTGTATATAAATAAGATAAATACAAATTTTATTATACCTTGTTACCCTGTGCTGTCAATCACATTTTATACAGGGCTCCTGCAAAGGCGGGGCCCTGCCCTGCTCCCCCGTACGCATAAAATCGCGGCCTTTGGCTGCCGGCGCCGGGCCCGGCCCGAAAAAAGCACCGGGAAAAAACCTTTGCCCGGCGGCGAACAGGCAGATTTTTCAAAAACAGGCTTGACAAACAGGGCCAATGGTGTATTATTGTATTAGATGATTAATACAATAATACAAGGAGGCAGGCCAATGGAATGGAACATCCTTCCCGGGCGGCCCGTATATGTGCAGCTGGTGGAGCAGCTGGAGCTGGCCATCGTGACGGGGGCCCTGCCCCCGGGCGGTCGGGTGCCGCCGGTGCGGGAACTGGCGGCCGAAGCGGGGGTCAACCCCAACACGATGCAGCGGGCCTTGCAGGAGCTGGAAGGCCGCGGGCTGCTGCACACCCAGCGCACCGCCGGGCGCACGGTGAGCACCGACGCCGAGGCCCTGGCCGAGCTGCGCCGGGCCAGGGCCCGCACCCTGGCTGACGAGTTTGTGCAAAAGACCCGGGCGCTGGGACTGAACGACGAGGATACCGCCGCGCTGCTGCGCGCGGCCCAGAACAAGGAGGGGCAATGATGAATGCGATCTATGAGGCGCAAGGCGTCTGCAAACAGTACGGCGCCCGCACCGCACTGGCGGATGTGAGTTTTGAGGTGATGCCCGGGCGGCTGACGGGCCTGGTGGGGCCCAACGGCAGCGGCAAGACCACCCTGCTGAAGCTGTCGGTGGGGCTGCTGACGCCCACGGCGGGGCAGATCCTCATCGACGGGCAGACCCCGGGCATCGGGACCAAGCGGGTGACAAGCTACCTGCCCGACCGCATGGCCCTGCCCCGGGAACTGCGCGTGGCCGACATAAAGGCCATGTACCGGGATTTCTACGCCGATTTTGACGAGGGCAAGGCCGCCGCCATGCTGGCGGACCTGCATCTGGATGAAAGGGAACGCATCGGCGCCACGAGCAAGGGCACCCAGGAAAAACTGGCCCTGTGCCTGGTGATGAGCCGGGCCGCCAAGCTGTACCTGCTGGACGAACCCCTGGGCGGCGTGGACCCGGCGGCCCGGGAATACATTCTGCGCACGATCCTGCGCAATTACAGCGAGGACGCGGCGGTGGTGATCTCGACCCATCTGATCGGTGAGGTGGAGACCGTACTGGACGAGGCGCTGATCCTGAAAGAGGGGCATCTGTTGTCCCACATCGGCGTGGACGAACTTCGGGAGGAAAAGGGCATGAGCCTGGACGAGTATTTCCGCGACATCTTCCGCTATTGATGGCGCCAAGAGAGAGGTGTTTTGCATGATGAACAAGCTGTTGAAATACGAATGCCGGGCCGTGGGACGCCTGCTGGTGCCCGCCTGGGCGGGAGCGGTGATCCTGTCGGCGCTGTGTCTGCTGCTGACAACGCTGCGGAACATGATGCCCGGCGCAGGCAGTCTGCCGGTGCTGAACGTCGCCGATGTGGCGATCAACCTGCTGGCCGGGCTTTTGCTGCTGGCCATGATGCTGGGTTGTGTGGTGATCAACATCCAGCGCTTTTACCGGCTGCTGGGGGATCAGGGATACCTGATGTTCAGTCTGCCTGTGACGGTGTCCCAGCATATGGCCGCCAAACTGCTGTGCGCCTGCGGGTCCACGATTGCTTCCTTTCTGGTGGCAAGCGGCTGTGCCTGGCTGGTGGGCCTGAAGTCGGACGCCCGCAACGAAGTAAGCGCGCAGGCAATACTGGTGGTGCCGGACGCCCGCGGCACGGCCCTGCTTGCCTACGCATACCTATGCCTTGTGCTGGGGATGTGCATCGGGTATCTGTACCTGTACCTGTGCATGACCATCGGCAGCCGGTGGCCCCAGCAGCGCCTGGCCGCCAGCGTCATCACCTACTTTGTGCTGAGCTTTCTTGTACAGATCGCTTTGTCCGTGCTGGTGATCCTTGCGGCGGTGGCGATTTCCAGCGTTCCCGAAAGCACGGTAGATGCTTTGACATCGTGGCTGGTACAGGCGGACGTTGCCTTCCCCGCCGGGGTCCCGGGCACCGTTTGGCTGCTGGGCGCCGGTTGCGTCTTGTTTTTGCTGGCCGCAAATGCTATCCTATGGGGTGTGACCCATCATCTGCTCGCCCGACACCTGAATCTGCCCTGAAAAAGGAGAACGCCAAATGGAAAGACGTCCTTATGTTTGCCCCAAATGCGGATGCCAACACTATGAGGCCGACCGGCTGCAAGCCACCGGCGGCAACTTTGCCAAGCTGTTTGACATCCAGAACAAAAAGTTCACCACCATCACCTGCGCCGACTGCGGCTACACCGAACTGTACCGCGAAGTGGGCGGCGAAGGCTGGGACGTGCTGGACTTTTTGATCGGCGGGTAAACGGCAAGCACGTAAAAAACGTCTGCGTCGGCGGACATGCGCCGACCGACGCAGACACCTCCAGGGAAATTTGGCGGCAAATTGTGTGCGAGGCGCAAAGCAACGAGTGCGCGATTTGCCGCCAAATTTTGTCGAGGGGGTGTCCAAGAGGGGGAACAGGCCCGTTAGGCGATTGCCGTGCGGGATTGTTCCCCCTTTTGCAGCGTGTCGAGTTTCTCGACATGCTGAAACGGGGACCCCCGGCGGGGGTCCCCGTTTTTGTTGCGTTTTGTTGCGTGTAAAAAGGATCAGTCGCGGTGGCGGCCCAGGATGCGCAGCACGTACAGGAAGATGTTGATATAATCCAGGTACAGGCTCAGCGCACCGATGATGGAGGATTTGTGCAGCATGGCCGCGTCGCCGCCGAAGCAGGTGTAGTAGTATTTGAGCTTCTGCACGTCGTAGGCGGTGAAGGCCATGAACACCACCAGGCTGATGGCGCACAGGATCAAATCAAAGGTGCCGAAGGCGCCGGGCATGAACATCATGAGCAGACCGCCCAAAAGACCCACCACCAGCAGCGTGATGAGCGCGCCGGTGAGCATGGGGCCCCAGGAGCTGAGGTCCTTTTTGGTGGTGGCGCCGTACACGGCCATGATGCCGAAATACAGCGCGCCCACCAGGAAGGCCAGCACCAGGGTGCTGAAGGCGTACACCGCAAAGATCACGCTAAGGTTAAGCCCGTTGAGCACCGCGTAGCCAAAGAACAGCGCCGTGGCGGTGGAGGGCTGCAGCTTGTCAATGCGGGCGGACAGCACCACCACCAGCACCAGTTCGGCGATGCACAGGATAAAGTACAGGCCGCTGTTGACCAGCAGATAAATCAGCGGGCTGGTCAGCGTACCGATGCCCACCGCGAAGGTGACCAGCAGGCCGGCGAACATCCACACAAAGGTGCGGGTCATATATTGGTTGAGAGTACCGAACGGACTTTCGGCATAGGAAAGCGTATAATATTTTTCGTCCATGGTTCCATTGGACCCCTTTCTTTTTGCATAGTCCTATTATATACTTGATTCACGCAAAAATGTGTAAACGATATGTGAACCAACGAACATTTTTTTGTGAAGGAGAGAACATTTTGGCGCAGGATCGCTTTGGGGTCTATCTGCATATCCCCTACTGCCGGGCACGGTGCCGGTATTGTGACTTTTATACTTCCCCCGGGGCGCGGCAAGTGCCCGACGCTTATGTGCACGCCCTGTTGCGGGAACTGGCCAAAAACGTCCGCCGGCCGGATACCCTCTATTTCGGCGGGGGCACGCCGGCGCTGCTGTCCCCCGCCCAGGCGGCGGCGCTCATCGACGCGGCACACCCGCTGCCCGGAGCCGAGATCACCCTGGAAGCCAACCCCGACGCCGTGACCCCCGAATCGCTGGCGGGATTCCGCGCGGCCGGCGTCAACCGGCTGAGCTTCGGGGTGCAGAGCGCCTCCGACGCCCAGCTGCGCACGCTGGGCCGCACCCACACGGCCGCCGGGGCCGCCCGGGCCTTGGAATGGGCCAGGGCAGCAGGGTTCGACGACCTGTGCGGGGACATCATGCTGGCCCTGCCCAGGTACTCCAACGCCGAGTTCGACGAGACCCTGGATCTGCTGCGCGCCGGCGGGTGCACCCATATTTCGGCGTATCTGCTCAAGATCGAACCGGGCACCGCCTTTGCCAGACGACGCCCCGACAGCCTGCCCGACCCGGACGCGGCCGCCGACTTTTATCTGTACGCGGTGGAGCGCCTGGCCCGGGCCGGGTACCGCCAGTATGAGATCAGCAACTTTGCTCTGCCCGGGCACGAGGGGCGGCACAATCTTTTGTACTGGAACTGCCGGGATTACCTGGGCATCGGCCCGGCGGCCCACAGCTGTATGGACGGCGTGCGGCGCTTCTGGCCCGGCGATACGGCGGGTTTTATTGCCGGGACGCTGGCCGAACAGGAGGAAGGCGTGTGCGACGCCGAGGACTTTTTGCTGATGCAGCTGCGGCTGTGCACCGGGCTGGACTGGGAGGACTATGTGCGCCGGGGCGGCGCGCCCCTGGACGGGCGGCGCCGGGCGTTCATCCGTCAATGCGAGGCCCACGGCTACGCCGAGTTTGACGGGCGCACCCTGCGCCTGACCCCCGCGGGCATGGTGGTGCAGAACGCAATCCTGGAAGAATTGCTGTAAGGAAACAAAAGAGGTCCGCTCTTTTTCAAGAGCGGACCTCTTTTGATAGGATACCTTATATAACTTCCGGCGGCGCAGGAGTATGGAAAACGAAAAAAGTAAATACTGACGCACCATCGGAACATATTGGCGGTTTTTCCGTCCTTATAAGTAGAAAGACCTTGGGAGGAAGGTGTGTTTATGATGAAAAGAGGATGGATCGCCATGGCGGGCTGCTTGCTTGTGATGGGGGTCGCGGCGTTTGCCTTTTCCGGCCAAAAGCCCTACAGGGATCTGCAGGCCTCCGACATCCTTTCGGCAACGGTCCGATTGACGCCGCCGGACAAGACGATCCAGGTGACGGAGATCGAGGAACTGGTTGCCTGCCTGAACGAAGTGGTCATCTATAACCAAGATCCCTCGTATACGGAATACGCCGGGCAAGCCGCTGTTTTCACCCTGACCATGTCGGATGGGTCCCGGGAAGAGATCGTGGCCTACAATCCCTTTGTGGTGATCAACGGGATCGGATACAGGACCAAATACGAACCCTGCGAAAAGCTGAACCGCTATGCCAACCGATTGCTGGAGCAGGCAAAATAACGGCTCCGAAAGAGCAGCGTCCCCGGAAGATCGAACGCCAACCGTATCGGAGGGCATCCGCGGCCGACTCACTGCCGGTGCCGGGCGCGCAGGGCCCGCCACAAAAGCAGGGCGCACAGCCACACACCGCTGTACACCGCGCCGGCGGCCAGGGTGTACAGCACAAAGGGAAGTCCGCCGCTCAGGACCGACACCGTATACAAAATCCACCAGACCAGGGCCAGTGCCGTGCCCGCGGCGCACAGCCCGATGGCCAGGGGTAGCCATTTGCCGCTGCGCCGGGCCGGGCCCAGCAGCACATACCCGCCCAGCAGGCCGGCCAGCCAGGCGAAGGTGCGCAGCAGCGACGGGGCCGTGAACCGGGTGGCCACATAGATGGCCGTGGGACCGTCCGCCCCGCCGATGATGCCCAGGGAGGTCACCTGCCGGGCCGTGTGGACCCCCGCGCACACCGACCCGACCGCCACCGCCGCCGCCAGAGCCAGAAACGCCCATCGCCAGGGGCTGGCCGGGTCGCGGTGGTCGGCAAATTCCCGGTTGAAGGTATCTGCCAGCGTGCGGGCGTCCCCCAGTTCGGCCTGGATGTCGGCCAATGTCTCGCCGGAATCCAGACGGCTTTGCAGGTCGCTGGCCAGGTCGTTCATCACCCGCAGCCGGGTGGCGCGGTCCAGGCGCAGGTGGCGTTCCACCGCGTTGACGTAGCGTTTGATCTCGTTCATGGGGCATCCTCCTCGCAAAAATGCTGCACACAGGCGGCAAAGGTGTTCCAGGTCTCCAGCTGCCGGTCCAGGGTCTGCCGCCCCGCCGGGGTGACCGTGTACACCTTGCGGGGGGCCAGGCGCTGCTTACCCGGCTCGGTGGCCTGCCAGGCCGAGGTGATACAGCCGTCATCCTCCAGCCGGTAGAGGATCGGGTACAACGTGCCTTCTTTCAGGTCCAGCAGCCCGTCGCTGCCTTTGCGCAGGCGCTGGATCAGCTCGTACCCGTGGGACGGGCGCAGGGCCAGCAGTCGCAGCACAAGCATCTCCAGCACGCCCTTTTTCAGCTGGCGGGCAAAGCGGGCGGTGTCCTGTGCGTTGGGTTCGGCCATGGGCGGACCTCCTTTCGGTTTCTATATATTTAGTTTTGCTAAGTACATACTAACACATAGCATCCGCCCCGTCAATCCCCCTGGCGGACGGCACAAAACAAAAAGCAAGACCCGCACAACGGGTCTTGCCTGTTTTTGTTTGTTCAGGTCTGGCAGGGGTGCATCTGCACCACCGGCCAGCCCAGCAGCGCCGCGGCCGCGGCGTCGTGGGTGACAAGAACGGTGTCCCTCTCCCCTGCCAGGCGGCGGATGGTCTCGGCGGCTTGGGCCACCAGGTCGGCGTCCATGCCGGTGAAGGGTTCGTCCAGCAGCAGGGTCCCGGCCCCGGGGCACAGCAGCGCCCGCAGCAGGGCGGCCCGGCGCTTTTGCCCGCCGGACAGCCGGGCGCTGGGCAGGGCCAGTTCGGCCTCCCCGAAGCCCAGGGCGCGCAGCTCCCGCGCCGCCCGTTCGGTGTCGCCGCCCACGAGGGCGATGTTGCCCGGGGCGGTCAGCTGGGGACACAGGCGGTTTTCCTGAAAGACCGCGCCGATGCGGCCCACGCCGGTCACCTGGCCGGCGTCGGGGCGTTCCAGCCCCATAAGGATGCGCAGCAGGGTGGTCTTGCCGCATCCGGACGGCCCCATAAGCACCAGGGGGCCCTGCACGGTCAGGCAAAAGCCGTCCAGCACGGTCTTGGCGCCGAAGCGCTTGGCCAGGTTTTGGATCGTGACGCTCATGCCCTCACCTCCCCGCAAAGCCGGGCCTTGGCCCGGCGCAGGCCCCGGGACGCTGCCGCCGACAACAAGGCCGACAACAGCACGATGACCAGCGTCCAGGCAAACACGTCAGGGGTGGACAGGGTGATCTTGGCCCGGTACAAGGCGTCGCCCACGCTGCGGTCGGGCAGGCCGATGACCTCGGCGGAAACACCGCTTTTCCAGCACATGCCCATGGCGGCGATGCAGGCTTCGCTGAAAGAGGGAAACACCCCCGGCAGCCAGATGTACCGCAGGCGGCGCACCAGAGGCAGGCGGTAGACCCGAGCCATCTCCAGCAGTTGGGCGTCGGTGTCGGCGATGCCCCCCACCACCCCCGCGTACACCACAGGCAGCACATGGGTGAAGCTGACCACCACCGAAAGATTGTCGCCGCTGACCCACAGCAGGGCCAGGATCACAAAGCTGGCCACCGGCATGGCGCGGATCAGCTGCATGGGCGGGGCCAGCAGTTCCCGCAGCCAGCGGTACCGGGCGCCCAAGGCCCCCAGCACCAGCCCGCCCGCCACCGCCAGCACAAAGCCGGTGAGGATGCGCAGGGCGCTGAAAGCGATGCGCTGCCAAAAGGCCGCCGTGGGCACCAGCACGGCCAGCGCCCGCAGGGTCTGCACCGGCGTGGACAAAAACACGCCGCCGTGGCCCAGGGCCATGGCCAGCGCCTGCCACACTGCTACCCAGAACAGGACAGCGGCGACCCGGGGGCCGTACCGGCGCAAAAGAGAAGGATCACAGGCCATAGTAGAAGCCGTCGTCGGGCAGCGCGCCGCCCACGCTGGCGGGGTCGGCGTCATACAGGACCTGGAAGTAGGTCTCCAGGGCCGTGCGCATCTCTTCGCCCGTGACAAAGACGATGTTGCATTCGGGCAGGGCCTTCTGGGCCAGGGCAGCCTTGGCCACGATGCCGTAGCTCTCGCACAAGGCGGCCGTGGTCTCCAGGTCGGAGTTGGCGGCCTCGGTGCTGGCCTGGTAGGCGGACAGGAAGGCCTCAAAGGCTTCGGGGTCGGCTTCGATGGCGTCGGTGCGGGCCACCAGCACGCCGGTGACCAGCTGGGAGCCGGCCACCTTCTGCCATTCCTCGGTGGTGTCCAGCGCCACGCGCAGGCCCTCCACCTGGCTCAGGGCGCTGGTCACGAAGGGCTGGGGCAGCATGGCGATGGTGGACGCGCCGGCTTGCAGCTGGGCCAGGGCCTCGGTGGCTTCGCTGAAATACTGGATGTCCACATCCGTGTCGGGGTCCAGGCCGTTTTCGGTCAGCAGATAGCGCAGCACATATTCCGGGGTGGTGCCCTTGCCGGTGGTCAGGATGGTCTGGCCGCGCAGGTCCTCAAAGGACTGGACGGTGTCCCCCTGTTCCAGTACGTAGAGCACGCCCAGGGTGTTGATGGCCGCCACCTGGATGGCGCCTTCGGTCTTTTGGTAGAGCGTGGCCGCCAGGTTGGCCGGGATGGCGGCGGCGTCCAGCTCGCCCTTGATGAGCTTGGGCACGATCTCATCCGCCGCGCCGTACATGGAAAATTCCACCGCCACGTCGGACTGGCCCTGGGCGCTGGCCTCCACCAGGTTGACCAGGCCCATGCTGGTGGGGCCCTGCAGACCGGCCAGGCGCAGCGCCGTGCCGGACGCGGGCTCGGCAGTCTCGGCAGTCTCGGGGGCCGGGGTGGCGGGGGCAGCCGTGGACTCGGACGCGGGAGCCTCGGAGGAAGAGGGCGCGGAGCACCCCGCGGCAGACACAGCAAACGCCAGCGCCAACGCGCCGGTCAACAGACGACGGATCTTCATCACACATTCTCCTTTGGGACGCCGCCCCAGCGGCGCATTTGCATTTGATTTTGCCGACTTACTATACTATAATAAGTTCGTAATGTCGATTGCCTGTGCAACATTTTTGCCCGGGCAACATTTGCCGGACGGCAGACGGAAAGGATCGACCCATGGATTTGAGACCGTATTACCCGCTGTTGCGCCAGACCTCCCTTTTGCGCCTGATGCGCGACGATGAACTGGATCGGATGCTCACCTGCTTTGCCCCGCGGGTGCGGCGCTACCAGAAGGGCGAGCTGCTGCTGCTGGCCGGGTACGAGACCAAAGAGGTGGGCATTTTGCTGGAGGGCAAGATCACCGCCCTGAAAAACACCCCCGACGGCGCCAGCGTCGCCATCACCGAGATGGGCCCGGGCGGGCTGTTCGGGGATGTGCTGTCCGGCTCCAGCGAGAAAAGCCCCGTAAGCGTGATGGCCCAGACCGAATCCCTGGCCATGTACCTGCCCTACGAAAAGATCATCCACCCCTGCGCCAAGCTGCACGAGACCCACTTGCAGCTGCTGCAAAACCTGGTGCTGACCATCTCGAACAAATATTTTGCCCTGGACCGCCGGGTGGAGCTGCTGATCTGCAAAAGCCTGCGCACCCGCATCTGCCTGTGGCTGCTGGAACAGGCCGCCGAGGCCGGCCAGGCCACCTTTGCGGTGCCCCTGACCCGGGCGGGGCTGGCCGAGTACCTGAACTGCGACCGCAGCGCCCTGAGCCGGGAGCTGGGACGCATGCAGCGGGAAGGATTGATCGAGACTTTCCGCGGCAGCTTTAAGATCTTGGACACCGAGCGCCTGCGCCGCGCCTGTCAGGAATGAGGAAACGCAACATGAAGGACCGCAACCATCCCGTTTTGTATATCGTCATCCCCTGCTACAACGAGCAGGAGGTACTGCCCATCACGGCGCCCCTGTTTTTGCGCAAGATCGAAGATCTGAGCGCCGCGGGCAAGATCAGCCCCGAAAGCCGGGTGCTGTTTGTCAACGACGGCTCCCGGGACAAAACCTGGGACATCATCTGCGGGCTGGCCGCCGCCGACCCCCATTATCTGGGCATCAGCCAGAGCCGCAACCGCGGGCACCAGAACGCCGTGCTGGCCGGGCTTATGGAAGCCAAGGACCGCTGCGACATCACGATCTCCATCGACTGCGACGGGCAGGACGACATCAACGCCATGGACGCCATGGTGGACGCCTACCGCGACGGGTGCGAGGTGGTGTACGGCGTGCGCTCCAAGCGGGACACCGACACCTTCTTCAAGCGCTTCACAGCCGAGAGCTTCTACAAGCTGCTCAACGCCATGGGGGCCGAGGTCGTGTTCAACCATGCCGACTACCGCCTGCTCAGCGCCCGGGTCCTGAAAGAATTCGCCAATTTCAAGGAAGTCAACCTGTTTTTGCGGGGCATGGTGCCGCTGGTAGGCTTCAAATCCACGGCTGTCACCTACGAGCGCCACGAGCGCATCGCCGGCGAAAGCCACTATCCCCTGTCCAAAATGCTGGGCCTGGCCTTTGACGGCATCACGAGCCTTTCGGTCAAGCCGATCCGCTTCATCACGGGGTTCGGCGTCCTGGTGGCGCTGGTCTCCTTTGTGGGGGTGATCTGGGCCATCGTGGAGGCCGCCATCGGCGCTACGGTATCGGGCTGGGCATCCACCACCTGCATCATCTGCTTTGTGTCGGGCGTGCAGCTGATCTGCCTGGGCGTCATCGGCGAATACATCGGCAAGATCTACATGGAGACCAAGGCCCGCCCGCGCTACATCATCAGCGAGCGGACCTGGGACGAGGAGGACGCATGAGCAAACAGGTATGGAAGGGTTCCACCCTGCTCAACCCCGAACCGCCGGTGCTGGTGAGCTGCGGCACCAAAGAAAAGCCCAACCTGATCACGGTGGGCTGGTGCGGCACGATCTGCACCCAGCCGTCCATGCTGTCCATCAGCGTGCGGCCCGAGCGGTACAGCTACGATCTGATCAGGGACAGCGGCGAGTTTGTGGTCAACCTGCCCACCGAGGCCCTGACCCGGGCCGTGGACTGGTGCGGCGTCAAGAGCGGGAGGGAGGTGGACAAGTTCGCCGCCATGGGCCTGCACGCCGCCCCCGCCGCCCGGGTGGACACGGTCCTGCTGGAAGAAAGCCCCCTGAACCTGGAATGCAAAGTGACCCAGCGCATCCCCCTGGGCAGCCACGACCTGTTTTTGGCCGAGGTGGTGGCCGTGGATGTGGACGAACGCCTGCTGGATGAGAAGGGCAAGCTGTGCCTGGACAAGGCCAATCTCATCGTCTATTCCCACGGGGAGTATCTGGCTTTGGGCAAGCGCCTGGGGACCTTCGGGTACAGCGTGCGCAAAAAGGCCCCGCGCCGCCCGCGCAAGGGCTGAACCGAGGCATTTTGACGACCTGCATACCCAACGAACCGCGCCCCCTGCCGTACGGCAGGGGGCGCGGTTCGTTTGGAAGGTATAAACTACCGGGGAGAAATCACTTCTTCTGGACGTACTTCAGGCAGTCGAGCATAACGGCGACCAGGATGATGATGCCGGAGAAGACGAACTGAAGGTTCGTGTCGATGCCCAGAGTGGTCAGAGAGTAGGTCAGGGCGGTGAAGATAAAGACGCCGACCACAACGCCGGAGATCTTACCGATACCGCCGGTGAAGGAGATGCCGCCCACAACGCAGGCCGCGATGGCGTCCATTTCCCAGCCTTGGCCGTATGCGGCGGAGCCGGAGCCCACCATGCGGATGCATTCGAGCCAGGAGCCGAAGCCGTACAGGATGCCGGCCAGGATGAAGGCGCCCACGGTGACGCGGAACACCGAGATGCCGGACACGGCGGCGGCTTCAGAGTTGCCGCCCACAGCGTACAGGTTCTTGCCGAAGGTGGTCTTGTTCCAGATAAACCAGACGATGAGCACGGCGGCCACGGCCCACAGGATGATCGTGGGGAAACCGTTGATCTTGGGGATGATCATGCCGGGGATGCTGGAATCGATGGCGCCGAAGGACACGCCCTTGGTGGAATAGGTGACCAGGCCGAAGATGACCAGCATGTTGGCCATGGTGGAGATGAAGGGGTGCATCTTGAACTTGGCGGTGAAGAAGCCGGCGATGGTGGTGAAGATCGTGCACAGAACGATGCAGACGATCAGGGCCAACAGCACGCGGAGGATGACCGGCAGGCCGGAGAAGTCAAACACATTGCCGAACACCGAGCCGGTGTTGGGGCCCTGGTGCATGACGATGGTGGCGGCGGTCATGCCCATACCCACCATACGACCGATGGACAGGTCGGTGCCGGCCAGAAGGATCAGGCCTGCAACGCCCAGCGCCAGGAACATACGGGGCGAAGCCTGCTGCAGGATGTTCAGCACGTTGTTGACGGTGAGCAGCTGCACGTTCTTGACGATGGGAGTGATGATGCACAGCGCGATGAAGATGACGATGATGGCGATGTACAGGCCGTTGCGCAGAAGGAAGTCGCGGCGGTTAAAGGTGTATTTGTAATTCTCCCACCGCTGGGCCAGAGTCTCGCCCACCGTGAACTTGGACATGCGCAGCATGTCGATGAGGTGGTACTTGTGGTCGAAGGCTGCGTGCTGACGGTCCTTGACGGCCTGCAGGTCCTTGTCCAGCTGCATCTTGGCGTCAAACAGGCGGTTCTTCTGGACGTACTTTTCGTCCTTGATCTCGTGGGCGTCGCTGAGCTTGGCCAGCGCTGCCTCGTGCTCCTTTTTCAGCTTGGCGACGGCGTCGGCATAGTTTTGCTGGGCCAGAGCCTTCTCGACCTTGCAGCTTTCCACCACGGGCTGATAGTACTCGGCGTCATAGTGGGCTTTGAGGTAGCTTTCGGCTTCGGCGATGAGCTTGGCGATCTCGTCCTTGTTCTTGGCCTCGGTCGCCTTGGCCTTGTCCAGCTCGACTTTGAGGGCGGCGGCTTTGGCGTCCTTTTCCTGCTGGGTGTAGATGCGGTCGCGCTTGAGGTTGTCCAGCGCGTTCTGGATCTCAATGACCTTGTCGGTGCCGTCCGCACGCAGGGCGTTGATCTTTTCCTGGATCGCGCCGACGTGGGCGTCGATCGGCTGCAGAAGCTCGGCTTCCTGCTCGGCCGTCATGATTTTTGTGTTTTGTGTCACCATAGTATTTTCCCCCGCTTACAGGTATTTTGCACTGAGTCTCAAGAGCTCTTCCTGGTTGGTGTCTTTTGTGTTGACGATGCCGGAAAGGTGTCCGTTGGACATGACACCGATGCGGTTCGTGATGCCCAGGATCTCAGGCATTTCGGAGGAAACAACGATGATCGTCTTTCCCTGCTTTGCCATGTTGATGATCAGCTCATAGATCTCGTACTTGGCGCCGACGTCGATACCGCGCGTCGGCTCGTCCATCATGAAGATCTGGGGCTCGCGCTCGAGCCATTTGCCGAAGATGACCTTTTGCTGGTTACCGCCGGAAAGGCTCGAGATCATATCGTCCGGGCCCATGCACTTGGTGTGCATGATCTTGATCTCCTTGTTGGTGGCTTTTACCATCTTGGGGTCGGAGAGCGCGATACCGGTCTTGTACTGGTCCAGGTTCGCAATCGTGGTGTTGAAGGTCAGGTCGCACTTGAGGAACAGGCCGTTGGCCTTGCGTTCCTCGGTGATCATGGCGAAACCGTGCTCGATGGCTTCTTTGGCGTTGTTGAAGTTCATCAGTCTGCCTTTGAAATACACGCGGCCGGCCGCACGGGTGCGCACGCCGAAGATCGTTTCCAGCAGTTCGGTACGCCCGGCGCCCACCAGGCCGTACAGGCCGAAGATCTCGCCTTCCCTGACGTCGAAGGTGATGTCCTGCAGGTTGGGCGCATACTTGGTGGAAAGATGCTGCACCGACAGGATCGTGTCCCCGGGGGTGTTGTCCACCGGCGGGAAGCGGCTTTCCAGCGAACGGCCGACCATGGCGGAGATCAGCTCGTTCATGTTGGTGTCCTTGGCGTCCTTGGTCATGACCAGGTTGCCGTCGCGCAGCACCGAGATCTGATCGCAGATCTCAAAGATCTCGTCCATTTTGTGCGAGATGTAGATCAGGGCGATGCCCTGCTCTTTGAGCATGCGCATCATTTCGAACAGCTTGTCCACTTCCTGCACGGTGAGCGAGGAGGTGGGCTCGTCCAGAACGATGACCTGCGAGTTGTAGGAAATGGCCTTGGCGATCTCGCACATCTGGCGTTGCGAGACCGACATGTTCCGCATGGGCTGGGTCAGGTTGACGGTCATGCCGAGCTTGCGGAACAGCTCGGCGGCCTTCTTTTTCATACGAGTCTCGTCAATGACACCCACGGAGTTGACCGGGTAGCGCCCCAGAAACAGGTTGTCGATAACGTTGCGCTCCAGGCACTGGTTGAGTTCCTGGTGCACCATCGCGATGCCGTTTTCCAGAGCGTCCTTCGGGCCGGAGAAGCTGATCTCCTTGCCGTTGAGGTAGATCTTGCCCTCGTCTTTCTGGTAGGTGCCGAACAGGCACTTCATCATCGTGGACTTGCCGGCGCCGTTTTCGCCCATAAGCCCCATGACAGTTCCGCGCTTTACGTCCAGGTTGATATGATCAAGCACCCGGTTGCGGCCAAAGGATTTGCTCATACCGCGGATTGACAAGACGATATCGTCTTTCGCATCTGCCATTCTCATTACTCCCGTTTTGCAAATTGACAGTTCCGGCCGCGCCGGGCCCTGCCTGCTTTCATGAAAAAGTGCTATTAGGGAGGTTTGGTCCTCCCTAATAGCGTGGGGATCGTTGTCTTGGGTCAAACCGCCCGCTTTCGGGGGCGGCCGGCGTGGCTTACTGGCTCAGCAGGGCCGTGTAGGAAGCCGCGTTGTCGGTCTTGACCATGTTGATGGCGAAGGCGTCGTACTGGCTGGGGTTGCTCAGACGGTTGGTGATGTTGGCCTCGGTCTGGCCGTCGCCGGCGATGTACTCGACTTCCAGGTTGAGCAGATCGTCATAGTTCTGCAGCAGGGGCTGGTAGGTGGAGCCCAGGAAGTTGTCGGCGGAGTTGTAGATGTTCAGCCAAACCTTCTTGGTGGGATGAGCGGTGGCGTCCAGCTGGTTGGCGACAGGCTCATAGACCTTGGTGGAGTCGGTAAAGTCCTGATAGTTTTCGGCGGTGACGGCCACGTTCAGGGCGTAGTAGGAACGCTCGTCCGCATTGTAGTAGTAGACTTCGTCGCTCAGCACGTTGCCCGCGTCGTCGGCGGTGCCGATGCCGGTGTCGATGTCAACGCCGTCCAGGGCGTTGCGCAGCACACGCAGGGTCAGGTAGGCCTGCACGTCGGCGTGCTGGCTGATGGTGCCGCCGTAGCCTTCGGCGATGGCCGCCACGGCGTCGGTGTTGGCGTCATACCCGAAGGTGGGGATGCCTTCGGCCTTGGACCAGGCGTTGAACATGGACATGCCCATGCCGTCGTTGTTGGAGACCACGATGTCGATGGACTCACCGAAGGAAGCGGACCAGGTGCCGATGGCGTTGCCGGCGGTGGCAGCGTCCCAGGTGGCGCCGGCAGAGTTCTTCATCTCCTGCGAAGCGAGCTCGCGGACGGTGTAGGTCTTGCCGTTGATCTCCAGCGTGCCGTCCTGAACGGCGGTGGCGGTGCCGTCGGTGTTGGTGCCGACGGGATCGCTGTTGATGGCGCCGTTGACTTCAACGGCGGTGCCCAGCGCGGAACGGACGCCGCGGGTACGGGCGATGGAGTCGTTGTGGCCGATGTCGCCGATGGCCAGAACGTAGCCGATGATGCCGTCGCCGTTGCGGTCGATGGTGTCGATGTTCTTGGTGATGTAGTCAAGAACCATCTCGCCCTGAAGCTCGGCGCCCTGGTTGGCGTCGAAGCCGACGTAGTAGGTGTTGTCGTTGAAGCTCAGCGCGGCCTGATCCAGTTCGCCGGTGGAGCTGTTGGAGGGCTGACGGTTGAACCAAACCAGAGGCTTGTCCTTGTTGGCGACTTCGCCCGCCTCGGTGGTACCGGTATCGGCGGTATCAGCGGTATCGGCGGTGTCGGCAGTGCCGGTGTCGGCGGTGGAGCTGGAGCCCGACGCGGTGTCGCCGGAGCAGGCAGCCAGGCTCAGCGCCATGGCCGCAGCCAGGGTCAATGCAAGCAATTTTCTCATACGTGTTCTCCTTCTTTCGCAATGGATCGCTGCGATAATGCGGAACGATTCCTCAAAACGTCCCGCCTGACAGTTTTAATGGTAAAGGAAAAACACCCCGAACGCAAGGTGAAATTTCACCGAAATACAGGGTGTTTTTTTATCGTATTTAGCTGTTTTGCAAGTCATTCGCGCACTGTTTTTGTGCACATCACACAAATTTGTCCTTGAAAGCCCCCAGCAAACTGTCCGTCAGCCAAAGGCAAACAGTGCCTTTTGACTGTCCATGGTGAACAGGTTGTCCCGGTTCACGATGCGCGTGGCCGTGTCCAGCGTGACGGGCAGCTCGCTTTGGCGCCCGGTGAGCAGTTTGTAGGCGCTTTCCACGCCGAGATAGCCCATGGCATAGGGGTTCTGCACGATCAAGGCGTCCACCTCGCCGGTCTGCAAGGCGTCCACGGCCTTGACGTTGGCGTCAAAGCCCACCAGGTGCACCCGGTCGGCCAGGCCCAGCTGGCCCACGGCTTCGGCCGCGCCCACGCTGGTGGGTTCGTTGAAGGCAAGCAGCACGTTGATGTCGGGGTTGTCCCGCAGCATAGCCACGGTGTCGTCCCGGGCGCTGTCGGCCTGGGCCTTGGTGTTGACCACGGCGACGATGCTGGCGCGGCCGCTTTCTTCCAGCGCGTCCCGGGCGCCGCTTTCCCGCTGCTGGCCGTTGGCGCTGTTGAGGCCGTAGTTGACGATGCCCACGCGCAGTTCCCCTTCGTCCAGAGACAGGGCGGCCTGGGCGGCCATGGCCCCGGCCGCATAGTTGTCGGTGCCGATGTAGGTGGCCACGGCCTGGGAGTCCACCCCCGAGTCGATGGCCACGATGCCCACCCCCTGCCTGGCCGCCTCGTCGATGGCCGGCGCGGTGTTGGAAAAATCGGTGGCGGAAAAAATGACGACCTGGGCCCCGTCGGCTACCGCCTGGGCCACCAGTTGGTTCTGGGTCTCGTAGTCCTCCTCGCTGTCGGGGCCGGTGATGGTCAGCTCCAGGTTGTACTCGGCGGCGGCGGCCTCGGCCCCCGCGAACACCGACAAAAAGAACTGACTTTGGGTGGATTTGACCACCAGCGCCACCTTGCGGGGCGAGGCGGCCGACGCGCCCGCACAGGCGCCCAGCAGCAGGCAGGCGACACACAGCGACAGGGCGCGCAGGAGCTTATTTGGTCTCATACTCACCCTCCCGTATGGACGGCATGCGGATCTCCACGCAGGTGCCCTCGTCCAGCTCGCTCTCGATGCGCAGGCCGTAGCCTTCGCCGAAATAGATGCGCAGGCGGTCGTTGACGTTCTTGATGCCGATGCCCGTTCGGTCCCCCGGTTCCTTGTGCAGGATGTGGTACACCTGGTCGGCATCCATGCCCACGCCGTCGTCCCGCACCAAAAACAGGATGTCGGCCCCGTCGCGGCGGACCTCCACCTCAATGCGGCCGGGTTCCACCATCAGGTCCAGGCCGTGGACGATGGCGTTTTCCAGAATGGGTTGCAGGGTGATCTTGTTGCACAGGCAGTCCAGGCAGCTTTCGTCCACCTTGAAGGTGTAGGAAAACTGGTTCTTGTAGCGGTATTTCTGGATCTGGAGGTAGCTTTCGGCGTGTTCCAGCTCCTTGCGGATGGGGATAAGCTCATGGCCTTTGCTGATGCTGATGCGGAACAGCCGCGCCAGGGCGTGCACCATGGACACGGCGTCGGCGTTGCGGCCCTGCTCGCACATCCAGGCGATGGAGTCCAGGGTGTTGTACAGAAAATGGGGGTTGATCTGCGCTTGCAGGGCCTTGAGCTCGGTCTTGCGCAGGTTGACCTCCTCCTCGCGCACGGTGGCCATCAGGTGCTGGATGCGCTGGACCATGTGGCCGAAGGAATCCGACAGATCGGAGACCTCCCGCGTGCCGGTGACCGGCGTGGGGGTAAAGTGGTCGGCGTCCCGCTCAAAACGGCCCATGGCGTCGGCCAGTGCGGCCAGCGGGCGGGACAAAATGCGGGAGAGCACAGCCCCCGTGCCCAGAGCGGCCGCCAGAGCCAGCAGCGCGATGAGCACGCAGGTGCGCAGCATCTGGCGCACGCTCAGGTTCACCAGTTCGTCCACGTAGCTGACGCCCACCACCCGCCAGCCGCTGTCCGCGATGCTGGTGATGGAATAGATGACCGCCTGCCCGGGCCAGGTGCCGTCGGTCATGGCGGCCAGGCGGGCGGTGTCCTCGGACTTGAGGCCGGAATACAAAAGCTGCTGCTGGGGATGGTAAACGATGTTGCCGTCGTCGTCCATCAAAAAGCAGTAGCCGTGGGAACCGATGCCCACGCTGGAAATATACTCCGAAATGGCCGAAAAGCTGATGTCCAGCGACACCCAGGAATCGGGTCCCCCCTGCGGCAGGCGGGCGGCGATGGTCACGACCCAGGGGTAATACCCCTCAAAGATCGTCTCCACATGGGGCGGGGTGACATAGCTGTCCGACACGGCGGCCATGCCTGCGTCAAAGGAAAGGTTCTGCAATATGTCCGATCGGGGCACGTGCCCCAGCGCCCAGCACTGGGCCAGCGTGCCCGCATCGTCGTAGGTGGTGACGGCCACCACGTCGGAACGCATGCGCAAAAGGCTGTCCAGCAATTCGTCCCGCTCGGTCTCCCCGCTGCGCATGGCCTCCTGCACCAGGTCCATGACCTCGTTCATGTCGTCCACATACCGGGCCACGGTGACGGCGGCCTGGCCGCAGGCCTGGGCCGTGGCCGTGCCGGCGCTGCGCACCAGGGCGTCGCGGTAACGCACCACGAACACGGCGCTGACCGTGCACAGCACCACCGCCGTAATGAAGGTGACCATGGCCACCAGGATGACCGAAAGCCGCGGCAGGCGCGGCGCGTCCCTGCGGGGGATCATCGGGCGGCCTCGTGCTGGCGGCGCAGCGCGCCCGGCGACGCGCCGCAGTACTTTTTGAAGCAATAGCTGAAATAGTGCTGGTCGGTATAGCCGCAGCGGGCGGCGATCTGCTGGACCTTGAGCGGCGTGGTGAGCAGAAGCTCCCGGGCGGCGTCCATGCGCTTGCCGATGAGAATGTTGATGAAGGTCTCGCCCGCGTACTTTTTGATGCAGGCGCTGAGATGGTTGGGGCTCACGTCCAGCATAGCGCTCAAAGAGACCAGGGACAGGTCCTTGTCCATGTAATTCTGGTCGATGGCGTCCAGGGCGCGGCGGCACAGAAGGCTGCCGCCCTTTTTCTGCTGGGTGCTGCGCTGGTCGATGGAGGCCAGGCACAGCGTTTGCAGGGCCTGGCGCAGTTCGCCGGCCGTGCGGCAGTTGGGCGCAAGGCCCGGCAGCAAACCGCGGCGGTCCAGTTCGGCGGCCGCGTCGTCATCGTCGGCGGCTTCCAGGGCGCGGTACACTTCGGCCAGAAGCTGCACGGCCAGCCCCTTGAGCCAGGGGCTCACCGGCTCGCCCGGGTCGCCGCACATGCGGCCCAGCGCTTCGCCCAGGGCGTCCTTGTCCCCGGCGCGGAAGGCCGCGCGGGCCTGCTCGAAACCGGCGGATTCCTCGGCCCGCATGGGCGCGCCGTGCTGCAGGTCAGTGATGTAGCTGACGCCGCTGTCCTCTTCGGGCGGCTGGGAGGCAGCCTGGACGGCCTCGCGGTAGGCTGCGTGCAGCCCGCCCAGGCGCTCGGTGCGGCGGCTGATGCCCACCACGCCCCGGCAATTGAGCACGCGGCGGGCGGTCTGCAGGATCTCTTCGGCCAGGATGTGCAGATACTCCTCAAAATCGGAGGGGTTGCCCATGAGCACCGCCACCACCTTGCCGGGCGCAAAAAAGACGGCGTGACGCAGGTATTTGCCAGCCAGGGTCTCCAGCGCCCGCACAAAGGCCGGGCGGGTGCGGTTCTGGCCGGCGTTGTCGTACAAGGCGACGGTCATGACCACAAAGCGGGCGGCGTCGTCGGTGCCGCGCAACAGCCCGCAGCGGCAGGCCTCGGCCCGCAGGGTGGTCTCGGGGTCGGAGCCTGTGAACATGGCGTAGCCGTCCAGTACCAGCGGGACCAGAAAATCGTCCCGGCCGGTCTGGACGTTGGCGGTCATCTGGCGGAAGGCTTCAAACTGGCGGTCGATCTTTTCGTGGATGGCCCGCAGCTCGGCCGCCAGACCTTCCATGGTCAGGGGCTTGAGCATGTAGCTGATGATGTTGTACTGGATGGCCTGCTTGGCGTATTCGAAATCATCGTAGCCGCTGAGGAAGGCGATGTGCATGGCGGGGCGGATCTCCCGCACCTGGCGCGCCAGCTCGATGCCCGAGATAAAGGGCATACGGATGTCGGTGAGCAGCAGGTCAGGTTCCAGCTTTTCCACCAGTTCCAGGGCGTCCAGGCCGTTGGAGGCGCTGCCCACCAGCACAAACCCCAGCTCCCGCCAGGGGATCATGTCGCATACGGCCTGACGCAGTTCGTCCTCGTCATCGGCCACCACGACGGTATACAGGATCGGATCGGACATGGTTTTCTCCTTGCAGACGGGGCAGACGGGTCACGCTTCCCCTTCGGCCGCGGCCTTTTCGGCCTTGCGGCGCATGCGCTCCCGCTGGGCGGCCTCCTGGCGTTTCCAGCGGGCGTAGGTGTCGGGTCGAACGGTCTCGGTGCAGCGGGCCATGTTCCAGCGCAGCCCGTCCCGGCGGGACAGCTTGAAGCGCACGAACCAGGACCCGTGTTCGGGGCAGACGCCTTCGGTATAATAGCCGGTGTTGCCCCGCTTGAGCCAGATGTCCCCCAGCGCCAGGGGCGCGCCGCACACCGGGCACCCCGGGGTGCACAGCGCCGGGTCGGTCTTGTAGGCGTCGTGGTCCATGAGCCCGAACCAGCATTGCAGGTCGTGGTATTCGGCGTCCGGGTCGGTGAGCAGGGCCTCCACCAGCTGCTCTTTCTCGTCGGGGTAGTCGGCCAGGCCCTGGGCCAGGGGCAGCTTGCGGCACACCCGCACGGTGTACAAAGCGTCGTCCAGCGCGTTGTGGAAGGGGTCCTCTTTGGGGATGCCCAGCCGGTCCACCACGCTTTCCAGCGTCATGCCCTCCCCTTCCTGCCGGGGGTAGGCCTGCAAAAACAGTCGTTGCAGGTCGTACCAGCGGGCGGGCCAGTTTTCGTCCAGGCCGTACAGGAACAGGTTCTGCTTGAGCACCGGCACGTCGTCCAGGCCCCACTCGGCAAATTCGGCGTCGGGGCCGGCCCACTCCACAAAGCGGGCCAGACCTTCGGCAATGGGCACGCCGGCGTCCAGGTCCCCCTGGCTCAGGCCCGTGACCTTGGCGATGTGGCGCTGCAATTTGCGGAAGATGCGCGGGCGCAGGGTCATTTCAAAGGTGTCCAGCACCTGGGCGTTCTCGTCGATGCGCACGGCGCCGATCTGGATGATCTCGCCCCGCAGGGTCAGCTCTACCCCATGGTAGCGGAAGGTCCTGGGCTGGTAGCCGATGTTCCATTCCAGGTCAAAGACGATCAGGTTCCTGCTCACGCTTCCACCTCCCGGCCCAGAATGAACTTTTCCACAGCCAGGCCCACGCCGTCGTGGTCGTTGTCCGCCGTGACGTAGCCGGCGGCCGCCTTGACCGGGGCCACCGCGTTGCCCATGGCCACGCCCAGACCTGCAAACTTGATCATGGGCAGATCGTTCCAGCCGTCGCCGCAGGCCATCAGGTCCCGGGGGAACAACCCCAGCGCCCGCAAAAGCAGTTCCAGCGAGGCGGCCTTCTCCACGCCCAGGGGCATGGTCTCGATGAAGAAGGGGGCCGAGCGGTAGATGGACAGCTTGCCCGCGAATTCCTGCTGCATGAGCTCTTCCACGTGGGGCATGTCCACGGGGTCGCCCACCAGCAGCAGCTTGTTGATGGGATAGCTTACCTCGGCGGGAAGATCCGGCACCGCCCGCACGGGCAGCTTGTTGATGCGGGCTTCCTCTTTGACATAGATGTGGTCGGGCACCTCAGTGACGATGCCGGTCTGGTCGTAGGTCAGGGGCACCACGTTCCAGTACCGGGCAAAGGTGCACACGGTGGGGATCAGCTCGGCCGGGAAGGCATGCTGCACCAGCACCTGGTTGGTGGCGCACTCGATGACTTTGCCGCCGTTGTAGCTGAGGATGTAGCCGCCGGTCATGTCCAGTTCCAGCTCCTCGGCCAGGGGGCGGATGCCGGCGGTGGGACGGCCGCTGGCCAGCACGATGCGCACGCCCTGGCGGGCGGCTTCGCGCAGGGCCCGGGCCGTGCGCGGGGTGATGATCTTGTCGCTGTTGGTCAGCGTGCCGTCCAGATCAAGGGCCAATACTTTATACTGCATCATGGTCAGACGCTCCTTGCGTTGCATTTGCTACCATTGTACCCCAAAGCCCCGCCTTGCGCAAGGGCGGGAACGCAGCCCCCGTTATCGCTTGCAATGCGGTGGGCGATATTGTATAATAAGTAAGAAAATGTACAAAAGACCGTCACATCGGCATTTTTGCAAGGCGGTCATCGGAAAGGGGGTACGGCGATGCCAAGGGGTAGCAAGCAATTTCGACGAAAGGTCAGCCTGCTTTTGAGCCTGCTGCTGGTGCTTTTGTGCTTTGTGGCGCTCCTGCGCGCCGCCGCCACCGCCCGGGCCGACCCGTCCATGCAAAGCGGCGTGGCGCCCCAGGATATCTGGACCGTTGTAGAGGACGGGGACAACCACCAGGTCATGTACCAATGCACCCTGCCCGACATGGACCCGATGGTGCTGAGCATCGGGCTGTACCGTTCCGGCGTGGCCATTTATCTGGAGGATGAGCTGCTGTTCCGGCGCGCCGACATGGAGGACGCCTACGGCAACACCCGACTGTGGGTCACCCTGCCCCAGGATTCGGCAGGCAAAACGCTGACCATGTACGCCGAGCACGAGGGACAGTGGCCGGGCATCTATGGCAAGATCTATTTGGGCAACCCGACAGCGTCCTACTTTCTGTTTTTGCTGGACAATTCTTATGTGCTGATCCTGGGCGGCGGCCTGGTGCTGCTGAGCCTGGCCATGCTGACGCTGTACATCATGATCCACCGCAGCGTGCATCAGGTAGCCGTCAACGTGCGCAGCATGGTCCACCTGTCCCTGTTTATGCTGCTGACCGGCATCTGGGTCGTGTTTGACTCTCAGCTTTTGCAGCCGTCCCGTCACAGCGCCCTGATCCATCTGCTCGCCTATCTGGCGCTGTACGCCATGCCGGTGCCCTTTTTGCTGTTCTGGGAGGAGATGCTCCCCCGCCGGTCCGGGCTGCCCTTCTGGCTGGCCATGGTGTTCGGCGTCAACGAGATCGTCTTTGTGGTCATCTATCTGATCGCCCCCAACACGGCCATGAGCCTGTTGTGGGTGCTGCACCTGATGGTGCTGGCGGCCACGCTGCTGATGCTGTGGCGCTGCGTGCGGGAAGTGCGCCACACCAAGCAGAGCGAACTGCGCGTAGCGCTGGCCGGGTTCTATGTTCTGGCCGTAACGGTGCCCTGCACGCTGGTGACCTATTACTGGTACAGCAGCATCAACTACGCCATGGTGTTCAGCCTGGGGCTGGTGGTCTTCATCATGGTGCTGGCCAACGCCACATTCCGGCGGCTGTACCGTATGATCGAGCGCAGCGTCCAGGCCGCCACCTACCGCCGCCTGGCCTACTTTGACCCGATGACGGGCATTGCCAACCGAACCGCCTTTACCCAGGCCCAGAAGGACTGCGGCGGCGAAGGCCCCCTGAAAATTTGCGTGGTGGTGGACGTCAACGGCCTGAAACAGGTCAACGACACCTACGGCCACCCGGCCGGCGACCGCCTGCTGTGCGATGTGGCTCACTGCCTGAAGGCCGCTTTCGGCACAGTGGGCCAGTGTTACCGCATCGGCGGGGACGAGTTCGCGGTACTGCTGGACACCGAGCACGAACCCGAGCTGCCCGACCTGTTGCAGACCATGCAGCAGGAACTGGAAAAGATCAACAAAGGGCGGGCCTTCCCCGCCACGGTGGCCTGCGGATACTCGGTCCAGCGGGACCGGGATACATCCTGCGATACGGTGTTCCGCCAGGCGGATGACCGTATGTACGCCCAGAAGCAGCAGATGAAGCGGGCACAGGAACCGGCACCAAAAGACGCCTCCGAAACCGTCGACGGCATGCCGGTCCCCTGAAGCGTCCCGTGCCCTCTTATTTGCGGCACACCGCCTTTTTTCAGGCCGGCGGACCGCAAAACGCCCCCGCGTCCTGCCCTGAACGGGCCGGCGCGGGGGCGTTTTTGTCAGGCGCTGTGCAGCGCCCGGGTTTGTTTTGATCGGGAAGGCTCCCTTACTTGGCAGCCTTGGCCGCGGTCTTCTTGGCCGGGGCCTTCTTCTCGGCGGCGGGCTCCGCCTTCTTGGCGGGAGCCTTCTTCTCCGCCTTGGGGGCGGCGGCCTTCTTGGCCGGGGCCTTCTTCTCGGCGGCGGGCTCGGCCTTGACTTCAGCCTTGGGTTCCGCCTTCACTTCGGCCTTGGGCTCCGCCTTCTTGGCGGGGGCCTTCTTCTCGGCCTTGGGGGCGGCAGCCTTCTTGGCCGGAGCCTTTTTCTCCGCCTTGGGGGCTTCGGCCTCGGGGGCCTTCTCCTCAGTCTTGGCCTTGGGAGCCTTGGCCTTGCGGGTCACTTCGGCGATGGTCCAGTACTGGTTGTCGCCGTCCACGTCGGCCCAGATCTGCAGCCCGGCGCCATTGTCGGCGCTCATGCCGACAACGTCCAGGCACTTGCCGGCCAGGTTGGACTTGATCTTGACGCGGCCGTCATGGCCGGGCTCCACCACCCACAGCTGGCTGCTGGCGGGAGCGCCCTCCCACTGGTGCACGGCAGTGCCGTCGCTGACGCCGCCCTGGTACAGGTCCAGCATTTTGCCGGTGAAGCGGTTCTTGATGCGATAGACGCCCTCGCCCGCGCGGACAAAGCCCCACTGCTGCCATTCGGCATTGGCGTTGTCCCACAGCTGGATGCGGGCGCCGTTGTCGGTGTTGTAGTCGGCAACTTCCACGACCTTGCCGTTGGCGGCATTGATGGTGTAGAACTTATCCTCTTTGATCACGGTCTGGGCAACTTTCTTGACTGCCATGGTTGGATACCCCTCCTGAAAGGTTTTTTCTTTTTATTGCATGATACATAGCCTTTGGCATGGCCGCCCAGCGCAAAATCGGTGTGTTTTGCGTCCCTCGGGCGGCTCGTCTCGGGCGGCATTCGCCGTCCCTATGTTGATATTATAGCCAAAGTTTGCCAGTTCGTCAAGTTTTTGGCGCCCGAACGGCAAAATGTACAAAAAATGCGGGATGGCACAAGGCCATCCCGGCATTATGAAACATTTTTTTACGAGTTTTCCGCAAAATTGCCGGTGTAAAGCCGATAATAGCGGCCCTTCTGGGCAATGAGCTCGTCGTGGGTGCCGCGCTCGATGATGCGGCCCTGCTCCAGGACCATGATGCAGTCGGAGTTGCGCACGGTGGACAGACGGTGGGCGATGACAAAGGTGGTGCGCCCATACATCAGACCGTCCATGCCCTGCTGCACCAGGCTTTCGGTGCGGGTGTCGATGGAGGAGGTGGCCTCGTCCAAAATCAGAACGGGCGGGTCGGCCACGGCGGCCCGGGCGATGGCCAGCAGCTGGCGCTGGCCCTGGCTGAGGTTGGTGCCGTCGCCGGTGAGCTTGGTGTTGAACCCGTCGGGCAGACGGCGGATGAAGAGTTCGGCGTTGGCCAGGCGGGCCGCGGCGCGACATTCCTCATCCGACGCATCCAGGCGGCCGTAACGGATGTTGTCCATGACCGTGCCGGTGAACAGGTGGGTGTCCTGCAGCACGATGCCCAACGAGGAGCGCAGGTCGTCCTTCTTGATGGAGGTGATGTCCAGCCCGTCGTAGAGGATCGCGCCCTTCTGGATGTCGTAGAAGCGGTTGATCAGGTTGGTGATCGTGGTCTTGCCGGCGCCGGTGGAGCCGACGAAGGCGATCTTCTCGCCCGGGCGGCCAAAGAGGTTGATGTCGTGCAGGACGATCTTTTCGGGCACATAGCCGAAGTCCACGTCCTTGAACTTGATGTCGCCCTTGAGCTCCACATAGCGGAAGCTGCCGTCGGCTTCGGGGACCTTCCAGGCCCACAGGCCGGTGCGCTCCTTGGCCTCGGTGACGGTGTCGTCGGTCAGGCGCCTGGCGTTGACCAGGGTGATGTCGCCCTCGTCCACTTCGGACTTTTCGTCCAGCAGGTCAAAGATCCGCTGGCCGCCGGCCAGGGCCATGATGATGGAGTTGAACTGCATGGACACCTGGTTGATGGGCATGTTGAAGCTGCGGTTGAAGGACAGGAAGCTGGCCAGCTTGCCCAGCGTCAGGCCGGTGAAGCCGGACAGGGCCAGCACGCCGCCGATCATGGCGCACAGCACGTAGCTCAGGTTGCCCAGCTGGCCGTTGAAGGGCATGGCCACCAGAGAGTAGGTGTTGGCCTTGTTGGCGCTTTCGAACAGCTGGTCGTTGAGTTCGTTGAACTGCTCGATGGCTTTCTGCTCGTGGCAGAACACCTTGACCACCTTCTGGCCGTTCATCATTTCCTCAATATAGCCGTTGACGCGGCCCAGTTCCCGCTGCTGGGCCACAAAGTAGCGGCCCGAGTTGCCGGTGAGGTACTTGGTGACCATGAGCATGACGCCCACCATGACCAGGGTGACGATCGTCAGGGGGACGCTGAGGAAGATCATGGACGCCAGGACGCCCAGGATCGTGATGGCGCTGTTGAGCATCTGGGGGATGCTCTGGCTGATCATCTGGCGCAGGGTATCGATGTCGTTGGTGTACACCGACATGATGTCGCCGTGGGCATGGGAATCAAAGTACCGAATGGGCAAAGACTCCATGTGGGTGAACAGCTCGTCGCGCAGGCGCTTCATGGTGCCCTGGGTGATGGTGGCCATCAGGCGGGTCTGCACGAAGGTGGCGCACACGCCGATGCCGTAGAAGGCCGCCGTGCGCAGAATGGCCATGAGCAGGCCGGAGAAATCATTGCTCTGCTCAGTGAGCAGGGGCAGGATGTAGCCGTCGATCAGGGTCTGCATGAACAAAGTACCCTGGATGTTGGCCAGCACCGCCACAAAGATGCAGGCGATGGCGATCAGGTAGGGGATCTTGTACACATGGAACACATAGCCCATGATGCGCTTGAGGATCTTGCCGGGGTCTTTGACCTTGGGACGGGGACCGCGGGGACCGCGGCCGCCGGCCTTGACTTCTTTGACTCGCTCAGCCATTACGCCTCGCCTCCTTTCTCGTCAAAGTCGCCGCTGCCCTTGGTCTGGCTGCGGTAGACTTCCTGATAGATCTCGTTGGTTTCCAGCAGTTCCGCCGGGGTGCCCCAGCCGCGCACGCGGCCGCCGTCCAGAACCAGCACATGGTCGGCGTGTTCGATGCTGGAAATGCGCTGGGCAATGATGAACACGGTGGTGCCGGGGATCTTTTCGGCAAAGCTCTGGCGGATCTTGGCGTCGGTGGCGGTGTCCACGGCGGACGTGGAGTCGTCCAGGATCAGGATCTTGGGCTTTTTCAGCAGCGCGCGGGCGATGCACAGGCGCTGCTTCTGACCGCCGGAGACGTTGGTGCCGCCCTGCTCGATGTGGGTCTCGTACTTATCGGGGAAGCGCTCGATGAATTCGTCGGCGCAGGCCTGGCGGCAGGCTTCGGCGATCTCTTCGTCGGTGGCGTTCTCGTTGCCCCAGCGCAGGTTTTCGGCAATGGTGCCGGAGAACAGTTCGTTCTTTTGCAGCACCATGGCCACGCTGTTGCGCAGGGTGTCCAGGTCGTACTTGCGCACGTCCACGCCGCCCACGCGCACGGTGCCGGCGCTGACGTCGTACAGGCGGGGCAGCAGCTGGACCAGGCTGGTCTTGGCGCTGCCGGTGCCGCCGATGATGCCCACAGTCTCGCCGGAACGGATGTTCAGGTCGATGTCGGAGAGCACCTCGCGGCCTTCGCGCTTATAGCGGAAGCCCACATGCTCGAATTCCACCGCGCCGTCCTTGACCTCCATGACAGGGTCCTCGGGGTTGTGCAGGTCGGATTCCTCGCTCAGAACTTCGGCCACGCGGCGGGCGGACGCCGCCGACATGGTGATCATGACAAAGACCATGGACAGCATCATCAGGCTCATGAGGATGTTCATGCAGTAGGTCAGCATGCTCATCAGTTCGCCGGTGGTCAGGGCGGTGGCGCCGCTGGACACGATCATGCGCGCGCCCAGCCAGGAGATCAAAAGAATGCAGGAGTACACGGTCAGCTGCATGAGCGGGGCGTTCCAGGACAGGATCATCTCGGCCTTGAGGAACACCTTGCGCACGCCCTCGCTGGCCTTGCGGAACTTTTCGCCTTCGAACTTTTCACGCACATAGGCCTTGACCACGCGGATGGCGGAGACGTTTTCCTGCACGCTCTCGTTCAGGTCGTCGTACTTGCGGAAGGCTTCGCCGAAATAGCGGGTGGCCCGGGACATGATGAACAGAAGCGCCGCGCCCAGCAGCACCACGGCCACCAGGTACACGCTGGCCAGTTCGCGGTTGATCGTGAAGGACATGATCATGGCGATGATCATGCTGGAAGGCGCGCGCACCGACATGCGCAGCGTCATCTGGTAGGCGTTCTGGATGTTGGTGACGTCGGTGGTCATGCGGGTGACAAGGCCCGCGGTAGAGTACTTGTCGATGTTGGCAAAGCTGAAGGTCTGGATGTTGCGATACATCGAACGGCGCAGGTTGCGGGCAAAGCCGGTGGCCGCCCGGGACCCGAACACCGCGCCCAGCACGCCGAACAGAAGGCCGAACAGGGCGGCGATGACCATGAGCCCGCCGATGCGGTAGATGTGGCCCAGGTTGCCGGCGGTGACGCCGTCGTCAATGATGGAGGCCATGAGTTTGGGGACGATCATTTCCATGACGACTTCGCCGACCATGCACACAGGCGTGAGCACCGATACCAGCTTGAAGCCGTCCAGCTCTTTGTACAATGTTTTCAGCATAGGGTTGGCATTCTCCTTACCTTTAAGAAGTAGCATGCAAAAACGGGAACCGCAAACACGGCGCCGGATCAGGGCGCGGCGGCGTCCTGGGCGCGGCGGGCGTTGGCCCGCATACGCTCCAGCGTGGATTCCAGCTTAGCCAGGTCGGCCGCACTGATGCCTTGCTGCAAGTGGGCCTCAAAGGCATTGATGCAGCTGTCCACCTGGTCATAGCAGGCCAGACCCTTGTCGGTGGCGGTCAGGCTTTTGAGCCTTGCATCCTGTTCCACCGACGTGCGGGCGATGAAGCCTGCCTGTTCCATCGCCTTGAGCATGGTGGTCACGCTGGAACGGCGCACACGGAAGCGCATTTCCAGGTCGCGCTGGTACACCGGGCGCCCTTCACGGGTGGTTCGCACGATGTAGCCCAGCATCAATCCGCGCATACCGGTCAGTTCGGGGCTGACCTGGGCGCTGATGCAGGCGTCCAGCGCCCGGTTGACCTGATGAGTCGTATAGCTCATCAGCCGGCCGATGCGGCGCATGGTGTTTTCGATTCGGTCTTGATCTTGCGTGGGGATCACCTCAGTTTTCGGCCCGAGGAGCGGGCGGGTTTGTTCATGCTCTAACTGTTTGAAAACGTACTATTAGATTATAAACATTCGTCCACAGGATGTCAAGGCACAAAACCGACGAATTTTTTCCCGCCGCCCCGGCATTTTTCCGGGCAAAAACAGCGCGGCTTTTCCCGGGGAAACGCAAAAAACCGCCCGCGCCTTTTATGCAGGGCGCGGGCGGTGAACAAAAAGGGTGACAGGACGCGATACGGCGTTATTCGGGGGCTTTCATGCTTTCCACCATGGAGATGTGGGTCAGCTTGCGCCCCATGACCACGTTGACCACCGTGCTGAACAGGATGGTCAGGGCGAAGGCGTACACAAAGCTCATGGGCAGGATGTCGCGGCCGAACATGACGGCGTCCACCTCCACGGTGAGGATGACAAATTTGTGCAGCGCGATGCCGGTGAGCAGGCCCATGCCGGCGCCGATCAGCGTGAGGATAACGCTTTCGCGGTTGACGTAGGCGTCCACCTCCCGGTCATAGAAGCCCAGCACCTTGATGGTGGCGATCTCTTTAACGCGCTCGGCGATGTTGATGTTGGTCAGGTTGTACAAGACTACAAAGGCCAGACAGCCCGCGCAGATGATGATGAGCCACACCACCGAGTCGATGGATTTGAGCATGTTGAGCACCATGTCCATGCTGTCAGCCGTGAAGTTCAGGCTGGCCACCTCGTCCATGGCCAGCAGGTCGGCCGAGACCTTGTCCCGGTTGTCGGCGGAGGCGTCGGTCATGCGGGACATGACGGCGTTCCAGTCGGGCTCGTGGCCAAACCCTTCGGCGTAGGCCTCACTGCTCATGTACACGTAATTGTAGACGTAGTTCTCGCACACGCCGGTGACCAAAAACTCCGCCCGGTTGCCGTCGGCGTCCTCCAGCGTGACCGTGTCCCCCGCTTCCACGTTCAGGGTAGCGGCCAGCTTTTCGGTCAAGACGGCGCCTTCCCGCCCAAGGGGGGTGGGTTCGCGGCTTTCCCGTTCGTGCAGGTCGGCGAAATCGGCGAACGCGTCCACGTCATCAGGGACCATATAGTAATAGTCCACGGTCCCGTCCTCGCCCAGTTCCGCCTCCACCTGCTGGGTAAAGACCACCATGGACGCCTCAAAGGCGTCGTTGGTGAACAGATAGTCGTGAGCCTGGCCCTGGCGGGCATTTTCGGCCGAGGTGACGGCGGTGAGCAGGTCGTAGTGATAAATGTCGCCGAACTGTTTGGTGACGATGCTGTTGAGAGAGTCGGAAATGCCGAAGCCCGTGACCAGCAGCGCCGTACAGCCCGCCACGCCCAGGACGGTCATCCAGAATCGCTTTTTGTAGCGCAGCAGGTTACGGCAGGTGACTTTATAGGTAAAGGGCAGACGCCGCCAGACAAAGCCCACCCGTTCCAGCAGGATGCGCTTGCCGGCCTTGGGCGCCCGGGGGCGCATGAGGGCGGCGGGGACCTCCTGCAAGGTGGCGCGGCAGGCGGACCAGGTGGCCGCCATGGCGCAGGCGATGAGGGTGCCGGCCGCCAGGGCCGCCACATCCCAGCGCCAGGTGGCCAGGAACCGCGGGGCGTAGTACATCATCTGGTACGCGGTCCAGATGACCCGCGGGAACACATAGAACCCGATGACCAGCCCGAACGCCGCACCCGCCGCGGCGGCGGTCAGGGCGTAGAGCAGGTACTTTTGCATGATGGCAAAGCGGGTGTAGCCCAGGGCCTTCATGGTACCGATCTGAAGGCGTTCCTCCTCGACCATGCGGGTCATGGTGGTGGACACCACCAGCGCCGCCACCAGGAAGAAGAACACCGGGAACACCTTGGCCAGGGCGGCCAGCTTGGTGGAGTTGGAGTCAAAGGAGGCAAAGCTGACGTTGCGGCCCCGGTCCCAGACATACCACTCCCCTTCTTCGATGTCGGCCAGTTCGGCCTCGGCGTCCTCGATCTCCTGGCGGGCGTCGGCCAGCTCCTGTTCCACCTCGGCCACAGCGTCGGCGTACTCGATCTCGCCGTCCAGCAGTTCCTGCTTTTTCTCGGCGATGGTCTGGCGGGCGTCCTCCAGTTCGGCGGCCGCGTCGGCCAGCTTGGCCCGGGCGTCCGCGATCTCCTCGCGGGCTTCGTCGATCTCCAGCTGTTTGTCCAGCAGGATGTCCCAGCTTTCGTCGATGGTCTTTTTAGCCGAGCGAAGCTGATTCATGCCGTCGTACAGTTCGCTGCCCTGGGCTTCGAACTGGGCCCAGCCCGCATCCAGCTGGGCCTTGCCGTCGATGAGCGTCTGCTCGTTGGCTTCCAGTTGGGCACGGCCGGCTGCCAGCTCGGCGGCGCCGGCTTCATATTCGGCCCAGCCCGCCTCCAGCTGCGCCTTGACATTGGCCACGTTCTCGTCCGAGATCAGAGCGTAGGCCTGTTCCTCGGTGAGGTCCTGGCCCATCTCTTCCTTATAAGTAAGGATCAGGGTCTGGATGCCGTATTCGATGCCTTTCTTGCCTTCGATCAGTTCCCTGGCGTTATCCACAAGCTCGGTGCCATTGGGGTCCATCTGGGAAGGATCAAGCGCGCCGGTGCCAGGGTTGCCGGTATCGCCGGTACCGGGTTCGTCGGGGTCGCCGGTGCCGGGAGCAGACTTCTCCCGCGCAGCAAGAAGTTCCGCGTCGGGGTCAGCGGCTGCGTCGGGATCGGTCACCGCATCAGGATCGGTCACCACATCGGGGTCGGTC
>DBRU01000004.1:0-2027 GCA_002306375.1 Faecalibacterium sp. UBA1360
ATACCCTCTGTATTATTCGGTCAGGTCGGCCCCGTCGGGGCTGAATTCCAGCAGGTCGCCGGGCTGACAGTCCAGCGCCCGGCACAAGGCTTCCAGCGTGGAGAACCGCACGGCCTTGGCCTTGTTGTTTTTGAGGATGGACAGGTTGGCCGGGGTGATGCCCACCCGCTCGGCCAGGTCGCCGGCGCCGATGTGCCGCCGGGCCATCATGACATCCAGATTGACGATGATCGGCATATCGCGCCCCCTTACACGGTCAGGTCCAGCTCGTCCTTCATGACAACGGCCTGGCGGAAGGCGTTGCCGATGACCCGGACGATCAGGGCCATGAACCCGGCGCACAGCCCCAGGCTGAACACAAAGGGCAGGCGCAGCACAAGGCCGGCGGGCGTGCACAGAAAGGCCGCCCCGGCGCAGCACCAGCTGATGCGCCCCAGCGCCGCCACGTTGGCGGGCACGAACACCGCCCCCGCCGCCACCCGGCCCAGGAAGCGGTAAAGGTTGTACAGCATGGCAAAGGCCAGCGCCGCGCACACATACCCCAGCGCCAGCAGCCCGGCGCGCAAAGCGCCCAGGGCCGCGCTGCCCGTGTAGTCCCGCAGGGCCCAGCCCACCAGCACGGGGCCGTTGAAGAGCATCAGGATGCAGATGCCCCCCATGCACAGGGTGCTGAACCGGCTCAAAGCGATGCTTTTGCGGTCGTCCCACAGGCGGAGGTTTGTCTTTTCGGGTCCGGTCATGGGAAAGCTCTCCTTTCTCGCGGCGGGCACGCCCCGCCGGGATGAGACCAGCATACCACAGGACGTATCGAATTGCAAGATGTTCTTATTGAAAAACGATATATTTTTTTCGGAAATCGAGAGTATCCGCCCCGCAAGGGCGCGAAAAAGCAAGCGCACAAAGCAAAACGCCCCCGCCGGCGCGGGGGCCGGCGGGGGCGGATACGGGTTTCAGGGGGTGTTTTGGGGCCGGGCTTCAGTTGTCCCGGGCCTGGCCGGGGCAGCGGCGCTTGGTGAAGGGGCGCAGGCCCGTGCGGTCCAGGGCCACCATGAAGGCGGGCACGAACACCAGTTGCAGCAGGATGCCGGGCACCGCGTTGGTGAAGGCCCCGGCCACGAAGGCGCCCCAGGTGAAGGCGGACCCGCCCAGACCCATGAGCAGCGTCATGACCACGCCCCACACCACGCGCCCGCCGATCATGGCGGGGATCAGGCAAAGGTACAGCGCCTTGACGCACTTCCAGCGGGAATGGGCGTACAGCACCCCGGCCAGCAGGCCGTAGGCGGCCAGCTCAAAGGACATGGCCAGGCCGGTGGGATAGATGACCGGCATGCCGAACAGAAGATACCGCAAAAGCGGCGCGGCAAAGCCGGTCAGCGCGCCCCAGCGCCAGCCGCACACCAGCCCGCACAGCAAGACGGGCAGGTGCATGGGCAGCAGCATGCTGCCGATCTGGGGGATCTGCCCGGTCAGAAAGGGCAGTACCAGCGCCGCGGCCAGGAACATGGCGGCCAGGGCCAGGTCCCGCACGGCAGGGTTCAGGGTGTTGGTCTTGTTCATCAGGCGTCTCCTTGTGGGGGCGCGTCGGGGTCCGGCGCGCCGGTGTAGGTGAAGTCTTGCAGGTACACGGCGGCGCTGCGGGACATCTCGCGGCTGAAATCGCTCATGTACTTGAAGGCGCAGAAGGGCGGGATCTTGGCGTCAAAGTCGTACTCGCCGCCGGCCCTGGCCCCAAAGTCGGCCCGCAGCTGGGCTTCGGTGCGGTCGCGGTAGGTGTTTTCGCACACGATGGCCTCGGGGGCAAAGCGGACGGGCTTGGCCCGGGTCTTTTGCTGGTCGGTGGGCCGGCCGAAGATCAGCATGGCCGCCGGCACCACGTGGGGCGGCAGGGCCAAAGCGGCGCGCATGGCTTCGGCGTTTTCCAGCACGTCGCCGATATAGCAGCTGCCGATGCCCAGGCTTTCGGCGGCGGTGACGGCGTTCTGGGCCGCGATGCAGGCGTCCGCCACGGCCAGCAGCAGGTCCCC
>DBRU01000004.1:2038-5653 GCA_002306375.1 Faecalibacterium sp. UBA1360
AACACCAGGCACAGGGCCGCGCGCTCGATCATGGGCTGGTGGTCGCACAGCTCGGCCAGGGTGCGGCGCAGGGCGGGGTCGGTGATGTCCAGGATCGTGTACAGCTGCTGGTTGCCCGCCGTGGGCGCCTGGAAGGCCGCCTCCAGGATGGCGGCCCGCTCGTCGGGGGTCACGGCCTCGCCGGTAAAGGCCCGCACCGACTTGCGGGCCCGCAGGGCTTGCAGGGTGGGATTGTCGATCATCGTCACACCTTCTTCAGCACATAGTCCTGGGTGCCCAGGCCCAGCCTTTCGGCATGGTCCAGGCATTCGCGCCAGGTGGCGGCGGGGGTCACGTCGATGAAGTTGTCGCCGCAGCAGGCAAAATTCCTGTCGGCCCGGTGCTCGCCCAGCACGCTGTCGGGGATGGGCTGGGCCGCCAGCACGGCGTCGGCGCAGGCGCGGTCCAACGCCACCGGGTCAAAGCTGGCGAACATGCCGATGTCCGGCACGATGGGGGCGTCGTTCTCGGCGTGGCAGTCGCAGAAGGGGGACACGTCGATGACCAGGCTGATGTGGAAGTTGGGCCGGCCGTGGCACACGGCAAAGGCGTACTCGGCCATTTTGCGGCACAAAAGCTCGTTGGCGTTGTCCTGGGGGGCGTAGATGGCGTCAAAGTTGCACCGGCCGATGCACCGCCCGCAGCCCTTGCACAGGTCCTGGTCGATGACGGCCTTGCCGTTTTGGTAGGTAATGGCGTCGGAGCCGCATTCCTTGGCGCACTGTTGGCAGCCGCGGCAAAGGCCCTGCTGCACCACGGGCTTGCCGGCCTTGTGCTGTTCCATCTTGCCGGCCCGGGACCCGCAGCCCATGCCCAGGTTTTTCAGCGCGCCGCCGAAGCCCGTGGACTCGTGGCCCTTGAAGTGGTTCAGGGAGATGATCACGTCGGCGTCCATGATAGCCCGGCCGATCTTGGCCGTGGGGCAGTATTCGGCCCCGGGCACCGGGACCTCGATGTCGTCGGTGCCCCGCAGCCCGTCGCCGATGATGACCTGGCAGCCGGTGGTCAGGGGGCCGAAGCCGTTTTCCTGGGCGGCGGCCAGGTGTTCGACGGCGTTTTTGCGCCGGCCCGGGTACAGGGTGTTGCAGTCGGTCAAAAAGGGGATGCCCCCCTGCTTTTTGATCACGTCGGCCACCACCCTGGCCCAGTTGGGGCGCAAAAAGGCCAGGTTGCCCGGCTCGCCGAAGTGGATCTTGATGGCGGCGAACTTGCCATCCAGGTCGATGGAGCCGATGCCGGCGGCATACAGAAGTTTTTCCAGTTTTTCGGGCAGGGAGGTCCCGGCCCGCACCCGCAGGTCGGTATAATAGACAGTCGCTTTTTCCATGGTGACACAGCCTTTCCAACAGTTTGCGCAAAACGCCGCGCAGGGCGCGTACCTCTATTATAAGGCCCCGGGACCCGTTTTGCAAACGGCGACATTTTCACAAAATTTATGCGTGACATCGCGCCCGGGGTATGGTATACTTGAAAAGCTACAATTTTATGACAAAATCGGGCGCGATCCCCTGATCGCCCCTTTTTTCTGGAGGTGCTTTGCCACGATCGGAACCAACCATCTGCGCCGGGCGCTGGCGGTCGCAGGCGCCGCGGCGTTTTTGTGCGCCGCGCCCATGCCCGCTTTTGCGGACGGCGCGACGGCCATCGACCAGTTGGGCCAGTTGCAGACCCTGGCCGAAAGCTATGTGAACGAGACAGCCTCCGACGCCGACGCCTTGCTGCTGACCCTGTCCTTTACCCGCACGGGGACGTACAACGGCACGCTGTGGCAGCTGACGGCCGGCGCCCGGGACCTGGAATTTGAGAGCTACGCCCTGGCCGCCGACGAAAGCCTGGCCGACCTGATGGGCATGGGCGTGACCGAGATGCCCAGCGGCGGGTCGGTGGACCTGGGGCATATGCTGGCGTCGGTGAACCTGGTGTACAAAAGCGTGCCGGTGGCCGGCAGCTGGGGCGGCGACTGCATGGAGCTGGTGCAGCAATACGCCGGCCAGGCCGAGGACGCCGACGGCTACGCCGCCCTGATGGCCGACACCTTTGCCATTGAGGGCGATGGCAGCGTGTTCGGCATGGGGGATCTGCGGGCGGACCTGGACTCGGTGAACATCGGGGCGCAGCTGTCTGCCGACAGTTCCCTGGCCCAGGTCATGGGGGACTACTACGCCGAATTGACCGACTATGACCGGGCGTACCAGTTCATTGCCCTGAGCTTTGGCACCGTGGACACCTCCAGCACCGAGACCTTCCGCCAGACCGTGTACGACACCCTGGTCAACGACACGGGCATGCAGCTGCTGTTGTACCTGAATGATATGTGGGACGCCGAGGGCGGCTGGTCGCTGAAAGAAGAGTACGCCCCCGCGCTGCGGGGCGCCACCGACCTGCTGGCCGACTACCTGGCCGAGGCCGTGAACGGCGAAAAGGTCAAGTCGGACAGCGGCACCCGCATGCAGACCATGGGCAGCCAGGCGCTGGCCGACGCGCTGAGCCTGCTGGGCGACAGCGACGCCGCGGCCGCCGCCCTGGAAGGCGCGACCCAGGCCGCCGGCGACACGGCGGCCAGCGCGGGCAGCGCGGTGGACGGCGCTTTGACCGAGGCCACCGACACTTTGCGTGCCGGCTTTGACGCCACGGTGTTCCAGGTGGTGATGCTGGTGGTGGGCACCGGCGCGCTGTTCGGCATGATCGTGTGCCTGATCCTGCTGTTTGCCCGCATGCGGGAACAGTGAAACAAACCAAAACCGACGAAAAAGCAACAGACCGGACGCTTCCCGCAAAAGGGGGGCGTCCGATTTTTTATTGGGCGAGGGGGAGTTGGTTTGCGGGGGAAACGGCAGGCGAGCCGGTAACGGGCAACGGCGCAAAGCGGACAACCCCTCCGCCGCTGCGCGGCACTCACCGCTACCACAGGGGAGGCATTAAGCCGGCAGCACCCAAAGGCTCCCCTGTGCAAGGGGAGCTGGCGGCCGTAAGGCCGACTGAGGGGTTGTGGGCGCTGCGCCGCAAACCGTTAACGGGCAACGGCGTAAACCTGACAACCCCTCCGGGGCTGCGCNNCTCCCCTTGCACAGGGGAGGCATGAGGCAAACACCCCCCCCTGCAAAACAGACCGGGCGGCCCCGCGGGGCCGCCCGGTCGCCGTATTTGATCATTTTCCCGGGGAATGTCACGCCGCCGGGGTCGCCGGGGCGCCGGTCAGGGCCTGCACGGCCCAGATCACCAGCACCACCACGCCCAGGGCGATGCGGTACCACCCGAACACCGTGAAGGTGTGGCGCTTGACGTACTCCATCAGGCAGCGGATGGCCAGCATGGACACCAAAAACGCCACCGCGCAGCCCACCAGCAGCACCACGATCTCGTTGCCGGTGAGCACGTTGCCCTCCAGGAAGAACTTGACCAGCTTGAGCCCGCTGGCCCCGGCCATGACCGGGATGGCCAGGAAGAAGGTGAACTGGGACGCGCAGGGCCGGGACATGCCGCACAGCATGCCGCCCAAAATCGTGGCGCCGCTGCGGGAGATGCCGGGCATCATGGCCAGCACCTGCCACAGCCCCACCGCGCCGGCCTGCTTGT
>DBRU01000091.1:0-5954 GCA_002306375.1 Faecalibacterium sp. UBA1360
CCGTTGAGGGTGTAGGTGGGCAGCGCCGCCACGCCCATGTTGTCGCCCAGGATCTCCTTGATGGCCGCAGCTTCCCAGGAGCCGGTGAACATGGCATTGATGCTGCCGTCGCGCAGGCCCGCCAGGCCGGAGCCGTCCTGGTCGATCTTGAAGTTGGGGTTGGACACCAGGTCGATCAGGTACTCGGTGACTTCCACGGCGTTCTCGCCGCCGAAGTCCGCGCCCAGCTCCTCCTGGGTGCCGTCGCCGAACAGCGTGCAGCCGTTGCCGAAGTAGAAGGCCGGCAGGTACCACGAGTTGGTGAAGGGGAAGCTGACCACGCCCTTTTCCAGCATGGTGTCCAGGTTCTTCACGTCCTCTTCGCTGAACACGCTCTTGTCATAGAACATGTACCAGGTGTTGGTGGTGAAGGGCACGCCGTAAATGTCGCCGTCCATCGTGATGGAATCCAGCAGCGTCTCGCTGTTGGTGGCCTTGAGTTCCTCGGCATAGATGCCGCCGAACTTGGCCAGGGCCCCGGCGTCGGTCATGGTGGTCAGCGTGTCGTTGGCGTACATGAACACGTCGGCGCTGGCGTCCGGGTCCTGGGCCACCGAGCCCGCGGCGCCCGCCTCATCCGCAACGCCGTAGACGAAGGTGATGTCCCATTCGGGGTGCAGCTCGGCGAAGCGTTCGCAGCAGGTCTGCAGCCACTCTCCGCTGTCTTTGGACTGATCCTCCGACGGCGACCAGACCATCAGGCGGATCTTCTCCGCTTCGGTCCCGGCCTCGGTCCCGGCGCAGCCCGTCAGCAGCATGGCGCCGGCGCAGGTCAGTGCGGCCAAACTAGCCAATTTTCTGTGCATGGTTGTCCCCTCCTTGAAAGTTTCGGAAAGAGTTTCGGAAAGTTTCGTTAGCCTCAATATACGCCCACTTTTTCCCGGGGTCAAGATATTTCCCGCCCATTGCGCTTTTTTCTGCCTTCTGCACAACCCGAGCCCGGGTCTTTTGTCGCTTTTTACCACCAAATCGAAACATACCGAAACTTTTTGTTGCGTGTTTTTCCCTTCTTTCAGGCATTGCATTTTGTACAGTGTGTCGCTATAATATAAGAAAGACCCGCCCGATCCGCCCGCCCGGCCCTGGGGCGACGAATCGGGGCGAAACCCTTTGTTTCGGACAGTTTCATCCGCCTTCCACCCGAATTTGAGGAAAAACCAATGGCCACCATCCAAGACATCGCCACCCGGCTGAACATCTCCAAGAGCACCGTGTCCAAGGCGCTCAACGGCGCGCCGGATGTGAGCGAAACTTTACGAAAAACCGTGCTGGAGACCGCCGTCGAGCTGGGCTACTCCCGCGGGACGCGGCGCAACGAGGCCAAACGCCTGTGCCTGTTCATCGAGCATATGAACCCCAGCGAGCCCACCGACTTCGGCCACGACATCGTCATCGGCTTCCGCAAGCTGGCCGAGCCCGCCGGCTTCAAGGTGGAGACCGTGCGCCTGAACAAGCAGATCCAGCAGGACAACCGCTACGACGAGTACATGCTGCAAAACAACTACGCCGGGGCGTTTTTTCTCGGGCTGTCCCTGTCGGACCTGTGGCTGCGGGAATTGCAGACCAGCCGCACGCCCGCCGTGCTTCTGGACAACTATGTCAAGGGCAACCCCAACACCTGCTATGTGGGCGTGGACAACAACGAGGGCATGGACCTGGCCGTGGGGTACCTGCGCAGCCTGGGGCACCGGCGCATCGGCTATCTCAGCGGCGGGCTGGGGTCCTTTGTCAACCAGTCGCGGTACAGCGCCTTTTTCCGGGCGCTCAAGCGCAACGGCTGCCCCGACGAGCGCAGCCTGGCCGGCAGCGACTACCTGTTTTCGGAATGCTTGCAGACCCACCTGCCCCGCCTGCTCAAGCAAAAGGTCACGGCGATCATCTGCTCCCACGACCTGCTGGCCCACACGGTCATGATGCACTGCCTGGAGCTGGGCCTGCGCCTGCCCGAGGACCTGAGCATCATCGGCTTTGACGACCTGCCCCTGTGCGCCTACACGATCCCGCCCATGACCACCATCCGCCAGGACCGCACCCAGCTGGGCAAAAGCGCCTTCCACGCGCTGTACAGCCTGCTCACCGGCGTGCCCATCAGCACCCTGCTGCTGCACGCCTCGCTGGCCCGGCGCCAGTCCACCGGGCCCGCGCCCGCCCCCTGATGTCCTGCCCCAAAAGCGCCGCGCCCACCCCCGGGCACGGCGCTTTTTGCCGCCCGAAAGGATTCCGACACACACATCGGGTATGTTGTGTGTGGGGACACACACACCCGAAAGACCCGAAAGGAGAGAGACCCATGCTGCCCGTACTGGTCGTGGATGACGAAGAGCCCATTGTGGAACTGATCTGCCTGACGCTGGAGCCGCTGGGCCTGCCCTGCGTGCGGGCATACAGCGGCGAAGAAGCCGCCGACCTGATCGAGACCCGACGCTTTGACCTGATCCTGCTGGACGTGATGCTGCCCGACGTGGACGGCTTTGCCCTGATGGAGCACATCGCCCCCACGGGCACGCCGGTGATCTTTCTGACCGCCCGGGGCGACCTGAAGGACCGGGTGCGGGGGCTGAACCTGGGGGCGTACGACTACATCGTCAAACCTTTTGCCGCCCCCGAGCTGCTGGCCCGGGTGGAAGGGGTGCTGCGCCACACCGGGCGCCGGGGCGAACCCCTGCGGGCCTGGGACGTGACCGTGGACCCCGAGTCCCGCACCGTGTGCCGGGCCGGCGTGCCCGTGGCTCTGACGCCCCACGAGTATGACCTGCTGCTGACCCTGCTGCACAACCGGGGCATCGCCCTGTACCGCAGCGTGCTGTTCGAGCGGGTGTGGGGCCTGGACGCCGACCCGTCCAACCGCACGCTGGACACCCACATTTCCCGCCTGCGGCGCAAGCTGGGCTGGGACACCCGCATCCGCACGGTGCCCCGGGTGGGGTATATGCTGGAGGTGGAAACGCCATGACCTTTGCGCAAAAGCTGACCCTGGGCATCCTGCTGCTGCTGTGCGCGGCCCTGTCGCTGGGCGGCGGGTGGACCATCGAGCAGAACCTGGCCCACGCTTTGCGCCGGGCCGAAAGCCAGGACACCGCCCTGCACCTGCAACAGCGCGCCGCCCTGGAAAGCGCCCTGCGGGAAAGCGGGACCGCCAGCCTGAGCGGGGCCGTGCAGACCGCCCAGGACCTGGACGCCACAGAGCAGACCAGTTCCTCCCCCTACGCCCTGCTGACCGGGGACGGCACGTCGGTCCACGACAAAATGCCCGCTGCGGTCTTGTATCAGGCGCAGATGGACGCCCTGGACGCCGGCGCCGGGTCGCTGTGCTATTTCAGCGGCGGCGGGGCGCGGTACATCCTGCTGGCCTCGCCCTTGCAGACCCGGGTGGACGGGCTGTGGCTGGTCAGCGCCTACGATGTGACGGCCCTGTACGACGAGCGGGACCGCCAGCTGGGCCAGTATCTGCTGCTGGAAGTGCTGACCCTGGCCCTGGCCGGGGCGGCGGCCGCCGGGCTGGCCCGGCTGGCCACCCGGCCGCTGCGGGCGCTGCAGGGCGTGACCCGGGCCATGGCCGAGGGCGCCTACGACCGGCGGGTCCCTCCGGCAGGCACGCCGGAATTTGACGCCCTGGGGCGGGATTTCAACGCCATGGCCGACGCCGTGGAAAGCCGGGTGCAGGCCCTGCGGGAGGAAGCCGACCGCCGCAGCCGGTTCGTGGCGGCTTTCACCCACGAGATCAAGACCCCCATGACCTCAATCCTGGGGTACGCCGACTACCTGCGCCTGGGCGAGCAGCCGCCCCAGCGCCGCCAGGCCGCCGCCGATTACATCTACCACGAATCCCGACGGCTGGAAGCCCTGAGCCATCGCCTGCTTTTGCTGCTGGAGCTGGAACAGGGCGGCGTGACGCTGTCCCCCACGCCGGTCCACGCGATGTTTGCCGACGTGCGCCGCAGCCTGCCGCCCGACATTGCCGAAGCGCTGCAAACCGAAGAGCCCGAGGGCGAGACCGCCCTGGTGCCCGCCGACCGTGTGCTGCTGGGGGACCTGCTGCGCAACCTGGCGCTCAACGCCTGGCAGGCCGCCCCCCGGGACAACACCGTGCGCATGGGCTGCCGCCGCTGCCCCGAAGGCTGGCAGCTTTGGGTGGCGGACAAGGGACGGGGCATCCCGAAAGAGGAGCTGGGCCGCGTGACCGAGGCCTTTTATATGGTGGACAAAAGCCGTGCCCGCCGCAGCGGCGGCAGCGGACTGGGCCTGAGCTTATGCGCCGAGATCGCCCGGGCCCACGGCACGACCCTTGCATTTGACAGCGAACCGGGCCGGGGCACCACCGTGACCCTGGTCCTGCCGGAGGTGAAGGAATGAACGCCCGTCTTTTTGCCCGTGAGCGCCTGACCGCCGCCCTGGCGGCGGCGCTGTGCGCGGTTTTTCTGGCGGCGCCCGCCCTGTGGGCCCGCGCCGCCGACGCCGCCCGGAACCATGGGGTGCGGCCCCGCCCGGTCGTGGCCGGCACCCTGGACGAGCAGACCCGGCAGATCCCCGTGCTGTACGCCTTGCACACCGGCAACCCGGACACGCTGACCTCGGACCCCTGCGAAACAGACCAGGCCGTCCGGGCCCTGACCCAAAAGGTGGAGGAACTGACCGACGCCGGCGTCCTGACCGGGCCCGAACAGGTGGAACTGCTGGCCCTGCTGGGGCGCGAGCCCACCCAGACCTCCCACTGGCAGGGCAAGGGATTTGAGGGCTACGCCATGACCTGGACCCTGGATAACGGGTGGACCCAAAGCCTGTATCTGCTGTGGGACGCCTACGCCGGCGGCGTGGTGGAATTGAGCGCCCCGGTCGTAGGCATCCCGGACGCCACCGAGCGGCTGGACGCCTGCCTGGCGGCGCTGGGGCTGGACGTTCTGGGGGACTGGACCGACACCGCAGACGGTTGGGACGTGGCGGCCCGGCGCTCGGCCCTGGGGCAGGCCGCCATCTACTGCGACCAGACCGGCGGGAATCTGTATCTGCGGCTGCGGGCGGTCCCCGACGAAAGCTGACCTCACCCGGAAAGATGTTTGCCACACCGGCCGGGTATGCTGGAGGCAAGTTCCAAAACAAAGGAGGTCTTTTGCCATGAAACGATCCCTGTTCTGTCTGGCCCTGGCCGCCGCGCTGCTGGCGGGGTGCGCCCCGTCCGCCGCGCCCGATGCGTCGGGAATGTCGGGCCAAGCGTCCGCCGAACAAGCCGCCGCGGCCGCCGGGCAGACCCCGGAGGCCGGGGCGCTGCACCTGCTGAGCCGCGGGGACGAAAACGGCTGTTACCTGGTGGGCAGCCATCTGGACAGCGGCCGGCGGCTGCTGTGCTATGCGGACTATGCCTCGATGACCGTGAAGCCCCTGTGTACCGAGCCCGGCTGCACCCACGACAGCGAGGACTGCACGGCCTGCCTGCCCAACCTGGCCAGCCTGTACGGCGTCTGGATCGTCAACGACGATACCATCGCCTTTACGGCCTCCTCGCCGGAAGGCCCCTGGCCCGCGGTGTACCTGGCCGATCGCAGCGGGGCCCACCGGCGGGTGCTGCTGCCCGGCAACTCTGAGGAGTACCTGTCCATCGGGGACACCCTGATGATGAGCGACGGCGAAGCGCTGTACGTCTGCGTGACCCGGGAGCCCGACGAAGGGGCCCTGACCGGCGCGCTGTGCCGCCTGCCCCTGGACGGCGGCGAGGCGGAGCTTTTGTTCGACTCCACGGGCCTCAACGTGAAGGGCATCCTGGACGGCGGGATCGTGTGCACGGAATACGAGTTCACCGACCCCGACACCTACACCGGGCGGAGGGTGCTGCGCCTGCACGCCATGGACGGCAGCGCGCGGGACCTGCTGGACTGGACCGAGGAATCCGCCGTCATCCCCCTGGCAGCCGACGGTCAGCG
>DBRU01000091.1:5990-9280 GCA_002306375.1 Faecalibacterium sp. UBA1360
GATACGGCAGACCCCAACCGTTCGCTGTGCCCCGAGTCGCCGCTGATGCTGGCCGGCGGGCGGCTGCTGCTGCGCTCCAACTACCTGGACACCGAAGCGGAAGGCCCCCTGGCCCTGGCCCGCTATGCCCTGGACCCCGACACCGGCGCCCTGACCGAGATAACGCTGTGCTATATGCCAGGCGGCGTGGAAACGCCCATCGACCTGCTGTGCGCCAACGACAGCGACGTGCTGTGCGCCTTTGCGGTCAACCGCCAGGACGCCACCCAGCTGACCGCCGACGGTATGCCCGTCAGCGTCGAAAGCCAGACCCGGCGCATCGGTCTGCTGAGCCTGGATGAACTGTGGGCCGGGAACCCCGCGTATCGGGAGCTGGCCTGCGACTGCTTCGTATAAGCCCCCTATCCCCCTTTTTGGCCGCCCCGGACTTTTGCCGGGGCGGTCCTTTGTTTTGGGTCTCAGGCCGCGGCTTCGCACCCGGGGAAATAGTATTCCAGGATCTGCCGCCAGGTGGCTCCGCCCTCGGCCATGGCCCGGGCCCCGTACTGGCTCAGCCCCACGCCGTGGCCGTAGCCCCGGGTGGTGACGACGAACTGCCCGCCCCGCCAGTCGATGGCAAAGCAGGCGCTGCGCAGGTCCAGCGCCGCCCGCACAGCCGTGCCCCGCAGTTCGGCGTCCCCGATCTCCACGGTCTGCACATAGCCGGCGGCGTCCCACACCGTGGAGCCGATCCAGGTGTCGGGGTCGCCGGTCAGGGTCACGCCCAGCTCGGCGGCGGCCTGGGCCACCTGGTTCTGGGTGTACTGCACGGTCAGCTCATAGTCGTCGCTGTATCGGTCCCAGGCCGAGTCCACCCCCTGCAGGTAGGGCAGGGCTTCGGCCCAGACCTGGTCGCTGGCCTCGGTGTGGCCGTTGCTCACCGCATGGTAGCAGGCCAGGGCCGGGGCCCCGTCGTACAGCAGCAGCACGTTCGCCACCTCGTCGGCCAGCGCTTGCAGGCGTTCCAGGTTGGCCTGGCAGTCCTCGCCCCAGCGGGCGGCCAGGGCCTGCTCGTCGGTCCAGCCGCTGCCGATGGCGCTGTTGACCCGCAGCCAGTACCCCTGGTCGGAGATCGCATTGTCCCGGCAATACAAAGCATAGGTATGGCTGGCCACCATCTGGGCCTGGATGGCGTCGTCGGGCCAGTCCACGGGCATCTCGCAGGCCGCGGCCCCCACCAGGTAGTCCCGCACGCTGAGGGTGCGTACCTCGCCCACGCCGTCGTCGTACAATACCGGCGACTGGGCGGCGACGGTCTGCCCGGCGTCCTGTTCCGGGTCGTCAGGCGAGGCCGTGGCCGCCGGCGCGGGCGCGGTGGCCGCGCCGGCGGCGGGCAACACCAGGCACAGAAAAGGCGCGGCCCCGGCCAGCAAAGTCAGCAGCGCGGCGCACAGCAGGGTTCGTTTCAATCCGGGCACCTCCCGGCTAAAAGTCAAGAGTAAAAGCAGAAAAAACTAAAAAAATTTTTTGTGTAGTTTTCAAGCGGCGGCAAGATGGGCGGTGAACAGGTCGTTTGAACTCGCGAAGCCTAAAATTTCACGCGGATAGTTATTGATCCACGTTTCAACACGAAGAATATATGCGGCGGTTACTTTCCGGAAGTCCGTTCCTTTCGGAAGGAATCGCCGTATCATTTTATTGATATTTTCATTCGTCCCCCGCTCGAACGCGCTATAAGGGTGGCAATAATACGCCTTTGTGCGCTTCCGGTTTTTCCCGTAAATTGATTTTTCAATTCCGGCGCAATCTGCGAATTCCGAACCGTTATCAAACGTAATGCTTTTGAATATCCTTGAAAAGCGTTTCCCGTAACGGCGTTCCAGCTTATTTAGCGCCGCGACAACGCTTGCGGAAGTCTGATCCGGTATCTTTATAATGATTTCCTGCCGCGTCAGCCGTTCCGAAAGCACAAACAAGGCTTCCTTCGTCTTTTTCTTTCCGCATACGCAATCGCCTTCCCAATGCCCGAAGGTTTTTCGTTCCGCAATCTCCGGATCGCGTCTTTCTATGCTTTCTCCCGCCGATGTGCGCGCGGCTTTCTTGCGCTCCACCTTTTCGTATTTCCGTTTCCGTTTTCCTTTCTCCGGTAAGCCGATCGCGGCGACGTGTTTTTCGATCTCCGCGCGGCAATACTGCAAATAGGCTTTATCTTCGTGTATTAAGAAGAAGTCGTCCATATATCTGCCGTAATATTTAATGCCCAGCTTCTCTTTGATGAAGTGATCTAAATTATTGAGGTAGAGAAGGGCGAAAAGCTGTGAAGATTGATTTCCGATCGGTATTCCAACGTTTCCTTCCGTGCTGTCGATTATCATTTCGACAAGCCACAAAACGTCCGGATCAGTGATCTTCTTGCGGATTAAGGATTTTAACGCGTCGTGCCTAATGGAATAGAAGTATTTGGAAATATCCGCCTTCAATATCCACCCGTCAATTCCGTTTTTACGGTAAAACCTCCGCAAGAACTCCCGAAGCCTGTCTAACCCGTAATGCGTACCTTTGCCCACCTGCGAAGCGTAATTGTCCGTGATAAACGATCTTGTAAGGATCGGTTCAAGCACGTTATTTTTAATCTTCACCTTCCGCCACCTCGCTTTCGTCTGCACCGTCCCGCTCCGTAACTTCCGGAAGGTCAACGCGCGGAAAACGTACCGCAAGCGCGATTTGACAGCCGCAACGCGGGCAATCCATAGCGCTAAACCGTATTTGCGGTTTCGTCAGCGCGTCCATAAATCCGCGCGGTTCCTCTGCAACGTAGATTTCTTCCTTTTTCGGCGTTACGCGGTATCCGCAAACGCCGCACGTCTGTTTCCTTGTAAACATATTGAATAAAAACCGATCTTCCCGTTGATAGGCTTTTCCGGTAAAAACTCTTTTGCCCTCTTCATATTGAATAGCCGTCCTTTCGTTACTGATTTGCGGCGCGCCTGTTGCCCCTGCGCCTGATATTCTCTTGTGCGGTCTGCTGTGCAAGGTCGGCGCTATAAACAGGACGCTTGTTCCCGTCAAGCTCTCCCGTGTATCCGCGTTTAAGCTCTTCGTAAATAGCGGCGACGCTTCTTCCGATCTTCGCGGCAATATCCACCGCCCGCTCTCCGTCGCTGTAAAGCGTTTCGATCTTGCGGCGCTGGTCGAACGTCAAGTACGAATATCCGTCCATTTTGCAAGCCTCCTTTCGCCGTTCGGATAAAAAAATAAAGCAGGAAAACCGTTACGGTTTTCTCTGCTTTCAGCCTGTCGAAAAAGGTCAC
>DBRU01000044.1:0-16940 GCA_002306375.1 Faecalibacterium sp. UBA1360
CCCGGCGCCGAGGAGGTCACGCTGGCCTCATTCAGCCGGACCCTGGCCCCGTCAGCAACGAAGACTGCGGCGTTCTGGCTCCCTTGCTGCACGCCGCCGGTTTTTTCTACCACCACCCGCTGCAATACAATGTTGCCCACACCCAGACGCAGCGCGTTTTCGTCGTCTGCTCCGCTGGCAAAGCTGACATCGCTCAATTCCGCATCCTGCGTCAGCACAGCAGGCGCCGCGTCCTGCGCCGCAGAAGTTGACACGGCTGTCTCGGCGTAGGTACCGCGCAGCGAACCGCACGCCGCCAGCACCAAAGCTACGCCTGCCGCACACCAAATAGCCGCCCCTGTATCCCAACGTTGAAGCATGTTTTGTTCCTTTCCCGGCAAAGGCCACAAAGCCTGTATGTTGCCAGGTTCCAGCATAGACGGCAAATGTGTTGATTTTCTGTCATGACTGTGAGGATTTGGTATCCTTTTACAAGGCATGCGCGGCGGCACGCGGGGCACACTTGTCTCAGGAGGTGTTTTACCATGTGTTATCTGGATTGCAGCCAATGCGACTGCTGCCATTACAAGGGCGGCGCCTGCTGCCTTGACGGCGTGAGCCTGCACCATGCAGGTCCCGGCGACGTTTTGTGTTCAAGTTACCGCAACAGCGAGGCATACGGCAATGTCGCCACCGACAACGCCCCCGCCACGGCTGAGACCGCCGTGCGCTGCGATGATATAGGCTGCCGCCACAACAAAAACGCGCGATGCAGCGCCGTGCACATCAACATTGAAGAGACCGCCTGCGGCCCGCGCTGTACCACCCGCGCCGACCGCTGAAAACACCACAGGAAAAAGCCCGCCGCAAACCTGCCAAAAGCAGGCCTGCGGCGGGCCTTTTGCGTCACATTTGCGCAATGAAGGCGTCGAGACTTTCGTATGTATACAGGGTGTTGAGCACGGCCAGCAATTCCCGCTTGCTCAGCCGGGGAGGTAACCCCAGGCGGCGAAGCAGGTCTCGGCGTTTTTGGGCACTGGCAGGCCCGCCGGAGATCCCCCACTCATACAGATCGGTGTAGGTGATGGGGCGCGCGGCGGTGCGGCCGTTTTCGGGCCTATGTTCGGGCGCGGCTGCCAAAGCAGTCTGCAAGGCGCGCAGCACCCATTCATCCCCAACCCCTTCAACACCAAGGATGCCCTCCTTACCAGGTTCGTCCTTGCGCCGTTCCTTGCCGGGGATAGCCGGCACATAAGCCTGGCAGACATATTCGGCCCCTACCAAGCCTGTCACAAAATGCCGGATGCGGAACCCCGCCCCGTCCGAGTCGGTCAAAAGGATCAGTCCCACCGCGCGGGCCGTTCGCTTGAGCAGGTCCTGCATGGCCTTGTCCTTGAAAACGGCAAATCCGTCGGTGGTCAAAATCGTCCCGTCCACCAGATTGGCCAAACGCGCGGCGTCGTAGCGGCCTTCCACCACCACGGCCCTGTGCAGCGTCAGTTTCATGTGCGCCTCCCCGTACCGTACAGGCCCAGCTCACACACGGCCTTCTGCATCAACAGTTTGGCATCCAGTCGGCTGCGCTTGAGGTCCAGGTCCAGCGTTTGCAGCACACGCAGGCTTTGTTCCAGACGGCGGCGGTCAAACCGCGCGGCCGTCTGCTCGGCGTTGCCAAGGCGATAATTCCATTTGCCGGTATAGGAAAAGTCTTTGGCCACATCCGCCAGGGCGCGCCGGCTCTTTTTGGCCAAAAATGCCCGGTAAATATCCAGATAGTTGGAGATCAGTGCCCCTGTGATCAAAATCGGGTCGTTTTGCAGTTCCAGCAGCGTATTGAGTTTTTGCAGCGCCTGACGGGTCGAGCCCGAGCAGACCAGCTTGACCATATCAAAGGTATCGGCGTCCAGGGTCACGGCCCCCAGCGCCTGGACCATGGGCGCGGTGATCTCGCCATAATTGGCCAGTGCAGCCAATTTTTCGATCTCATTTTGCAGAAGGAACTGGTCCTCGCCGCATCGGTCCAACAGCATCCCCTCCACGCCTGGTGCAAAACGGGCGCCGCACTCGCCGGCCCAGGTCCGGGCCATGCTTTGCAGCGCGTTGCGGTTCGGGCGGGCAAGCTGGGCGCAGTATCCCAGCTTTTCGCACTGGGCAATGAGCTTTTGTTCCCGTTTGGATGGGTGCAGCTTGCCGTACTTTTCCTCCATAAGCGTGGTCAGGATAAAAACGGCATTCTCGGTATCCCGCAGCGCGTCGCACAATTCCTGCAAGTCCTTGTCCGAATAGGCCGACGGCCGAACCAACGGCATAAGGACCAGCCGACGTCCGCCAAAAAACGAGATGGTCCCGGCGGCCAGCACGACCTCTTCCACGCTGGGGGTCGGCCCATCCAGCACGGTGGTCTGCGGGTCTTCTGCAGACAACGCCTTTTCCACGCCGGCGGCCGCGCGGCGCAAAGGCGCTTCGTCAGCGCCGTAAAAATAGAATACGCCGCACCCCGCCTGTATCTTCTTCTTTACTTCGTTTTCACTGTACAGCAAGTTTCGTCACCCCCTCAAACAGGATCGAACAGCCAGGCCGCAGCACGACGACCGGCTCGCTTCCCGCGTAAACCGTTTCCGAATCGCAGGTTTCCAACCAGCGCGGCGAGGCCGCATTGGTCAGTACAGTTTGCGTCTCGATGCCCGGTGGCAGCGAAGCCGCCGCGCACAGAAGATCTACCGTCAGCGGTTCGCCGTCGCTCCACGCACCCGTAGAAACCGCGATGTGATATCCACACACGCCCAGGACCGCTAAATTTCCGCTGCCGGTATGACAGCAATCCACGGTCATACCGGCGACCTCATAAAAAGTCCAGCGGTCCTCTTGCGAATCCAGAACATAGATCTCCGGCGCGTCAAAATCCATGGTTGTCGGTTCCGCGCGCACATCAAACACCGCCATCGTTTGCACCGTTCCGTTTTGCAGCAGATAGCCTTCCACCGCATTCAGGTTGGAGGTCCCGCCGCGAAAAAACAGGATCGCCGCCTGCCCTTGGGTGACCACCACACAGGCATTGCCGGCCGTCCCCACCAAAGCCACGCGCACCACATCTTCACTGAATCGGATCCCAAGCCATATCCCGACCGCCGCACAAACCGCCCCGGCCAGCGGATACCACCGCAGACACCGCCGCGCCCGGAATACAAGGGCCAACGCCCCCAATACGGCCAACACCAGCAGTGTATATCCGCGGGGCAAATTGAGGTTCGCACCGGGCAGACCGGCGCACCAACTTACGACTGCATCCATGCCCCGCAGCCAAACGGCCAGTAACAGACTGCCCATGCGCATGCAGGGGGCCAGCGCCGGCAACGCCGCGAAAACCAGCACCAAGATCCCCAGGATCAGCGCCGGTTCCAGCGCCCATACCACCAGAAGGTTGGTGAGAACGGCTACGCCGCTCACCGTCAGCCCCGCGCACAGCAGGCTGGGCAGCGTGGCCAGGGTGGCAAAAGCGGCACAGGACACGGTCTCGGTCAGCCACAGGCCGGCTTGCAGGGCACGCAACCGCCATGGCAGCCGTTGATCGGGTTCCAGCTGTGCCTGATACGCCGTGAACCTGCGTTTCGGGCCGGCCAGGACAGCAGATGCCAACTGAACGCCCAATACCCCGCAAAAGGACAGCTGAAACCCCAGGTCACAGGGCGCGCAGGCGTTTTGCAGGCCGATCAGCAGGGCGGCGACCCCCAACGAAGTGAGCAGATCGGGCGGCTGGCGCAAAGCATACCCACACAGCGCCACCAGATAGATGATGCCCGCCCGGACCACCGAGATCGGAAACCCCGTCAGCGCCATATAAAACAGGACCATGATCCCCTGCAAGGCAAGAAAGGGGCGATACAGGCTGCGGCGTTTTCGGCCCATATGAAACAATCCGCACAGCATGGAAAGATGCAGCCCCGATACCGAAAGCAGGTGGGACACCCCGGCAAGGCGGAACGCCTGTTCTGTCGTCTCGTCCAGATGCGCGCGGTCCCCCAGCAGGATGGCGGCAGCGATCCCGCCCAGGCGTCTGGGCAGCCAGGTGCGCAGCACGGCTGAAAGATCCATGCGCAGCTCGTACAAGCGAAAGCGCAGGGCCTCGCTTTGTTCCAAGCGGGCATACGCCCCGACATAGTCGGCGCTCAGGTAGCACCCGTCGGCATAGCGCGCCGCGCGGTAGCGGTCCTGTTCCAGCGCGGTCAGGACCAGGTCAGCCTCAAAGCGTTCCCCTGCCGCCGCGCCCGGGAATGCCGTGCAGTATACCCGAACATCGGCTTGTTTGCCTTCGATCTGTTCCAGGCGCAGCGTGGCCCGCACCATCCCGTCCATGTAGGAGGTCTCGGCGTCGGTCTCCACCACGCCCGTACAATGCACGGTCCGGCCGGACAGCGCCAGCTGCGGGGCGATGACCGCGGCATGGTATATCCCAAACCACGCGAGCCCCGCCGCCAGGCCCGCCAACACAGGCAGCCACGACGGGCGCGCCCTGGTTCGCAGCCAATATACAAATGCCCACAAAAGCACAAAGGCCGCCGTCAGCCACAGAGCCGACGGCGACCAGTACGCCGCGGCCAGCTCTGCCAATGCGAAGGCAAGACCAAAGCCAGCCAGCTTGCGCGTCATGTCAATGCAGGAACAACGGCAGCGGCGCCAGGAAAGTGATGTCCGTGCGCTTGGAAGCATCCCCTTCCGCCAAAGCGGCGCAGCGGCTGACCACCGTGCCGGTGCTTTGCCCGGCCAGGGTTTCCAGCGCGTGCAGGCTGCCGCCGGTGGAGATCACATCGTCCACCACCAGGATCCGCTTGCCATCCATAAAGCGCAGGTCCTTGCGGTCCAGCACCAGCACCTGTTTGCCGGCGGTGGTGATGGACTCGTCCTCAATGGTGACGGGCTCACGCATATACAGCTTGGGCCCTTTGCGGGCGGTAATCCAAGGTTTGCCGCACTGCCGCGCCATTTCGTATGCCAACGGAATGCCCTTGGCCTCCGCCGTAAGGATAACGTCGAATTCCGGGCACTTTTTCAGCAGTTCGGCCGCGCAGGCGACGGTCAGCTCCACATCGCCAAACATGATGAACGCCGCAATGTCCATGTGGTCGTTCACTTTGCAGATGGGCAGTTCACGGGTCAGCCCGGCGACGTGCAGGGTATAGGTATCAGCCATTGCTCGTTTCCCTCTTTCCTGATCTTAGGTGGTAAAACGTCCTGTCAGCCCGGAGGCCAGGCCAGGCTGCGTCCGGCCAGCACATGGAAGTGCAGGTGGGGCACGCTCTGCCCGCCGTCCTTGCCCACATTGGTCACCACGCGATATCCGCCTTCCGTCACGCCCAGTTCGGCGCACAGGCGGGCAATGGTCGAAAAGACCTTGCCCAAAAGCGCCTGATCCTCCTGGGTCAATGCGGCGGCCGACGGGATGTGCCGTTTGGGGATGACCAGAAAATGGACCGGAGCCTGGGGATCGATGTCGTAAAAGGCGAGAAGGTCCTCGTCTTCATACAACTTGTTGGACGGGATCTCCCCCGCCGCGATCTTACAAAACAGGCAATCCGTCACGCGATCTCCTCCTTTTTGCCAGATTTTCCTTAAAAGCAGGGCTCTGTTTACAGTATAGCACAATCAGGCGTTGTTTTCCAGTTCCTGCTGTACGATGCCCTGCACGGCGTTGAGGGCGTCGTCGATCTTGGAGGTATCGCGGATACCTGCCATGGCAAAGTCCGGCTTGCCGCCGCCCTTGCCGCCGGCGATGGCCGCGATCTGTTTGACCAGAACGCCGGCCTTGAGGCCCTTGGCCAGCGCGCCCTTGCCGACGCCCACCGCCAGGGTGGTCTTGTCGCCATCGGTGCCGATCAGCGCACCCACGGCGTCGGGAGCCTTGTCGCGCAGCTTGTCCATCATATTGCGCAGGGTATCAGGGCCAGTACCGTTGAGGTACATGGTCACGATGCGTACCCCGCCCACAACGGCGGCAGACTGGAACATGCCTTCGATCTGGGAGGACGCCAGCTGAGCCTTGGCGATATCCAGCTGCTTGGCCGTCTCTTTCAGTTCGCTCACCATGGCTTCCGCCCGGACCGGAACGTCCTTGAGGTTGTTGGCCTTGAGGGCCTGAGCGGTGCGGGCCAGTTCGCCGGTGCGCTCGTCCAGCAGCGCCAGCACACCGCGGCCGGTGGTGGCCTCCACACGGCGGATACCGGCAGCCACGCTGCTCTCGGACAGGATCTTGAACCCGCCGATCTGGGCCGTGTTGGTCACATGGGTGCCGCCGCAGAACTCGACGCTCCAGCCGCCGGCGTCCACCACGCGGACCACATCGCCGTACTTTTCGCCGAACAGAGCCATGGCGCCCATCTTCTTGGCCTCATCGATGGGCAGATTCTTCACATTCACCGGGATGGAGGCAAAGATCTTCTCATTGACGCGGCGCTCAACTTCGGCCAGTTCCTCCGGCTTGACGGCGCTGAAATGGGTAAAGTCGAACCGGGTGATGTGATCGTCCTGATAGCTGCCGGCCTGGTGCACATGCTCGCCCAGCACTTCGCGCAGGGCTTTCTGCATCAGGTGGGTGGCGGTGTGGTTGCGGCAGATATCCATGCGGCGGTCCGCATCCACCAAAGCGGTCAGCTCATCGCCCACATGCAGCGCGCCTTCCAGCAGGGTGCAGGTATGCACAAAGTATCCCTTGGGGGTCTTTTTGACGGCCTGCACCTTAAGTTTGGCGTTTTCGCCGCTCAAATAGCCGGTATCGGTGACCTGGCCGCCCATCTCGGCATAGAAGGGGGTGCGGTCCAGAATCACCAGCACGCCGTCCCGGGCTTCGGCGGTGTCCAGGGCGACGGCGTCCACAATTTGATCGCCGTCGGACAAGGCCACGACCTTGGCCTTTTCTTGCAGGGTCTCATAGCCGTCGAACACGGTGGCTTCGGCGTCCAGTTCGCCGAACAGGTCGGACGCCCAGCCGGAAATGTCCTTGGCCAAACGCTCGGCGCGGGCGCGCTCGCGCTGTTTGGTCATCTCGATGTGGAAGGCCGCCTCGTCCACCAACACGCCGGCCTCGGCCGCGATCTCGCGGGTCAGATCCAGAGGGAAGCCGAAGGTATCGTTGAGCTTGAACACCTCAACGCCGGACAAAACCTTCTCCTTCACGTCCTTCATGCGGTCGATCATGCCGGTCAGGATGTTGAGGCCCGCGTCAATGGTGCGGGAGAAGCGTTCTTCCTCGGTGCCGATGACCTTCTTGATATAGTCCTCGTGTTCCCGCAGTTCGGGGTAACCGGCCTCGCTGGAAGCGATGACGGTATCCACCAGCTCGGTGAGGAAGGGGCGGTTGATGCCCAGCATACGGCCATGGCGGGCGGCGCGGCGCAGCAGGCGGCGGAACACGTAGCCACGGCCCTCGTTGGAAGGCAGGATGCCGTCCGACGCCATGAAGGTGGTGGAGCGGATGTGGTCGGTGATAACGCGGATGGAAATGTCATCCTTGGGGTCCTGGCCGTAGGTTTTGCCGGAAATGCGCTCCACATGGTGCAGCACAGCCGCCACGGTGTCCACCTCGAACAGGTTGCCCACGTCCTGCATCACACAGGCCAGGCGTTCCAGGCCCATGCCGGTGTCGATGTTGGGCTTTTCCAGCCGGGTATAGGTGCCCTTGCCGTCGGAGTCGAACTGGCTGAACACCAGGTTCCAGATCTCCATATATCGGTCGCAGTCGCAGCCCACCTTGCAGTCGGGCTTGCCGCAGCCGTGCTCGGGTCCGCGGTCATAGTAGATCTCGGAGCAGGGGCCGCAGGGGCCGGAACCGTGTTCCCAGAAGTTGTCCTCTTTGCCAAAGCGGACCATGTGATCGGCAGGGATGCCCACCTTCTTGGTCCAGATATCGTAGGCCTCATCGTCGTCCAGATAGACCGAGATATACAGCTTTTCAGCCGGGATCTCCAGTTCCTTGGTCAGGAATTCCCACGCCCAGGGAATGACTTCTTCCTTGAAGTAATCCTGGAAGCTGAAGTTGCCGAGCATTTCAAAGAAGGTACCATGGCGCGCGGTGATGCCAACGCGTTCGATGTCGGGGGTGCGGATGCACTTCTGGCAGGTGGTAACGCGGTGGCAGGGCGGTTCCTCCTGGCCGAGGAACCACTTTTTCATGGGGGCCATACCGCTGTTGATCAGCAGAAGACTGGGGTCATCCTTGGGCACCAGCGGGAAGCTGCCCAAACGCAGATGGCCCTTGCCCTCAAAATAATGCAGGTATTTTTCACGCAGTTCGTTCAATCCGGTCCATTGCATGGTGGTCGATTCTCCATTCCTTTCAATCTCTCGCGCGGTGTGGGGCAAGTTCCGGGCCGCAGAAAAACAAACAGCCTTCATCCCGATCCAGGGACGAAGGCTGACAGCTTCCGTGGTACCACCCAAGTTGCGGGGCGCGCCCCGCCGCTTTGCCTGACGTTAACGCCGTCCTACGCCCGGTTTTTCCGGGGGCTCCGGGGTGGCTTTGTGTCTGCCGCGGCAGGAACCTTGCAGCTGACGGTTCCCTCTCTTGAGCCGGGCGGATGGCACATGGGCCCTTTCATCGCCAATTTTTCATATCCGGGTAACAGTATACCCCGGTTTTTCCGCCTTGTCAACCGCTTTTTCGTTTCAGGCCTCGCCGTCGGACCACACCTGCAACGCCTGGGCCACACGAGCAAAGATTGCCGCGCTGGACGTTTCGGGGTCCAGTACGCCGTCCTGCAACACCGTGATCGTATACCGCGGTTCTTCCGCCGGCCAGAAGCCGCTGAACCAGTGGTTGAGCAGTTCCTCGCCATCGGCATACTGCCCGGTCTGGGCCGTGCCCGTCTTGCCGCCCGCGCCGCCCACGCCGGGGTCCGCCTCGGCGCCGATACCGTCCTCCACCACGCTGATGAGCATACTGCGCAAAATCGAAGCCGTATCCTCATCGCAAACGCGCACAGCTTCCGCCGTTTCGAAGGCGTCGATCAGTTGCCCGGTTTCCGCCTGCACAACGCCCTGTACAAAGCAAGGTGAGCGCAGCACACCGCCGTCCGCGATGGCGTTCATCATGGCGGTGATCTGCAAGGGCGTCACGGTCAAGGCTCCCTGCCCGAAGCTGAGCATAGCAAGCTGACCGTCGTAAATGCCGGCGAATCCGGCGGCATCGGGCAGTTCCCCCGCCGCGCTTTTGAGTCCCGGCGCGATGGCAGTTGCCTGCCCGAACCCCAGCGACTCGGCTACATCGAGAATACGCTCAGCCCCAAGCAAACGCCCCAGTTCGATAAAATAACAGTTGCAGCTTTGCTCCAGAGCGCCGCGCAAGTTCAGCGTTCCATGGGCGCGTCCCTGGGCGCAGCGGAATTCCTGTCCGCCCACCTCCACACTGCCGGTGCAATCGTGGGTGAACCAGCTGAGCCCCGCCCGATAGGCCGCCAAAGCCAGCACCACCTTGAACACCGACCCCGCACTGAACGCTGCGGCCGGGCGGTTGATCAAAGAGGTATCATCCGCTTCGATGCTGGGGGTCAGGTCGTTGGGGTCAAAGCTCGGCATGCTGACGCTGGCAAGCATTTCCCCGGTGTCGGTATCCATGACCAGGATGCAGCCCCGGGGCATATACAGCCGGGCAATGCCTTCGCATGCCCGCTGTACGTTTGCGTCAACGGTCAACCGCACGCCCTGCCGTGTGCCCGCGGTCGTTTTCAGTTCCGGCTGCGCGCCGGTCATCAGTCCGCCCTGGGCCGTGGTGGCGCATACCACGCTGCATACATCCCCGGCGCCGGCCAGCAGATCCTCATAGGCTCGCTCCAGCCCGGACACCCCGATACCATCCCCATCCAGATACCCCAGCAAATGCACCGCAATGGGCTGTGGTAAATACCGTTTTGCGTCGGCGTAGGTGTAAATCCCCCTGCCCGACAGATCCTGTTCCACCTCCACCAAAAAAGGGGTCATGCTGTTGCGCCGGTCATACAAAAGGGACTGCTGCTCAAACGCCACATAGGGAAACAGCTCCGAATAGCTGGAATCGCCGGGGATGCACAGCGCATACCACCGCGGCGTCACGCCGGTCAGCAGCCGGCCCTCCCGGTCAAAAAAATCTCCCCGCCGCTGCGGCAGGGCGGTCTCGCTGACGCTTTGACTGCCCGCACTGGCCGCATACGCCGTGTCGGTGGCGATCCAGTATACCCGGCACAAGACTCCCGCGCACAGCACCGTCAACGCAGCGCAAAAGCCATAGAAACGACGCAGGCTCATGCAGACCTCCCCTTTCTGCCCCGTTTACGGCGCGGGTCGCGCCGATACGCAAAAACAGTATGGACCGAGGAGAACGCCGCCATGCAAAAACCGGCACAGCCCTTACGGCCACGCCGGTCAAACAGATATCATTTCCGGGCGCCTATCGGCGCTTTTTGCGCAGCCACATCGCCGCAACAACCAGCAGAATGCCGACGGCTGCGCCCAGGGAATCCACCCCCACATCCCCCAGAAGCATGGCGCGGCCCGGCACAAAGTACTGGTGCAGCTCGTCCGTGGCCGCATACAGCGCGCACGCCCCCAGCGAGAGACCCCCTTGCTTTGTCACTGAGTACCCGGGCAGCCAGGCGCGGACCGTCAGCATCACGCTGGCGCCCAGGGCCGCGTAGACGTAGAGGTGCGCCCATTTGCGCACGTTGGCATATACGTTTTGACTGAACCAGGCCGGGGTGAATACTTCGCAGGCCCCGCCCGCCAGAGAGTCGGCCACCTGGTTGCTCAAAGCCCCGGACGCGCCGGCAGGCCGGGCCGAAAACCAGAAGATCAGCGCCATCCAGCCCAGGCTGACGGCCAGATACACCCATTTTTTCACAAGCCGTCCCTCCCCTTCTACTCGGCCGAACCGTTTTATATCGGCATATTATACCACATTCGGGCCCCGTTTTCCAGGTTGCAGGCTTTCTTGACAGAAACGCCGAGGCAAGATATAATCATACTGTCGGTTAGGCTCTGCTAACCGACAGAAGGGAGTTACGTATGGACCAGAACGTCCTTTTGGGGCTTTTGCTGCCCTTTGGCGGCACCTGCCTGGGCGCCGCCGGCGTGTTTTTTATGCGGCGAGAGCTCAACGAATATTTACAGCGCTGCCTGACGGGGTTTGCCGCCGGTGTGATGGTGGCGGCCTCCATCTGGAGTTTGCTGATCCCGGCCATCGATCAGTCGCAAGCCATGGGCAAGTTGGCGTTCCTGCCGGCGCTGATCGGTTTTTGGGTGGGCATTTTGTTTTTGCTGGCGCTGGATACCTGGGTGCCTCATTTGCACCAGAATACCGATGAGGCCGAAGGCCCTGCCGTCCGGCTGCCCCGCACGGCCATGATGCTGCTGGCCGTCACGCTGCACAACATCCCGGAAGGCATGGCCGTGGGCGTTGTGTATGCCGGGTACCTGACCGGCAACGCCCAGATCAGCGCCTTGGGGGCGCTGGCGCTTTCGCTGGGCATCGCCATCCAGAATTTCCCCGAAGGAGCCATCATCTCCATGCCGCTGCACGCCCAGGGCATATCCCGTCCCCGGGCCTTTTTCAGCGGCGTTATGTCCGGCGTGGTGGAACCGCTGGGCGCGGCGCTGACCATCCTGGCCGCGGGGCTGGCGGTCCCGGCTTTGCCCTATCTGCTCAGTTTTGCCGCGGGGGCCATGATGTATGTGGTGGTGGAGGAACTGATCCCCGAAATGTCCGAGGGCGAGCACTCCAACGCCGGGGTACTGTCCTTCGCTGCCGGGTTTGGCGTTATGATGATGCTGGACGTGGCGCTGGGTTGATAAAACGAATTTTGGTCAAAACAGCGCAAAAGACCGGCGGTCCGTTGGACCGCCGGTCTTTGTTTATAAGGCCTGTGTTACACTGTGGGTTCGTCGTCCTCAAGCCGTCAGGCTCTCAGTACATACCGCCCATGTCGCCGCCGGCGGGAGCCGCCGGAGCCGGAGGTTCGGGCAGGTCGGCCACGAGGCTCTCGGTGGTCAGGACCATGGACGCCACGCTGGCCGCATTCTCCAGAGCCGAACGGGTGACCTTGGTGGGGTCAACGATGCCGGCCTCGATCATGTCGTCCACATACACTTCCTTCTGGGCGTCGTAGCCGTAGTTGGGCTTGCCGGCCTGCAGGATGTTGTTGATGATGACGCTGCCTTCCAGACCGGCGTTGGCCGCGATCTGACGCAGGGGCGCTTCCAGAGCCTTGCGCACGATCTTGGCGCCGGTGCGCTCGTCGCCTTCCAGACCGTTGACCAGTTCGTCCACGGCGGGGATGGCGTTCAGGGTGGCGGTGCCGCCGCCGGCGACAATGCCTTCCTCGACCGCCGCCTTGGTGGCGTTCAGGGCATCCTCGATGCGCAGCTTCTTGTCCTTCATTTCCACTTCGGTGGAGGCGCCGACCTTGATAACCGCAACGCCGCCGGCCATCTTGGCCAGGCGTTCCTGCAGCTTCTCACGGTCGAAGTCGGAGGTAGCGGAAGCGATCTGGCTGCGGATCTGGGCAACGCGGTCCGCGATCTGGGCCTTGTCGCCGTTGCCGCCCACGATGGTGGTGACTTCCTTGCCGACCTTGACCTGGCGGGCGGTGCCCAGCATGGACAGGTTGGCGTCCTTAAGCTCATAGCCCAGCTCGCTGCTGACGACGGTGCCGCCGGTCAGGATGGCGATGTCGGTGAGCATCTCCTTGCGGCGATCGCCAAAACCGGGGGCCTTGACCGCCACAACGTTCAGACCGCCGCGCAGACGGTTGATGATCAGGTTGGACAGGGCATCGCCCTCCACATCCTCGGCGATGATCAGCAGCTTGCGGCCGGACTGGATGACCTGCTCCAGCAGGGGGACCATGTCCTGGAACACGCTGATCTTCTTGTCGGTGATGAGCACGCTGGCATCGTCAAAGACGGCTTCCATCTTCTCGGTGTCAGTGACCATATAGGGAGTGATATAGCCGCGGTCAAACTGCATGCCCTCGACCACCTCGGTGTAGGTCTCGGCGGTGGTCTTGTTTTCTTCGATGGTGATGACGCCGTCGGCGGTGACCTTCTCCATGGCGTCGGCAATCAGCTGGCCGATCTCAGCGTCGCCGGCAGAAACGGTGCCGACGCGGGCGATGTCCTTGCTGCCGTTGACCTTCTGGCTGTGGGACTTGACGGCTTCCACCGCAACGCCCACGGCTTTCTGGATGCCGCGCTTGATGTCCATGGGGTTGGCGCCGGCGGTCACGTTCTTCATGCCTTCGGTGACCATGGCCTGGGCCAGCACGGTGGCAGTGGTGGTGCCGTCGCCGGCCGCGTCGTTGGTCTTGGTGGCCACTTCGCGCACCAGCTGGGCGCCCATGTTCTCGAACTCGTCTTTCAGTTCAATCTCCTTGGCGATGGTCACGCCGTCATTGGTGATGACCGGGCTGCCAAACTTCTTGGCCAGCACGACGTTGCGGCCCTTGGGGCCGAGGGTGATCTTGACGGTATCGGCCAGCTGGTCGATACCGGCGCAAAGAGCTTTGCGGGCGTCTTCGCCCTGTTTGATCTGTTTTGCCATGGTACTATCTCTCCTTACTCAACTAAAAAACCTCATTGCTTACTCGACAACGGCCAAAATGTCGCTCTGGCGCACGATGGTGCACTCTTCGCCGTCCACCTTGACCTCGGTGCCCGAGTATTTGCTGGTCAGGACCTTGTCGCCGACCTTGACGATCATTTCCACTTCCTTGCCGTCCACATTGCCGCCCGGGCCAACGGCCAGCACTTCGGCGATCTGGGGCTTTTCTTTGGCGGAACCGGTCAGGATCAGACCGCCCTTGGTGGTCTCTTCTTCTTCGACCAGCTTGATGACAACGCGATCGGCCAGAGGTTTGATTCTCATGGTACAGTGTCCTCCCTTATCGTTAAACAATGTTTTGGAACGAAGTTCTTAGCAGTCATTTATCTTGAGTGCTAAACATATTGTAGCCACTTGCTTTCAAAAAATCAAGGGGTGCAAGTATAAAATTTTTGTGAACGGCATCATTTATCGGTGCGTCGTTCTATTTTTGCAATTTTTGAAGAATTCTTCTTGCCTTTTTTCGGGTCGCGGACCATCCGCGCCAACCATTTCCAGTGTTTAGCAGTCCAACGGCAAGGGCTTTGGCGGCGCTCAATCCCGGCGGTCTGCGCGCACAAAAGGCTCGCGCACCTCGGCACGGATCAGCTCGCCATACAGTTTGGGGCGCCGGTAGGCGTTGCCGTGCACCTCGCTGCGGCGGTAGGCACGAAGCATATCCATGTCAAAGTCGGCCACAAAGACGCCGGCTTCCTCCCCTGCCTGTACAAGGCAAGTATCCCGCGAGCCAGGCATATCAGGCAGGTAAGCTACGCCGTCAAAAGCAGAGGACCCTCCGTTGCAGTCCGGCCAGGGCGCGGGATAGTTGCAGGTGGCGAGCCCCATCATGTTTTCAAAAGCCCGGGCCCGCAGCTGGGACAGGCGGTTGATCTCCATGGGGCATGCGTTGGGCACCAGAACGATCTCGGCTCCTTGCAGCATGAGCAGCCGGGCGCTTTCGGGGAATTCCCGGTCATAGCAGATCATGGCGCCAACGCGCACAGGACCGGCGGCGGTGTCCAGGTCGGCGGTGTAAAAGCCTTCGCCCCGGCTAAGGCAGCGTTCCTCGCCAAAATCACAGGTGTGCACCTTGGCATATTGCAGTGCCAGCCGGCCGTGCCGGTCGTAGACAAACAGGCTGTTGCGGGGCGCAGGGTCTGCCTGTTCCAGGCAGGTCACCCCCACCGCCATGCCCAGATCCCGGGCGCAGCCGGCGAAGGCACGCAAATAACCGCTTTGCGGCGCAACGGCCGCGGCATGCAACGCGGCAGGATCGCCAGGGATGCGATACCCGACGTTCCACATTTCCGGAAAAAGGGCCAGGTCCGCCCCCTTTTCCTTGGCGCAGCGGCAAGCATCCAGGCCAATGGCCAGGCTTTGCTCTTGCGTATCCCCGGGCAGAATCTGGAGCAGAGCCACACGGAAGTTCGACATAAGGCAGCCTCCTTGATGCGGGGCGCGCAGACATACGCGCCCCTTAAAAATCAAAGAAAAAAGCAAACGGCGGCGACCGATCCCGCAAAAGGGTCTGTCGCCGCCGAGATCTGTTACATCATGGACGGATTCTGGTGTTTGTAGCGTCTGCGCACAGCGCCGTATTCAAGGTGCGGTTTGCCGCCGTTGACCGTGTCCTCGTCGATGGTGACGCGGATGATGGTCGGGTCGGAGGGGATATCGTACATGATCGGGATCAGAAGCTCCTCGACCACGCTGCGCAGCCCGCGCGCGCCGCTCTTGCGCTCGATGGTCTTTTTGGCGATGGCGTGCAGAGCCTTGTCGGTGAAGATCAGCTCGGTGCTGTCGAGCCCAAGCAGCTCCTTGTACTGGCGCACAATGCTGTTTTTGGGTTCGGTCAGCACACGGACCAAAGATTCCTCGTCCAGCGGGTCCAGCACCGTCACCACCGGCAGACGTCCGATGAGCTCTGGGATCAGGCCGAACTTGACCAGATCGTCCGGCTCCACCTGGCGCAGCAGTTTCTGGCGGGCCTCGTCTTTGTCCAGGTTGACCCGCAACTGGCTGCCGAAGCCCATGGCCGAGGTATCGGTACGCTTTTGGATCAGCTTGTCCAGCCCGTCGAACGCGCCGCCGCAGATGAACAGGATGTTCTTGGTATTGATCTGAATGAACTCCTGCTGGGGGTGCTTGCGCCCGCCCTGGGGCGGTACGTTGCTGACAGTGCCTTCCAGAATTTTGAGCAGCGCCTGCTGCACACCCTCACCGCCCACGTCGCGGGTGATGGAGGGGTTCTCGCTCTTGCGGGTGATCTTGTCGATCTCGTCCACATAGATGATGCCGATCTCCGCCTTGGGGATGTCAAAATCCGCCGCCTGGATCAGCTTGAGCAGAATGTTCTCCACGTCCTCGCCCACGTAGCCGGCCTCGGTCAGGGTGGTGGCGTCCGCAATGGCAAAGGGCACGCCCAGCATCTTGGCCAGGGTCTGGGCCAGCAGCGTCTTGCCGGTGCCCGAAGGTCCCAGCATGAGCACGTTGGACTTTTGCAGTTCCACATCGCTGTCCTGGCCGGACAAAATGCGCTTGTAGTGGTTGTACACCGACACAGCCAGCACCTTTTTGGGGCCGTCCTGGCCGATGACGTATTGATCCAGCCCGGCCTTGATCTCAGCCGGGGTCAGGATGTTGATATCTTGCAGCGGATCGATGCTGTGGCGCGGACGCGCGGCCGCCGAACGCCGGGTGGCCGTGGCGCGGGGCGGCGGGACCTCGTCGTCCTTGTAAAGAGCGTTGTAGCACATATCGATGCACTCTTTACAGATGTTCACGCCGGGTCCGATGATCAGCTGTTCGACCTGCTTTTGCGAACGGCCGCAGAAACTGCAGACCATTTCACGACCTTTTCCGTCCTTGCCGGAAATCGAATTTGCCATTTCCTTCCCCCGTGGTCAATGTTTGGAGATGATCTCGTCGATCAGGCCATATTCCTTGGCCTGCTGGGCGGTCATATAGTTGTCGCGCTCGGTGTCGCGCTCCACCGCTTCCAGGGGCTGGCCGGTGTAGGCGCTGATCAGGCCGTTGAGCTTGGAACGCAGACGCACGATGTGATCGGCATGGATCTTGATGTCGGTGGCCTGGCCGGAGATGCCGCCGCCCCCGATCAGGGGCTGATGGATCAGAATCTCGGAATTGGGCAGCGCAAAGCGCTTGCCCTTGGTGCCGCTGGCCAGCAAGAAGGCGCCCATAGACGCGGCCATGCCCACGCAGATCGTGGACACATCGCACTTGATATACTGCATGGTATCATGGATGGCCATGCCGTCCGAGATGGAACCGCCCGGGCTGTTGATGTAGAAGCTGATGTCCTTTTCGGGGTCCTGGCCTTCCAGGTACAGCAGCTGCGCAATGA
>DBRU01000044.1:17008-23804 GCA_002306375.1 Faecalibacterium sp. UBA1360
CAATAAGATTCTGGATGCCGCGCACCCTTGCGCGGCGCGTGGGACAAACTGACCGATACGGCCTTGCGGTCGTATCGGTCAAAGGCGATTATTCTTCCTGGGCGGCGGGGGCATCCACCACGGTCTCGGTGGTGACCTCGGCCTTCTCCTTGACGAAGTCGATGGCCTTGTTCACAGCCAGGTCGGCCTTGACGGCAGCCTCGTCCACAACAGAGCGGACCTTGTCGGCTTCCATCTTGTACACGTCGGCGATGCGGTTCACCTCGGCCTCGAACTCCTCGTCGGTGGCCTCAATGCCTTCCTTGGCGACGATGGCCTCCATGGCCAGTCGCATCTTGACCTGCTTTTCAGCCTGCTCGGCAAACTGGCCCTTGAAGGCATCCATGTCCATGCCCATATACTGCAGGTACTGCTCCATCTTGAGGCCCTGCTGCGCGATGCGGTACTGGAAGTCCTGGACCAGTTCCTCCACACGGCCGTCGATCATCGCCTGGGGGATATCGGCAGTCATGCCGTTGACGACCTGCTCGATCAGGTCGTTTTCCACCTGAGCGTCCGCCTGCTTGTTGTTGTTTTCCTCGATACCCTTGCGGATGGAATCCTTCAACTCGTCAAGCGTATCGTATTCGCTGACATCCTTGGCGAAATCGTCGTCCAGAGCGGGCAGCTCCTTGTACTTGACTTCATGCAGCTTGATCTTGAACACAGCGTCCTTGCCGGCCAGTTCCTCGGCCTGATACTGCTCGGGGAACTTGACGTTGACATCAAACTCCTCGCCAGCCTTGTGACCCACGACCTGCTCCTCGAAACCGGGAATGAAGGAGCCACTGCCCAGCACCAGAGAGTAATGCTCGGCCTTGCCGCCCTCAAAAGCGACGCCGTCCACAAAGCCCTCGAAATCGATGTCGGCGGTGTCGCCGTTCTCGGCAGCGCCGTCACGGGTCAGCAGACGGCCGTTGCGGTCCTGCATACGCTTGATCTCGGCTTCGACCTGGGCCTCGTCCACAGTCTTGACCTTTCTGGTCACCTTTAATCCGGCGTACTCGCCCAGGGTGACTTCCGGCTTGACGGCGACCTTGACCTTCAGCGTGGCGCCTTCAGCTTCGGACATGGAGACAACTTCCGGCTCAGGACGGCCCACCACGTCGATGCCGGCCTCCTTGACGGCGGCCTCGTAAGCCTCGGGGAACAGATCGTTGACGGCGTCATAGTGGAACAGGTCCGCACCGTACATCTTTTCGATCATGGCGCGGGGGGCCTTGCCCTTGCGGAAGCCGGGGACAGCGTACTTCTTGCTCTCGCGCTTGAACGCGGCGGCAACAGCCTTCTTAAAAGTATCGGCATCGATCGAGAACTGAAGCTCGACCATGCTCTTTTCCAGTTTTTCACAAGAGATCAGGTTCATTTGTAGTCCTCCAAACATAGAAATACAAGTAATTATAGCACGCCGTCGCGCAGAATACCAGTGCCTTTTGAAGTTTTTTGCGCGTTTCGGGGCCAAAAAACCGGGTTTCAGACGTCCTTTTCCACAAGATAGGGGCAAAATGCCAGTCCGTCGGCCGAAATCAGCTTGTAACGCACCTGGCCGCAGTCCCCTTGCACCGCATAGCGGATGGCCCGCCCGTGCAGGTGCCCGTAGAAACAGCGGCGCACCCCATGGGCGTTGAGCAGGTCCACCAGTTCCTGGGCACAGCCCGTGCCGAACACCGGCGGGTAATGCAGAAAGACGAGCTTCTCCCCGGCGTCCTGCGCGGATTCCAGCGACATGCGCAGACGCCCGGCCTCGCGGGACATGATCTTGGCACTCTGGGCAGCCGCATCGTCAAACGGCCAGCCCCGGGACCCGCACAGGGCGAAGCGCCCTACCCGGCAGCAGTTGTTGTGCAGGATGTGCAGCGTGTTGAACCCGTTGGCCGCCAGGTAGGTCTCCATTTTGCGGGCGGTGGTCCACCAGTAATCGTGGTTGCCTTTAAGCAGCCATTTTTGTCCGGGCAGGCCTTGAATAAAGGAGAAATCCTCCCGCGTATCCTCCAGGCGCATGGCCCAGGAGGTATCCCCCGCCAGCACAACGGTGTCCTCGTCCTTTACAAGGGTGCGCCAGTTGGATTCCAGTTTGGGCAGATACCCTTCCCATCCGGGAAAGACGTCCATGGGTTTGTCCGCCCCCAGCGACAGGTGCAGATCCCCAATGACAAAGATCGCCATGGTCCCCCCTGCGATCAGCGCAGCGCCGCGTCACGGATGGCGGACGGGACGATGACTTCGGTAAAACGGACGAGGCTGTTTTCCAGGGCGGCCAGGCTTTCGGGCGCGGCGCAGCCGGTGCGGGCGGACAGCGCCTCCATGGCGGCGAAATCCTCCAGCGGTGCAGCCTCGCCCAAGGCGGCGAGCACATCCCGCGGGAACTTGAAGGGGCTGGCCGTGGAAAGTACCACCATGGGCGCGTCGCTCAAAGCGGACTGCGCCACCCGGAACGCCACCGCCGTGTGGGGATCGCACAGGTACTTGTCGGTGGTCCAGCGGGCATGGATCTCGGCGGCGGCTTCCTCGTCGGAAGCACAACCGCAGGCAAAACTCTCCCGGATACGGGCCAGGGTCTCTTCATCCACGCGGTACACGCCGGTGCGGTTCAACTCGTCCATCCAGGCAGCCACCCGGGCGGGGTCCTCGGTGACATGGTACAAAAGCCGTTCCAGATTGCTGGAGATCAGGATGTCCATGGAAGGCGAGGTGGTCTTGTAGAAATCCCGCCGCTTGTCGTACACGCCGGTGTTGATAAAGTCGGTCAGCACGTTGTTGCGGTTGGACGCGCAGACCAGCTTGCCCACCGGCAGGCCCATGCGCTTGGCATAGTAGCCGGCCAGAATGTCGCCGAAATTGCCGGTGGGCACGCAGAAGTCCACGGGGTCGCCCCAGGCAACTTCGCCCTGCTCGGCCAGGCGGAAATAGGCGTAGAAGTAGTAAACGATCTGGGGAGCCAGACGACCCCAGTTGATGGAGTTGGCGCTGGACAGACGGATCTCCCGCTCGGCCAGTTCCTCGGCCACCGAGGCGTCGGCAAACACCCGCTTGACGCCGGTCTGGGCGTCGTCAAAGTTGCCGTCGACGGCATACACCGCCACATTGTCGCCCTGCTGGGTGACCATCTGTAAGCGCTGGATCTCGCTGGTGCCGTCGTTGGGATAGAACACTTCGATCTCGATGCCGGGCAAGCCCGCATACCCGGCCAGGGCCGCCTTGCCGGTATCGCCGGAAGTGGCCACCAGGATGCGGGTGGTCTCGGTGCGGTTGAGGTTGCGCTTGGCCTCCACCAGCAGCTTGGGCATAAGCTGCAGCGCATAATCCTTGAAAGCGCAGGTCGGCCCGTGCCACAGTTCCAGGGCGTACAGGCCGGGCTCTACCTGACGGGTAAAGCCGGCCTTGCCGGCAAAGGCGTCGCCGTAGGTAGCCTTGGTAGCCCGCTCGAGGAAGTCGGGGTCGTAATCGGTCAGATAAAGTTTGAGCACCTCGGCCGCCAGTTCAGGATAGGACAGGTCCTTCCAGGCGTCCAGGTCCGCCTGAGGAAAGGCCCCGGGCACATACAGGCCGCCGTCGGGCGTCAGACCGCGGACGATGGCCTCGGAGGACGATACAACGGCGTCGGGGCTGCGTGTGCTTTGATACTGCATACTTACCTACTCCTTTATATGTGTACTTCGCGCCTCAGCATTGAAACGCATCGCGGATGCAATGGACCTGCCATCCGCCGGCTGCGGGCGTGACTTCCACCACGTCAAAACGCACCGGCGAATCGGCAAAGGGGCTGTTTTGCAGGTAATATCCCGCCGCAGCGATCAGCCGGCGCTGCTTGCGGGGATCCACTGCCGCGCCCGGGGCAACGGGACCGGGCCCTGAACGGGTCTTGACTTCGGCAATGACCAGGGAACCGTCCTTATACAAAATAAGGTCCAGCTCCCCCATGCGGGTGCGGTAGTTGTGATTCAGCAAAAGGTAGCCCTGCCGCCGGTAGTATTCGGCGGCCACGGCTTCGCCCTTGCGACCAAGGGCCTTATCGGCGCCGGGCATCTCAGTACCCCCACTTTTTCAAAAAGCTGCGCCGGTAAAACGGCTGGATGCCATACCGTGCAATAAGCTCATAGTGCAGCGCCGTGGGGTATCCTTTATGCTTAGCCAGCTGATACTGGGGATATTGCTCATCCAATTCCCGCATGTACCGATCCCGGCTGACCTTGGCCAGGATCGACGCCGCCGCGATGGAGGCGCTGGTCCCGTCCCCCTTGACCACCGCCCGGCCCGGCCCCCCCAGGTCCGGCGGAACACGGTTGCCGTCGATGAGTACCAACGCGGGCGCGGGGTCCAGAGCCTGCACGGCCCGGGTCATGCCCGCCATGGTGGCCCAGAGGATGTTCTTTTCATCGATCTCCTGCGGGGAAACAAACTCCACCTGCCAGGCCAGCGCATTTTGGACGATCTCGTCGTACAGCGCTTCGCGCCGCGCCTCGGACAGTTTTTTCGAGTCGGTCACGCCCTGTATCGGGGTGTCCAGGTCCAGGATCACAGCCGCACAGCACACCGGGCCGCACAAAGGCCCACGTCCCGCCTCGTCCACGCCGCACAAACGTCCGTTTTCCGGGCGCAGGGCGATGTCATAGTCATACAGTGGGGTCGAGTCGATCACTCGTCTGGGCATCGTGGTTCTCCCCTTCCTTATCGGGTTGGTCGTCTTCCGCGATGGCGCTTTCGGCCGAACGGCGGGGCGGGCGCTCCAGTGAGATACGCCCCCACTTGCTGGCGCGGAACTCTCCCACCACCGTGCGGGCGGCCCGTTCGGCGTCCACCTCACCGCCCGAGACAAGCATCCCGCGGCGCGCGCCGATGGCCAGCAGCAAGTCGTAGGGCTCCAGTTCCAGGGCGGCTGCGTCCAGCTTATACCGTTCCAGCAGCCGCCGGGGGTAAATGGCCCGTACGCTGCTGAGCAGCCCGCAGGCAAGCTCCTCCACATCGAGGATGTCGTCACGGATGGAGCCGATAAAGGCGAGATTGGCCGCGGTTTCCAGGCTGTCGAATTTTTTCCACAGCACCCCCGGCATGTCCATCAGGTCATACCCGCCCACCGTGATCCACTGTTTGCCCCGGGTCACGCCGGGTTTATTAGCGGCTTTGGCGCGAACAGTGCCGGCAAAAGAGTTGATGAAGGTGGATTTGCCCACGTTGGGAATGCCCACCACCATGACCCGGATGCGCGCGCCCACAACGCCCTTGGCGCGGCGGCGCTCCATCAGTGCGGCAAGCTCCCGTTCGATGGGACCTTTGACGGCGGCAGCCCGCCCTTTCTGGCGCGAATCCATGGGCAGGCAGCCCTCCCCCGCCGCCCTGAAATAGGCCAGCCATTGCGAGGTAATATCGGCATCGGCCAGATCAGCTTTGTTGAGCACGTACAGGTGCGGTTTGCCTGCCGTGATACGCTGGATCTCCGGGTTCAGGCTGGACAGCGGGATGCGGGCGTCCAGCACCTGCAAGACGCAGTCCACATTGCGGATCTCGGTCTGCATCAGGCGCAGGGTCTTGGCCATGTGGCCGGGGAACCACTGGATCTGGCGGCGGTTGATAATATCCTGATTCATAAAAACACCTGTTGGATTACACAGCCCAGCACATCGCGCAGGTCCACAAAGCCCACGCGCACATCGCGGCTGTCAGTGGAATAGTTGCGGTTGTCGCCCAGAACAAAAATACAGCCCTCGGGCACCGTGACCGGGAACTCCACCGTTTCCTGCAAATAGGTCGGCTCGGCAGTATAGGGTTCATCCAGGGCTTCGCCGTTGCGGTATACGACGCCGGCCTCAAAATCAATGTCGATGGTGTCCCCTTCCATGCCGATGACCCGCTTGACCAGCGGCTTGCCATAGGAAGTATATTCGTCAATGATCACGATATCGCCGTATTGCAGCGCGCGGGGAAAGCTCGTGATAAGCAGACGCTGCCCGCTTTGCAGCGTGGGCAGCATGGACTCGCCCTGCACGCGGATCATGCGTACACCGAAGGTGAATACCAGCGCCACCGCCACCACCGCCAGCACGACGGCCTCGTACCATTCCAGCGCGTCGCGGTTATGGCGGAACCGCCGGTTGAACCGGTCCCGCGTCGATTGGTCCATGTAGGATCACCGCCTTTGTAAAATTGGACAATATAACGCAAAAAGGGAGAACGCCAACCGTCCTCCCCCTTCGCGGCCGTTTGCACGGCCGGATGATGCAAATGTCTCAGATGCGTGCCTTGACCTTGGCGGCCTTGCCGGTGCGGCTGCGCAGATAGAACAGCTTGGCACGACGGACCTTGCCGCGGCGAACGACCTCCACCTTCTCCACGAAGGGGCTGTTGATGGGGAACACGCGCTCGACGCCGACGCCGTAGGAAGTGCGGCGAACGGTGAACGTCTCGGCGATGCCGCCATGCTTCTTGGCGATAACGGTGCCCTCGAAGGCCTGGATACGCTCCTTGTCGCCTTCCTTGATGCGCACGGACACGCGGACGGTGTCGCCGATCTCGAATTCAGGGCGGTTCTCTTTGATCATGCCCTCGGTCAGTTTCTGCATTGCGTCCATTGATCAATTCCTCCATGTTTTCCCGACGTTCATGCCTCAAAAATCGGGCAGAGGACCGTCTGCATAATGATGTGTCATTATCCCGCCGGTGGCCCGGCGTACTAACGCCTGAATATCATACCATACAAGGCCCCGATTTGCAAGCCTTATTTTGGCAAATCAACAAAATTGAAAAGTTTTACAATCACGTT
>DBRU01000047.1 GCA_002306375.1 Faecalibacterium sp. UBA1360
CATTGCGTTTTGGCCCGGTTTCGGATATACTGGTAGTAGTCCATTATAGTGGCATACAATGGCATATAAGGAGGTAGTTTCCCATGGAGACTTACGGAATCGAAAAATTCGGTATCATCGGTCCCAAGGCCGTGTACCGCAATCTGACCCCGGCCCAGCTGACCGAGGCCGCTCTGCGCCGCGGCGAAGGCACCCTGTCCACGACCGGCGCCCTGGTCGTGACCACCGGCAAATACACCGGCCGGTCCCCCAACGACAAGTTCATCGTTGACACCCCCGCCGTCCATGACGACATCGCCTGGGGCAAGGTCAACCGTCCCATCAGCAAGGAAAAGTTCGAGTCCATCAAGGGCAAGGTCGCCGCGTACCTGCAGGGCCGCGAGATCTTCATCTTTGACGGCTTCGCCGGCGCGGACAAGAAGTACACCAAGAAGTTCCGCATCATCAACGAGCTGGCCAGCCAGAACCTGTTCATCCATCAGCTGCTGATCCGTCCCACCGCCGAAGAGCTGGCCGCCTACGGCGACGCCGACTACACCATGCTGGTGGCCCCCGGCTTCAAGTGCGATCCCGAAGTGGACGGCGTCAACAGCGAAGCCGCCATTATGATCGACTACGAGGCTCATGTCATCGTGATCTGCGGCAGCCAGTATGCCGGCGAGATCAAGAAGAGCGTGTTCTCCACCATGAACTACGTCATGACCAAGGAGAACGTGCTGCCCATGCACTGCTCTGCCAACATGGACCCCGTCACCCATGAGACCGCCGTCTTCTTCGGCCTGTCCGGCACCGGCAAGACCACCCTGTCCGCCGACCCCGCCCGCATGCTGATCGGCGACGACGAGCACGGCTGGAGCCCCGACGGCGTGTTCAACTTCGAGGGCGGCTGCTACGCCAAGTGCATCAACCTGAGCGCTGAGCACGAGCCCGACATCTACAACGCCATCCGCTTCGGCGCTCTGGTCGAGAACGTGGTCATGGACCCCGAGACCCGCGAGTTCGACTTTGCCGACGACAGCCTGACCGAGAACACCCGCGTGGGCTACCCCGTCAACTACATCAACAACGCCCAGATCCCCGGCGAGGGCGGCATCCCCAAGGTCGTCATCTTCCTGACTGCCGACGCCTTCGGCGTGTTGCCTCCGATCAGCCGTCTGGACAAGAACGCCGCCATGTATCACTTCGTGACCGGCTTCACCTCCAAGCTGGCCGGCACCGAGCGCGGCATCACCGAGCCCCAGCCCACCTTCTCCACCCTGTTCGGCGAGCCCTTTATGCCCATGGACCCCTCTGTCTACGCCGAGATGCTGGGTGAAAAGCTGGACAAGTACGGCACCAAGGTCTACCTGGTCAACACCGGTTGGGCCGGCGGCAGCGCCGCGGCCGGCGCCAAGCGCATGAAGCTGCCCTACACCCGCGCCATGGTCACCGCCGCTTTGAACGGCACCTTCGACAACATCGAGTTCAAGCATCACGACGTGTTCAACGTGGACTACCCCGTCAGCTGCCCCGGCGTGCCCGACGAGATGCTGGACGCCCGCGGCATGTGGGCCGACAAGGACGCCTATGACGCCCAGGCCAACAAGCTGGCCCAGATGTTCGCCGACAACTTCGCCAAGAAGTATCCCAACATGCCCGCCGAGATCGCCAACGCCGGCCCCAAGCCGGTCTGAGGTCGTTCGGTTGAGCTGAACCACTGAAAGACCGTCCCCGCCCTGTGCGCCATGCAAAGGGCGGGGACGCTTTGATTTTGAAGCAAGGGGGCTTTTTGTATGCAGATGGCCAAAGACCTGCTTTTGCTGTTGGCGTCCGAACAGAACCGGGGCCAGATCAACCGGGACATTGCCCGGTATTGCCTGGAGCATTTTGACAAGGTGCTTGGCATGAGCATCACCCAGCTGGCGGCGGCCTGCCATGTGTCCCCCGCCACCGTCACCCGTTTTTGCCGGGCACTGGGATATGACGACTTTCTGCATTTCAAGGACGAATGCGCCCTGGATCTTCGGATGCGGGCCACGGACGCTTATTACGGCGGCCGCGTGTTCGGCGACGAGGAAGACGCCATGACCGTCCCGGCCCTTGAAAATTCCTGCCGGGACCTGGGCCGGGACGTCTTTGCCTGCCTGGCGGGGGCGGACCTGGCCGCCATGCGCCGCCTGGCCCGGGACCTGAGCCGGGCCGAGGACGTGCTGCTGCTGGGCATGGACTATTCCAGCCTGATGATGCTGTACCTGCAAAAGGAACTGATGAAGCGGGGCAAGATCTGCCGGGTGCTGCTTTCCACGGCCAATCTGCGGGACGTGGAGCTGGGGCCCGATACGCTGATGCTGATGCTGAGCATGAACGGCTGCGGCCTGGATGTGATGGCCGACGCCGTGGCCCGCCTGGCCGGGCAGTGCGGGGCGTTCTGGGTGCTGACCCAGGACCCGGACGCCGTGAGGCGTTACCCCTTTGTGACGAGCATCGTGTCGGCCGGGGCGGTCAGGGATCATGCCTTCCACCGATACGCGGAACTGGCTTTGGTGGATATGCTGCTGGCCTGCTGCAGGGACCTGCCCCGGCCGGGCACAAATCCATTGCCCGCGCCGCAAGGCCATGGTATACTGTAAATACAACCCAACGAAAGAAGGAATTTGCCATGTACAAATCCGGCGACTCCATGATCGAGGTGCGCGAACTTCTGATCAAGGCCTTCGCCTCGGCGTGGGAGGTCTGCGGCGCCGATATGCCCGGCACCGACCGCGACGGATACATTACGAGCAGCATCACGGTCATCGATACCTTGCAGGTCAGCCCCGAGATGATCTACGCCGAAGAAGGCTCCGGCCTGACCGACGGCGAGGAGCTGGACCATTTGACCGACCTGGTGCGCACCGACGGGCTGTGGGTGTATTACGGCGTGCCGGAAGAAAATTTCTTTCTGGTGACCTGGATGCCCGACGCCGACGCCGCCCGCGCCAAGGTGGCGGACCTGATGGCCGAAGGCGGTTGCGTGGCCTGCACCGTGGACCTGGATCAGCAATGGCGGTTTGAATAAGCCCGATCCCCTGCCGAAAGGAGGCCGGAACCATGAATACGACACAAGCGATCCGGCCTGCCCGGCAGGCACTGGACCTGCTGGCCGCCCTGGAACGGGCCGGGCACGAGGCTTACGTGGTGGGCGGCTGCGTGCGGGACAGTCTGCTGGGCCTGGAGCCCCAGGACTGGGATATCTGCACCGACGCTTTGCCCGACGAGGTGGAGGCGCTGTTTGCCCGCCACCGCCTGGTGCTCAAGGGCAAAAAGCACGGCACCGTGGCTGTGGTGCTGGACGGGCGCTGCTGGGAGATCACGACCTTCCGCCAGGACGGGAGGTACAGCGACGGCCGCCACCCGGACAGCGTGCGCTTTGTCCCCTGCCTGCGGGAGGATCTGGCCCGCCGGGATTTTACGGTCAACGCCATGGCCTGGTCCCCCCGTACCGGGCTCGCGGACCCCTTTGAAGGGCGGCGGGACCTGGACGCGGGGGTGCTGCGCTGCGTGGGCAACGCGGAC
>DBRU01000069.1 GCA_002306375.1 Faecalibacterium sp. UBA1360
CTGCGACGCCTACCACTTCACCGCTCCCGCCCCCGGTGGGGAGGGCGGCGCCGCCTGCATGCGCCTGGCGCTGCAGGATGCGGGCATCGCCCCCGAATCCATCGGCTACATCAACGCCCACGGCACCAGCACTCACCTGAACGACTCCTGCGAGACCGCCGCCATCAAGTCGGTGTTCGGCGACCACGCCTACAAGCTCCATGTGTCCAGCACCAAGTCCATGACCGGCCATCTGCTGGGCGCTGCCGGCGGCGTGGAGGGCGTCTTCACCGCCCTGGCCCTGCACGAGGGTTACCTGCCCGCCACCATCGGCCTGCAGGTCCCCGACCCGGAATGTGACCTGGATTACCTGCCCAACCACGGCCTGGAAGAGCAGGTGGAATACGCCCTGAGCGACAGCCTGGGCTTCGGCGGCCACAACGCCGCCATCATTTTCAAGCGCTGGGAGGGCTGAGAAATGGCCATTGTTGCGAATGATCCCCCCCGCGTGCTGAACGCCAGCCAGATCGCGGAGATTTTGCCTCACCGGTATCCCTTCGCCCTGGTGGACCGCATCACCGACTACGAGCCCGGCAAATGGGCCCGGGGCATCAAGTGCGTGAGCATGGGTGAGCCCTATTTCCAGGGCCATTTTCCCGGCCAGCCGGTGATGCCCGGCGTGCTCATCCTGGAAGCCCTGGCCCAGTGCGGGGCGGTGGCGGCTCTCAGCGAAGAGGGCGCCCAGGGCAAGCTGGCCCTGTTCGGCGGGGTGAAGAACGCCCGGTTCCGCCGCCAGGTGGTGCCCGGGGACGTGCTGACCCTGGAATGTGAGCTCATTGAACGCCACGGGCCTGTGGGCGTGGGCAAGGCAACGGCATGGGTGGACGGCGTGCGGGCCGTCAATGCCGAACTGACCTTTGCCATTGTGGACCGGGAGAACGCCCGGTGACCACACAGGGCTGTTCAATTGTGGCGAAACATGGTATACTGACCAGTAAAGACACAAAACAGCTTCGGGCAGCGGCCCGGATGCGCCGCACACGCGGCACCACGGCCCGCAAGCCCGATCCGCAGGAGGTTTTTGCGATGCTGGACCAGGCGTTCCAACAGGTGTATACCAAGTTCAAGCTGCATTTTTATCAACAGGTGTTCAACAAGTTTGAGACCCGCGAAGCCACGCTGACCACGGTGGAATCTTTCTGCATGGAGGTCATCATGGCGCTGGGCAGCCCGACCATTGCGGAGTTCTCCAACATGATGAACCTGTCCACCCCCAACGCCGCCTACAAGATCAACAATCTGGTGAAAAAGGGGTATGTGAAGAAGGTCCAGTCGGAAACCGACAAGCGGGAGTATCATCTGTATCCCACCCGCAAGTATATCGACTATTACAGCATCAGCTACGCCTATCTGCAGCAGGTGGTGGACCGCGTCAAGCAGCGGTTCAGCCCCGAGGAACTGCAAAGCCTGGAAAAGATGCTGCGCATCGTTTCGGATGAGCTCATGCCTGAGATCCCGCTGCCCAAGTCCGGGCCGGCGGTGGCGGCACAAGAATAAAATAGGTAAAGAAGGCTTCTCCTTTGTAATATAAGGAGAAGCCTTCTTTTTGTTTTTTGTGTTGGGTGGCTGATGGGGGAACGGCAGGCTGCCGTTGACTCCTTCCTTTTTGGCGACAAAAAGGAAGGACACCCCGGGGAAATGCCGTTTCCCCGGCAGCCAGCCATTCCCCCGGCAGCCATACAGCCAAAACGCAAAAACAAAAACGGAGAGAACCTTCCGGCTCTCTCCGTTCTGTATAATCTGAATGAAAATATTACAGATTGAAATAACGCACCGCGTTGTTGTAGCTGATGCCTTCCACGATCTTCTTCAGAGAAGCCTCATTGTTGGGATACTGGCCGTTCTCCACCCAGTTGCCGATGAGGTTGCACATCAGGCGGCGGAACAGCTCGTGGCGGGTGTAGCTCAGGAAGCTGCGGCTGTCGGTGAGCATGCCGATGAAGTTGCCCAGCAGGCCCAGGCGCGCCAGCGTGCGCATCTGCTGGTACATGCCGTCGTCGGTGTCGCAGAACCACCAGGCGCTGCCCAGCTGGATCTTGCCCGGCACCTCGTCGTCCTGGAACGCGCCCAAAATCGTGCCCAGCATGTCAAAGTCGGCGGGGTTCAGGCTGTACAGGATGACCTTGGGGCATTCGCCGGTCTTGGTCAGGGCGGACAGCAGGCTGCTGATGGAGGCGCTGCCGTCGGTCACGGCGATCATGTCAAAGCCGGTGTCGGGGCCCAGGCGCTTGAACATGGACTCGTTGACGTTGCGCAGGCAGCTGTAATGGATCTGCATGACCACGTTGTACTTCTTGTACAGGCGGCCCATGGCGATCAGCAGGTAGGTGATGTACTCGTCGCATTCCTGCTTGGTCACGGCCTCGCCGGCCATGGCCTTCTTGAAGGCGGCGGTGGCCTTGTCGGCGTCGGTGGCCACAAAGGGCACGTAATCCAGGCCGTGGTCGGCGGCGCGGCAGCCCATCTTCACAAAGAACTGCAGCCGCTCGTCCAGAGCCGACACCACGCAGTCCACGCAGGCGAACTTGCGGCCCACGACCTCCTCCAGCTTATGGATGTACTCGGCAAAGCCGGCCTTGTGGATGTTCACGGCCTTGTCCGGGCGGAAGGAGGGCGCCACCACCACCTTGATCGTGGGGTCGTTCTTGATCTTCTCGTGCCATTCCAGGGTATCCACGGGGTCGTCGGTGGTGCCCACCATGGCCACGTTGCTCTGCTCGATCAGGCCGCGCACGGTCATCTTGGGATCGTTTTGCAGTTTTTCGTTGCACAGGTTCCACACCTCTTCGGCGGTGTCGCCGTTGAGCACGCCCTCATAGCCGAAATACTTCTTCAGCTCCAGGTGGCACCAGGTGTACATCGGGTTGCCGATGGCCATTTCCAGCGCTTCGGCAAATTTCTGGAACCGCTCGCGGTCGGGCTTGTCGCCGGTGATGTATTCCTCGGGCACGCCGTTGGAGCGCATGACCCGCCACTTGTAGTGGTCGCCGAAATAATAGTCCGACCCGTCGGCCAGCACCTGGTGGCCGCCCAGCCAGACCTGGGCGATGTTCTCGAACCGGCGGTCCTCGTAGATCTCCTGCGGGGGGATGTGGCAGTGGTAGTCCACGATGGGCAGCGCTTCGGCGTAATCGTGGTACAGATGCTGCGCGGTCTTGGTTTCCAGCAGGAAGTCCTTGTCCATAAATGCTTTCATAAAAACCGATCTCCTTTTGGCCGGGCGCACACCGGGCCCAAAAAGCACCGATTGTGCGCTGATCTGACGGCAGAATAAAACATAACCTGCTACCATTATACATACCGGGACGCCGGGGAACAAGTTGCAAAAATTGCCCAAGACCTGAAAAAATCTGCCAAAAATGCGGCCCCGCGCTTGTGCAAAACGCAGAAACGGAAAAAGGGACCGGCAGGTGCGCAAAATATGTACGCTGCCCAACATTTGAATCTTGACGGAGCAGGGTAAAAAAAATACAATAAAGGTGTCTGAGCGTCTTTGCGACGCGACCCAACGGACCGCGTCCTGGGCAGGGGCGCGGATTTTGCGAACGTAAGGAGAGCAATCACATGGAAACCTTGAATTACCAAGTCCTGGAAAATTCCGGCTACAAGGGCTACATCCTCAAGGATGCGCCGGAAAAGGTCCTGCAGTTTGGCGAAGGGAATTTTCTGCGCGCCTTCGTCAATTACTGGTTCGACGTCTCCAACGAGAAGGCGGGCTGGAACGGCAAGTGCTGCTTAGTACAGCCCATCGCCCCCGGCCTGGCCAAGCTCATCAACGCCCAGGAAGGGCTCTACACCCTGTACCTGCGCGGGCGCCAGAACGGCGAAAAGGTGGACGCCAAGCGGGTGATCTCCAGCGTGTCCCGCTGCCTGAACCCCTATGAGAAGGCCGACTACGACGCCATGATGGCGGTGGCCGTCTCGGACGATTTGGAATATATCGTGTCCAACACCACCGAGGCCGGCATCGTCTACGACCCCGCCTGCCAGGCCTCCGACTGCCCGCCGTCCTCCTTCCCGGCCAAGCTGACCCAGGTGCTGCTGGCCCGCTACAACGCCGGCAAGGACGGGGTGGTGGTTCTCTCCTGCGAACTGATCGACGCAAACGGCAAGGAACTGCTCAAGTGCGTTGAGCAGTACATCGACCAGTGGGGCCTGGACGAGGGCTTCAAGACCTGGGTCAAGGAAAGCTGCACCTTCTGCTCCACGCTGGTGGACCGCATCGTGCCCGGGCGTATCCGCGACGCCGCCGAGGTGGCCCGCCTGGAAGAAGAAAACGGCTACCACGACGAGCTCATCGACGTGGGCGAGATCTTCGGCGTGTGGAACATCGAAGGTCCGGCCTGGCTGGAGGACAAGCTGCCCTTCAAGGCCGCGGGGCTCAACTGCCCGGTGGTGCCCGACGTGACCCCTTACAAAAAGCGCAAGGTGCGCATTTTGAACGGCGCGCACACCGGCTTTGTGCTGGGGGCTTACCTGGCGGGCTTTGACATCGTGCGGGACTGCATGCACGACGACGTGATCCGCAGCTTTATGAACAAGATGCTGCTGGAGGAGGTCGTGCCCATCCTGCCCCTGGACCAGGAGGACTGCAAGCAGTTCGCCGCCGCCGTGGAGGACCGCTTCAACAATCCCTTCGTCAACCACGAGCTCATGAGCATCAGCCTGAACTCCACGGCCAAGTGGCGGGCCCGCAACATGCCCTCGCTGCTGGAATATGTGGAGAAGAAGGGCGCCCTGCCCGCCTGCCTGAGCATGGGCCTGGCGGCGTACATCGCCTTCTATTCCAACGACATCCAGGGCCTGACCGACAAGGGCCTGGTGTGCAAGCGCCCCGCGGGCAACGAGTACGTGGTGTCCGACGACCGCTGGGTGCTGGAANNCCCTGGTGCACGCCGTCATGACCAACGAGCAGATGTGGGGCCAGGACCTGACCGCCGTGCCCGGCTTTGAGGAAGTCACCGTCAAGAACCTGACCATGATCCGGGAGCAGGGCGCCAAGGCGGCCTACGCGGCCTGCCTGTAATTGAGGCACACCCCAAAAGCCTCCCCTGTGCAAGGGGAGGTGTCAGCGAAGCTGACGGAGGGGTTGTCACCTTTGCCACGTTGCCCGGTAACGGCTTGCGGCGGTAGCCTGACAAGCCCTCAGGCGCCTGGCGGCGCCAGCTCCCCTTACACAGGGAAGCCTTGGGGTGCTGCTGCCTTGCATACCGCTCTTGTACACATCTTATCTGCAACAAACCGCCGTCGGGGCCGGAGCATGGCTTCGGTCCCGGCGATTTTTACAAAGGAGGTCCCACCATGCCCCTGACCATCCACATCCACCCCGACGACAACGTGGTGGTGGCGCTGCATCCCATCGCCAAGGGCACCCCCGTGCCCGTGGCGGGCCTGGGCGCCGTCACCGCCGCCGAGGACATCCCCCAGGGCCACAAAATGGCCATCCGCCCCATCAAAGAAGGGGAGAACGTGGTCAAATACGGCTTCGCCATCGGCCACGCCACCGCCGACGCCCAGCCCGGCGCCTGGATGCACACCCACAACGTCAAGACCAATCTTTCGGGCGAGATCGAGTACACCTACGCCCCCAAACTGAACTTCCCGGCCCCCGTGGAGGCCGAGACCTTTATGGGCTTCCGCCGCAAGGACGGCCGGGCCGCCATCCGCAACGAGATCTGGATCGTGCCCACCGTGGGCTGCGTCAACGACTGCGCCAAGGCCCTGGTGCGGGACAACCAGGANNCATCGACGGGCTGTACACCTTCACCCATCCCTTCGGCTGCTCCCAGACCGGGCATGACCACGCCCAGACCCGCAAGCTGCTGGCCGCGCTGGTGCGCCACCCCAACGCCGGGGCCGTGCTCGTGCTGAGCCTGGGGTGCGAGAACCTGACCCATGACCAGTTCGTGGCCGAGCTGGGGGACTATGACCCCGACCGGGTCAAGTTTTTGACCTGCCAGGACGTGGAGGACGAACTGGCCGCCGGCCGGGACCTCCTGAAAGAACTGGCCGCCTACGCCGGGCAGTTCACCCGCCAGCCCATCCCCGCCAGCGAGCTGGTGGTGGGCATGAAGTGCGGCGGGTCGGACGGGCTTTCCGGCATTACGGCCAACCCCACCATCGGCCGGTTCAGCGATATGCTGGTGGCCCGGGGCGGCTCCACCGTCCTCACCGAGGTGCCCGAAATGTTCGGCGCCGAGGGCTTCCTCATGGACCGCTGCCAGAACGAGGAGGTGTTCCACAAGGCCGTGAAGATGATCAACGGCTTCAAGGAATACTTCATCGCCCACAACGAGGTGGTGTACGAGAACCCCAGCCCCGGCAACAAGCAGGGCGGCATCACCACCCTGGAGGACAAGTCCTGCGGCTGCGTGCAGAAGGGCGGCTCCGCCCCCATCATGGACGTGATCGGCTACGGCGACGCCGTCACCACCAAGGGCCTCAACATGCTTTACGGTCCGGGCAACGACCTGGTCAGCGCCACGGCGCTGACCGCCGCCGGGGCCCACCTGATCCTGTTCAGCACCGGCCGGGGCACGCCCTTCGGCGCGCCGGCCCCCACCCTGAAGGTGGCCACCAACAGCCAGCTGGCCGCCAAAAAGGGCAACTGGATCGACTACAACACCGGCGTCATCGCCGACGGCGAAAAGACCATCGACGAGACCGCCCGGGGGCTCTACGACCTGGTGCTGGAAGTGGCTTCGGGCAAAAAGACCAAAGCCGAGGAGAAAGGTTTCCGCGAAATATCTATTTTCAAAGACGGCGTCATGCTGTAAAATAGAGGCAGGAAATCAAAAAGGAGGCTTGCGCCATGTCCACCCTGAGCAACGGCACTTATGAAAAGTACGGCGCGTGTTACGCCACCCTGACCCTGACCGACGGCGACTATGCCCTGACCATCACCCCCGAAAAGGGCGGCATGGCCACCGGCTTCACCAAGGCGGGGGAGGAGTACCTCTGGCTGCGGGACAAAAACTTTGAGTCCACCGACCGCCCCCGCTGCGGCATCCC
>DBRU01000051.1:0-5268 GCA_002306375.1 Faecalibacterium sp. UBA1360
GGCGACACGGCGGCCGTGTAGCGGTTCCAACTGAGGAACACGGCCAGCACCGGCACAGCCAGCACCGCCGAGCGGGCGGCGCACACGGCGGCCCGGTACAGCCGGCGGGGGCCCGCCGGCAGGGTGGCCAGCTGGTCCACGGCGATGACAAACACCGCCATGAGCCCGTAGGCAAAGCCCATATCCTTGATCATGGCCAGCATAGCCAACGGCAGGGCCGCGGCAAAATAAGCCCCCCGCCGCGCCCCGGCGGCATAGTAAAAGCACAGAACGCCGCCGAACAGCGCGGCCAGCGGCAGGTCGGCCATGGCGTTCTGGTAAACGGTGCTGGGCGTGCCGGCAGAGGTGGAGCTGAAAAAGAAGGGCAGCAGCGCCCCCACGGCAAACACCAGCACCCCCTGGGCCCAGTGGGCCCGGGGCAAAGAGGACGCCGGGGCCAGCGCCGCCAGGGCCAGGATGTCGATGGCGGCCAGGCATTGCCATTCGGAAAAGGCGCCGGGGGTCTGCTGGAACAAAAAGGACACAAGGCTCGTGCCCGGGTAGGTGAAGGAGGCGGTCAGGTTGACCGGGTCGGCCACATACAAGGCGGCCCGCTCGGCCACCATTTTGGGGGCCAGGCCCCAGGCGGTGAATTCGTCCCACTGGGTGAACATGGGCTGCAACACCCCGAACAGTATCCAGAGGAAGGCCGCGCCGCCCAAAAACAGCCAGAACCCGGCGCTGCTCGCGGCGTCCCGCAAGGCCCGCAAGCCGGCCCGCACGCCGCAGTACACCCCGCCGGCCAGCAGGATGCCGAACACGGCGAACATACCCACATGGAGCATGCCGAACAAAGCCGTCAGGTACAAAACGCACACACTGCCGCACAAAGCGGGCAGGGGCAGCACGGCGGCATCGTACCGGGTGCAGGCGGATACCGCCAGACAGAACGCGCCCAGGAAAGCCAGCGCCAACAGGCCGGTGAAAATGGGCAGTAACGGCATAGGAAGGATCCTTTCCCGCCGCCGGGGCGGCGTTTGGGGACAAAAGGCGGCACAAGGGGCCTTAGAGCTGGATGGTGTAGATGGGCCCCACGAAATAGTGTTGGAACAAAAGCACCGCGCCAACCAGGCCGTGGACCGCAAACAGCGGCAGGGCCAGGCGGGCCGCCCGGTCGGGGGTCAGGGCCGGGGCCAGCGCCCGGCGCAAAAGCGGGGCGGCCAGCAGCACAAGGATCAGGAACACAGGCAGGAAATACCTGGTTTGCAGGCCCACCACCCGCACCATGGCCACCGGCGTGTAGGTGATGTACATGGCGGCGATGGCCCCCAGAGCGTACACGGCGGCAAAGACGCCCAGCCCGGCGGCCCGGCGGCGACCGAGCCCCGGCGTCTGGGAGGCGCTCAGCACCGCCGCCGCCCCCAGCAGGAGCGGGCCCAGCAGATTGAGCACCGGGATGGGAAGGTCCTTCCAGCCAAAAAGGCCCAGCTGGCCGATGAAAAACTCGTTTTCGTACAGCGTGCCCGCAAAGGTGGCCACGGTGCGCAGGGGGTTGGACAGAATGAAGGTCAGCTGCTGCATACCGTTGACCGCTTCCCCGCCCTGGCGGGCGATGACCGGGTAGTTGCTGCGCAGCACCCGGCCCAGGGTCTCGGTGGCAAAGATGGCCGCCACCGCCCCCGCAAGGTTGGCCGCGCACCACTGCCAGCGCTTGCCCGCGGCGCGCCAGGCCGACGCCGCCACCAACATGGGCAGCAGCGCCCACACCAGGTTCAGGTAGGGCTTGGCCACATTGACAAAGGCGCACACGGCCACATACAGCCCGGCGGTGCGGGTGGTCCAGTGTTCCCGCAAAAGCAGGGCCAGCATCAGGTAGTAGCAGGGCAACAGCGTGGCGTCATAGCTCAGCGAAGCCCCCATGAACAAGGACAGAGGCATGAACATCAGGCACAGAAACGCCGGGCGGTACCGGGGGGTCTGGCGCAGCGCCAGCACGCACAGGGCCGTGTAGGCCAGCAGGTTGCCCAGGCGCCCGGCGTACAGGCAGCCCAGCGCCCCCAGCCCCAGCAGTCGGGCCAGGGCCATGCCCACCGCGCCCGGAACAAAGGGCAGGATCAAAAAACTGACCGGCTCGTGCACAGCGTCGGCGGCGGGGGCGTCCTTTTGGGCAAAGTATTGGGCGAAGCTGTCGGCAACGCCCTGCACCGCGCCGTCGTTGCCGTACTGTTTGAGGGCGTAGCCGGCGGTGTCGTAGGGCTTTTCGGCCCCGGTGTCGGGGTCGGTGCCAAGGCCCACCGAGGTGTGGGCGTTGACCCACCCGCCCGGGAAAGCGTTGAGCAAGGCGGCCACGTCGTCGGGGTAGGTGCGCTGGTAGTCAAAGTCCAAGCGGCCCAGGGAGATGGCGTAGGTGCGCAGGTAATGGTCGGTCTCGTCGGGGGTTTGCAGCGGCGGGTTGGCAAAACAGAACAAGGCCCCGCACAAAAGCAGGCACACCCCCGCCCGGGCGGGCAGGGCACGCAGGCGGCGCACCAGGACCGCGGCGGCCGCCGCGCCCAGGCACAGCGCCGCACAGCCCGCCGTGGACGCCCAGGCAGGCACACGGGCGTCCAGGTAGTAAAACACCCGCCAGCAGTAGGACCACAAAACGCCCAGCGCCAGCGCCCCGCCCAGGAACAGGGCCAGGCGCACGGCGGGTCTGGCAAGGGCCCCGCGCAAAGATTTGGGTCGGTTCATCAAAGCGGAACTCCTAACACGTCAGGTCGGGGGCGGGTCACAGGATGTACTGCCCCACCTTGTAGGAATCCAGGTTGCCGCGCAGAAACTCGATGGTCTCGGCCAGGCCCTGGGCAAAGGTGTACCGGGGCTGCCAGCCCGTGAGCTGACGCAGCTGGGTAGCGTCACCCAGAAGGCGGTTGACCTCGCTCTTTTCGGGGCGAAGGCGCTCGGCCTCGCAGACGATCTTCGCCTCGGGGTTGATCTGGGCGATGAGCTCATTGGCCAGGTCCCCGATGGAATGCTCGACGCCGGTGGCGATGTTCAGCTCGCGGCCGATGGCCTCGTCGCAGTCGGCGATGGCCATGAAGCCGGCGGCGGTGTCCTTGACATAGTTGAAATCCCGGGTAGGCGTCAGGTTGCCCAGGCGGATCTCGGTCTGGCCGGCCAGCAGCTGGGTGATGATGGTGGGGATGATGGCCCGGCCCGACTGGCGGGGGCCGTAGGTGTTGAAGGGACGCACGATGGTCACGGGCAGGTTGAAGGAGCGGTAGAAGCTCTCGGCCAGGCGGTCGGCGCCGATCTTGGTGGCCGAATAGGGGCTCTGGCCCTGGAAGGGATGCTTTTCGTCAATGGGCACATATTGGGCCGTGCCGTAGACCTCGCTGGTGGAGGTGACCATGACGCGGGCGGTGTCCAGCTCGCGGGCGGCGTTGAGCACGTTGAGCGTGCCCTTGATGTTGGTGTCCACATAGCTGTCGGGGCTGTGGTACGAGAAGGGAATGGCGATGAGCGCCGCCAGGTGGAACACCCGTTCCTGCCCGCGCATGGCCGTGCGCACGCCGTTGGGGTCGCGCACGTCGCCCATAAAGACGTCGATCTCGTTTTTGATCTCGGGGGGCAGGGTGTCGATCCAGCCCAGGCTGCCGAAGGAGTTGTACAGGCAGAAGGCGCGGACCTTCTCACCCCGCTTGACCAGTTCCTCGGTCAGGTGGCTGCCGATAAAGCCGTCGGCGCCGGTGACAAGTACGGTATGGGACATATCCATTCTCCTTTTTGGTGAGCGTAAGGCACGGGCGCGGCGGCGCCCGGCGCAGAAATACCAATTATTACAAAACAGTATACCCGATTGAGCGCGCAATTTCAACCGCCGGTTGCGGCACACCTTTGCCGGACCTTTGCCGGGCGCCGCCCTTGACAGGGGTGCGGGTTTATTGTATAGTTATAGCCAAATTCACAAGGGACCGTGATCCCGCGGTCCCCGGACAGGAAAGGAAAGCTGTATTTTATGAACGCCGACGGCGACAGTAACCCGCGACGAACCATAAATCGATCGGAATAAGCAAAGGCAAAGCCTGTGCCCGCCGGGGCATCGGCTCTGCCTTTTTTTGCTGTCCTGCGTTCCCCGCCCTGCCCGTCCCGATTTTTGAGCCAGTATAAGGAGTGTCTTTACCTTGGAAAATTTACCCGCACAGATCCTTTTGCAGGTGGTGTTCATTCTGCTCAACGCCTTCTTCGCCGGGTCGGAGATCGCGTTTTTGTCCCTGTCCCCCGTCAAGCTGTCCAAACAGGCGGACGACGGCGACAAGACCGCCGCCGCTTTGCTGAAAGTGGTGGAAAACCCCAACACCTTTTTGTCCGGCATCCAGGTGGCCATCACGCTGTCGGGCTTTCTGTCCGCCGCCTTCGGTACCGAGAACTTCTCTGGCTATCTGGACGACTTCCTGCTGGGTACCCTGCGCCTGCCCCTGCCGGCGGGCGTCGTGGCGGTCATTTCCACCGTGGTCATCACGCTGATCATCTCCTTCTTCTCCATCGCCTTCGGCGAGATGGTGCCCAAGCGCATCGCCATGCAGAAGCCCATGCTCTTCGCCGTGCCCGCTTTGCGGGTGCTGCGGGCGGTCAGCGTGATCTTTGCCCCCATGTTCGCTCTGCTGAACCTGTGCACCAACGGCACGCTGAAGCTGCTGGGCATGAAACTTGAGGCCGACGACGGCGTGGCCAGCGAGGAAGAGCTGCGCCTGATGGTGGAGTCCAGCGGCGAGCAGGGCACCATCGACGAGGACGAACAGGAATGGATCGAGAACGTGTTCGACTTCGGCGACATGACGGCCAGCAACGCCATGACCCCCGAACCCGAGGTCACCGCCTTTGCCCTGACCGATTCCGCCGAGGAGATCATGCGGACCATCCGCCGCACGGGCCTGAGCCGCTACCCCGTGTATGAGGACGACATCAACGACATCTGCGGCATCCTGAATGCCCGGGATTTCCTGCTGAACTTGCAGGAGGAAGAACCCCTGCCCATGAAGGACCTGCTGCGTCCGGCCTATTTTGTGCCCGAGACCGTGCACGCCGACCAGCTGTTCAAGGACATGCAGGCCCAGAAGCAGCACCTGGCCGTGGTGGTGGACGAGTACGGCGGAACCGCCGGCATCGTGACCATCGAGGACCTGCTGGAAGAGATCGTGGGCGACATTTTTGACGAGTTCGACCCCGCCGAGCCCCAGGACCTGACCCAGGTGGGCGAAGGCGTATGGCGGGTGGCCGGCTGGATGCGGGTGGAAGAGTTTGCCG
>DBRU01000051.1:5289-9773 GCA_002306375.1 Faecalibacterium sp. UBA1360
GGCGCCACGCCGTCGGTGACCGTGTGCGGCTTGCAGTTCGACGTACAGACCATCGAGGACCGCAAGATCCTGTGGGCCGTGGTGCGCAAGCTGACCCCCGAACAGCTGGAACAGATCGAACAGACCGAGGAAGCCGCCCGGGCCCGCCGCCGCAAGCGGGACGAGGAAAAGCGGGCCGAACGCCGCGCCGACGATGGCCCCGCCGGCGAATAAAGCAGACAAAACCGCCGCCCGGCCAGGCCGGGCGGCGGTTTTTGCAGGTTGGGGCGACAGCGCGAAGGTCAGGCAGATCAGCGCTTGATGTCGTAGTTCATGTTCATCAGGTTGTGGATGCTCTGGGCGTCGTCGGTGATGTTGGCGTCGCCGTGGATCGTATGCTTGATGACGCTGGAGGCCACCGCGAAGTTGATCATGTCCATGGCGCGGTACTTGTGCATCATGGCGTAGATCAGGCCGCTGGCAAAGGCGTCGCCGCCGCCCACGCGGTCCAGGATGTTGAAGGTAAAGAGCTTGCTCTCGAAGGTATGGCCCTCGTACCACATAAAGGCCTTGAGGCTGTTCTCGGAGCCGGAATGGGCATAGCGCACATGGCGGGCCAGGCACTTGATGTTGGGATAGCGATCGATGAAGTGCTGGAACACCTCGTCCTGCTGTTCGTAGCTGGGCTGCAGGGGCACGCCGTCCTTCCAGTCGCCCTTGGAGTGGTCGTTGTCGTCCTTCCACAGGTGATAGGGCTCGATGCCGAACAGCACGTCCACGTAGGGCAGGCACTTGGTGCAGTAGTCCCGCGCCTGCTCCCAGGTCCACAGCCGGCTGCGGAAGTTGCCGTCAAAGCTGACGGTCAGGCCCTTGTTCTTGGCGGCTTCCAGGCAGCGCAGGATGAAGAAGGCGCAGCTGTCGCTCAGCGCCGGGGTGATGCCCGACAGGTGCAGCCAGTCGAACCCTTCAAACAAAGCGTCCAGGTCCACCTTGTTCAGGTCGTACTCGGTGATGGCGCTGTGTTTGCGGTCGTAGGTGACCTTGCTGGGGCGGATGCCATAGCCGGTCTCCAGGTAGTACGTACCCAGGCGGTGGGTGGGGGTCTCTTCGGGGGTGGAGAGGATCATGGGCGTGCAGTGCACGTCGTTGGAGCGCAGCCAGCGCACCGCGCTCTTGCCCAGAGAGTTGTTGGGCACCACGCTGAAGAAGGTGCTGTCCACCCCCAGGTTGGCCAGAGCCAGGGCGATGTTGGCCTCGCTGCCGCCATAGCTGGCCTCGAAGTTGGTGGCCATGCGGATCTTTTCGTAGTTGGGCGGGGTCAGGCGCAGCATGACCTCGCCGATGGTGATGAATTTGGCGGGGCTTTCATTGTTTGCCAGCAACGGGTTGTAGTTTTCCATAGCATGCCTCGTTTCTGTCGCGCGGGGCCGCCGCACACAGACGGCGGAGCGCAAGCGTTTGTTGATCATTTTTATTGTATTCGATTTTGCGGTGAATTTCAACGGAAACATCGCCGGATGGACCCAAAAACCGTGCAAAACGCCATGTTTTTCCGCTACCGCGTCAAAGTGACTCCCCACAGCCCCGCACGGGCGGCTTTTGCTTTACACCACGGCAAAAATAGCGTATAATGTTTGGATAGTATGCCGATTTCTTTGCGGCAAAAGACCCGTCGAAAGGAGCCCCGCCCATGGGCCTGCAAACCCTTGCCTATATGCTGTTTCTGGCCGTGACGGCCGGGGTCTACCTGCTCGCGCCCCGCCGGGCCCAGCCGGCGGTTTTGCTGGCGGCGTCCTGGGTGTTCTACGCCATGGCATCGGAAGGCTACCTGGCCGTGACGCTGGCCATCGGCGCCTTCTCTTACCTGTGCGGGCTGGGCATCGCCCGCCAAGGCGGCGCGCACAAGCGAGCCTTCGTCCGTCTGGGCGTGGCGGGCAGCGTGGCGATCCTGGCGTTTTTCAAGTATTTCGGCTTTCTGGACGCGGTGCTGCCCATGCCCTTTGCCGTCGTCATGCCCCTGGGTCTGAGCTTTTACAGCTTTGCGGCCATCGCCTATCTGATCGACGCGGGCCGGGGCGACTGCGAAGTGGAGCGCAACCCGCTGTACTATTTCCTGTTTCTGACCTTTTTTGCCACCGTGACCCAGGGGCCCATCCCCCGGGCCGGGTCGCTGATCCCCCAGCTGCGGGAAGAACACCGTTTTGACGCCGCCCGCACCGTGCGGGCGCTGCGCCTGTACGGCCTGGGACTGTTCAAGATGGTGGCAGTGTCCGACGTGCTGGGCGTGCTGGTGGACGAGGTGTTCGGCGCGTGGCAGAGCTACGGCGGGCCCATGCTGGTGCTGGCGGCGGTGTTTTATACCTTCCAGCTGTATTTCAACTTCAGCGGCTATTCCGAGCTGGCCCGGGCCACCGGCCTTTTGCTGGGCCTGGATCTGCCCGAAAACTTCAAGACCCCCTTCTTTGCCACCAACTTTTCGGGGTTCTGGAGCCGGTGGCACATCAGCTTTTCGTCCTGGCTGCAGGACTATCTGTTCATGCCCCTGGCCTGGGCCGACACCGAGCGCCTGACCGGCGGACGGCTGCGCCGCCTGCCCCCCGAGGTCTGCGTGTTCATCGTGTTTTTTGTGTCGGGCTTCTGGCACGGCAACACCCTGCCCTTTGTGGTGTGGGGGCTGTTGCAGGCCTTGTACCGCGTGGGCGAGGAGCTGCTGCACCGCCGCCTGGGCAAACCCAAAAAGAAGGCCCCGGCCCGGGTGCTGTGGGCCAAGCGGGCCGGGGTGTTCGCCCTGTGGACGCTGAGCATGGTGTTCTTCCGCATGGGGTCGGGCGCCGGCACCGTGGGCGACTGCTTCGGGTATCTGGCCGGCATGGCGCAGGGGCTCTCCCCCGCCCGCTTTGCCGCCGAGGCCTACGGGGCTGTGTACAACGGATTTTACGCCAANNGGCTGGACTGGCGGCGGTGCTTCGGCTTCAAGAACAAACCCGCCGAGGTATCCCTGGCCGCTTTGACCGGGTGGCGGCGTCAGGCCGTGTACCTGGCGCTGGTGGCCTGCATTTTGATCGGCTATATTTTGCAAAACGGCGGGTTCGGGGCTTCGGCGGGCTTTGGCATGTACGCGGGGTTCTGAGCCCCGGCCATGGATCTGAAAACGAAAGGCGGGTGACGGCGGCATGGCCCACATCCTCAAACGCATGGCGCTGCTGCTGGCGCCTGTTTACCTGTGGCTGGCGTTCTTTGTGGCGTTTGAGCCCAACAACTATTTCGGCCTGAAAGGCGACACCGATTCCTCCCAGCCGGTGGCCCGGGTGCGGGCCTACCAGCAGGAACCCGGGCGCAGCCTGATCATCGGCGACAGCCGCCTGGCCCACTTTGACATGGACCTGGTGCGGGAGGTGTCCGGCCGGGAGTGGCAGAACCTGGCCTTTGGCGGGGCCAGCCTGCGGGAAAGTTTGGACCTGGCCGACTTTGTGCTGGATTCCGGAAACGAGGTCACCGAGATCCTGTTTGAGCTTTCCTTTTACACGGTCAACGCCAACTACGACACCGATCGGTTTTCGGCCCTGGAAGAGACGCTGAACAATCCCCTGGCCTACTGCCTGAACCTGGAATACAACGTCAACGCCCTGACCATGTTCATGAACNNTACCTGGACGAGGCGGGCAACGCCATCCCGCTGCACCGCAAGCTGTACGAGTACCCGGCCCTGATCGAGGACAAATGCCGCAGCTGGTCCGCCAACGAGGCGGAACTGGAACGCCTGGGCCAGCTGGCCCGCCGCTGCGCCGAGGAAGGCGTGGCTCTGACCATCGTGCTGCCCCCCATGGCCGGAAACGTGCGCGCCGAGATCTGCCAGGTCTACGGCATCGAGGACGCCATGACCGGCCAGGTGCTGCCCCTGCTGGCCCAATGGAGCGAGGAATACGGCTGCACGGTGCTGGACTACGAGTGGGGCGGCAGCTGCATCACTGACGAGGACACCCAGTTCTTTGACGGGTTCCATCTGGACGAAAAATACGGGCTGCCGGACTGGACCCGGCAGCTGTTTGCCGACCTGGGCTGACGGCCCCGGTCGACCAATGAGGGAGCGACATTGCCATGGCCCTGGATTTTCTGATCCTGTACGAACACACAGTGCGGGAGTATGAGAGCGATCTTCTGCTCAAACTGGAACTGGAACGACGCGGCTATTCGGTGGAGATTCGCCAGCTGCTGGACCCCAAGTACCGCCGCCTGTTCCGCGAGGACAAGCCCGAGGTGCTGGTGGCCAGCTGCATGTATGACAACGAGGCCATCAACAGCCATGTGTACAACAACATCGGCCGCTGCGACAAGATCGTCAACCTGCACTGGGAGCAGATGCTCTCGGACACGCAGGAGGAGGGCGACTGGTTCAACATGAAGGGCAACGCCAAGCGCTGCGTGCAGACCTGCTGGGGCAAGCGCACCGCCGCCCGGCTGCAGGCCCACGGCATGGAGGCCAAAAACACCCCCGTCACCGGGGC
>DBRU01000051.1:9810-11406 GCA_002306375.1 Faecalibacterium sp. UBA1360
CTGCACCTGTACATCTCCAGCTTCGGCTACGCCAGCATGTCCGAGGCCGAGGTGGCCGAGCTGTCCCGGATGGCCGGCACCGATTTTACCGGCTTTGCCCGGACCAACCGTGTCTCCATGACCGAGACCCTGGCCTGGTTCGACCGCTACCTGGGCGAGCACCCCGAGGTGGAACTGGTCTACCGCCGCCACCCCAGCGAGTGGAACAGCCCCGCCCTGGACGCTCTGGCCAAAAAGCGTCCCAACTTCCACGTGATCTTTGCCGACAGCGTCAAGCAGTGGATCGTGGCGGCGGATTCCATCTCCATCTGGATGAGCACCGCCATCGCCGAGGTGTACATGGCGGGCAAAAGCTGCCACATCCTGCGCCCCGTGCCCATCGAGCACGAGTACGACCCCGTCATCTACAAGGGCGCCCGGTACGTGACCGATTACGACGCCTTCGCCGCCGCCATGGCCGAGAAAGACCCGCCCTTCCCCATTGAGAGGGAGGTCATCGAAGGCTACTTTGACCCCAGCGACCGCCCGGCCTACCTGCGCATGGCCGACCTGCTGGAGGAGGTGTACAAGGACCCGCCCCGGGACACCCCCATGGGCGAAGGATTCACCCCCCATTTCAACCTGCTGAAATACCTGGCCCTGTGGGGGGTGCACGCCATGTACGCCCGCCGCTGGGAGCCCGCCCGGGCCTTTGCCTTCTGCCCGCCTTTGGCCCGCTTTGCCCAGCGCATTTACGGCTATGTGGACAAGGCCCACATTGCCCCCCAAGAGGTCGAGACCATGACCGAGCGCATCCGCCCCTACGTGCAGGGGCGCTGATGGTCTTTGCCGCACACAAAGGAGCCGCCCATGCCTGAGGAGCACAAAAAGCAAGAATCCTTCCTGGGAAACTTGATGAAATATTCGGTGGCCACCTATCTGGGCTTTCTGATCAGCGGGGCCGCCCTGATCGTGAAGGGCATTTTGCCCCCCGACCGCTACGCGGTGCCTGCGTCCTTCATGGCGTACACGACCTCGCTGATGAACGTGGGCATGCTGGGTCTGGACCAGGGCCTGCTGCGCTTTTTCCGCGAGCCGCCCCAAGGCGCCACCGGCCGCGCCATGTTCGCGGCCAGCACCCGGCTGTCTTTGCTGGTCATCACGCTGGTGGGGCTGGTGGGGTCCGCCTTTTTTGCCGAGCCCCTGGCCGCGGCCTTCGGCCTGGGCCGGGGCGGGGCCGTGCTGGTGCCCTTCCTGTTTCTGAACGCCGCTTTGTATATGCTGGTGCGCTACCTGAACGTGCTGCTGCGCCTGGAAAACAACGTGGCCGCCTACACCGCCGAGACCCTGTGGATGCAGGCCTGCTTAAACCTGCTGTTCCTGCTGCCCGGCTTTTTCACCGCCAGGACCTGGGTGTTCATCGCCGCGGCGGTGGCCAGCTTCGCCTGTGTGGCGGTGGCCTTCTGGTTCAAGGCCAAGGCTCCCGTACGGGCGGGCAAGCTGCCCTACAAGGCCATCTACCGCCAGATGGTGCCCTACAGCATCGCCCTGGCCCCCGCAGCCGTGCTGACGCCCTTGTTCCAGTCGGTGTGCCTGTCCTTTCTGGCGTCCGACACG
>DBRU01000102.1 GCA_002306375.1 Faecalibacterium sp. UBA1360
CGCGCCGCCCACGCCCCCTTCCAGCGACAGATAGGCCATGCTGTCCTGTTCGTTCTGGGCAAACCATTCGGCATAGCCGCCGCTGGTGGCGTCGTTGCTCAGGGTCACGGGGTAGGGGATGGCGTCGTACAGCGGCTGCAAGTCCGCGTCCCGCAGATGCAGCGTGGGCGCGGTCAGGATGCGGGTGCGCTCGACATTCAGGATGCCCGGCAGGGCGATGCCCACCCCCAGCAGCTTGTCCCGGTTGAGCCCAAAATCCCCCAAAAACCGCTCCAGTTCTTCGGCCAGCAGCCCGCCCAACTCCGCCAGGCTCAATGTGCGGGGGTGGCCGGCCTTGCGGTAGGCGATCTCTTCCAGGCGCAGGTTGGCGGCCAGGATGCGAAAATGATCCCCCGACACCGACACCCCCAGGGCAAACCGCGCGTTTTCGGCCACGGTCAGGCGCAAGGCCGGCCGCCCGCCGGTGCTTTCCCCCGTGCCGTCCGGCCGCACAAGTTCGGCGTGCAGCAGTTCGGTCAGGTTCTGGTGCACGGTGGGCAGGCTTAAGGCCAGATCATCCGCGATCTCCTGCTTGGACCGGCTGCCGGCTGCGTCGTACAGGTACCGGTAAATGCGGTTGCGGGTGAGCCGTCGGCGCTCGGTGGCCGTGCGGTGCAGCTTTTCCATACAGATGCCTGCTTCCTTTTATAAAAGTATATACCAAAAACGGATGCTGTTATTGTAGCCGACCCTCTTTGAAAAGTCAACCGAGGACCGCCGGATTTGCACAAGATAGCCCACCTTGGCCCTCATCTTTTGTGGGTTTTGCTCATTGACAGGACCCGCTGGCTGCGGTATCATACGAAAAGAACTTATGCAAATGTTGTTTGCAAAAGAGAGAAAGGCGGTATCCCCATGTTGTATATCGGCGTTGATCTTGGGACCTCGGCCTGCAAGTTCCTGCTGGTGGACGACACCGGCAAGGTCTGCAACCAGGTCACCCGCGAATACCCCCTCAGCATGCCCCGCACAGGCTGGAGCGAACAGGACCCCGCCGCCTGGTGGGACGCCTGCCTGGACGGCATCCCGGCATTGCTCCAAGGGTTTGACCCGGCGCAGGTACAGGGCATCGGCATGGGCGGTCAGATGCACGGCCTGGTGGCGCTGGACGCCGCCGACCATGTGCTGCGCCCCGCCATTTTGTGGAACGACGGCCGCACCGCCGCCGAGACCGACTACCTGAACAACGAGATCGGCCGCGAGACCTTGAGCCGCTGCACCGGCAACATCGCCTTTGCGGGTTTCACCGCGCCCAAACTGCTGTGGATGCAGAAAAACGAACCCGAACTGTATGCCGCCATCGCCAAGATCATGCTGCCCAAGGACTACCTGGTCTACCGCATGACCGGCGTGCACGCTACCGACTATTCCGACGCTTCGGGCATGCTGCTGCTGGACGTGGAGCACAAGTGCTGGAGCCAGGAGATGTGCGACATCTGCGGCGTCAAGCCCGAATGGCTGGCCGGCCTGTATGAAAGCTGGCAGTTCGTGGGCACCCTCAAACCCGACGTGGCCGCCGCCCTGGGCCTGCCCGTGACCGTCAAGGTCTGCGCCGGCGCGGGGGACAACGCCGCGGCCGCCGTGGGCACCGGCACCGTGGGCGCGGGCAGCTGCAACATCAGCCTGGGCACCTCGGGCACCATCTTTATTTCCAGCAAAAAATTCGGTGTGGACGCCACCAACAGCCTGCACGCCTTCGCCCATGCCGACGGCGGCTGGCACCTGATGGGCTGTATGCTGTCCGCCGCGTCCTGCAACAAGTGGTGGATGGACGACATTCTCCAAGTCACCGACAAGGACTACCCCGCTGAGCAGGCCTCCATCACCGCCGACAAGCTGGGCCGCAACAGCGTGTTTTTCCTGCCTTACCTGATGGGCGAGCGCAGCCCCATCAACGACACCGACGCCCGCGGCACCCTGATCGGCCTGAGCATGGACACCACCCGCGCCGACATCACCCAGGCCGTCATGGAAGGCGTCGCCTTCGCCATCCGGGACTGCTACGAGGTGGCCCGCTCCCTGGGCGTGGACATCCCCCGGTCCAACATCTGCGGCGGCGGCGCCAAAAGCCCGCTGTGGTGCACGATCATGGCCAATGTGCTGGGCATCCCGCTGGACATCCTGGTCACCGAGCAGGGCCCCGGCTACGGCGGCGCGCTGCTGGCCATGGTCTGCTGCGGCCAATATGCCACCGTGCAGCAGGCCACCGACGACCTGGTCCATGTCAGCCGCACCATCGAGCCCGACGCCGAGCTCACCGCCCGGTATGAGCAGCGGTATCGCAAGTTCAAACAGATCTACCCCGCCTGCAAGGCCCTGTTCAAAGAGCTGGCCCGGTAATTCAACAAAGGGAGGAAAACGCCATGACCATCTATCCTGTCACCGCGCCGGTATTTGCCCCCTACGGCCGCATCGTCACCGGCTATGGATCCGAATGCGCCGCCATCACCGCCGCGCTGGCCGCCCACACCCCGCTGCCCGAAGCCACCGGCTATGTGCCGGAGGAACCGGCCCTGCAAACCCTGCCCGAGGCCGCCGCGCTGGGCGCGTCGCTTTTCGGCGGCATGCCCTTCCAGTTCGGCTGGTGCAACGGCCACAACACCCGCCTCAACTGCCTGGAATACCACCGGGACAGCGAGTTCAACCTGGGCACCGAGGATTTCATCCTTCTGCTGGCCAAGCAGGACGAGATCGAGGACGGCGCCCTGGACACCGCCAGGGTCAAGGCCTTCCGCGTGCCGGCCGGCACCCTGGTGGAAGTCTACGCCACCACGCTGCACTACGCCCCCTGCCACACCGATGCCGCCAAGGGCTTCAGGGTGCTGGTGGCCCTGCCCAAAGGCACCAACACCGCCAAGCCGGAACTGCCCGTCCGGGGCGGCGACGACGCCTGGCTGTGGGCCTGCAACAAGTGGCTGCTGGCCCACCCCGAATCCGCCGAAGCCGGCCAGGGGGCAAAAGCTGCCCTGACCGGGAAAAATATCGACATTGCCGGCGACCTGTGACCCGCAAGGCCAAACACGAAACGGAGGAACTGCAAATGAAATCCACCAACATCCCTCAAGTACGTCTGGGCATCATCGCGGTGAGCCGCGACTGCTTCCCCGTCGCGCTGTCCACCCAGCGGCGGCAGAACATCGTGGCGGCCTGCAAGGCCAAGGGCTTTGCGCCCTACGAATGCGGCGTCACGGTGGAAAACGACGCCGACATGGCCAAGGCTGTGGCCGAAGTCAAGGCGGCGGGCTGCAATGCCCTGACGGTTTTCCTGGGCAACTTTGGCCCCGAGACCCCCGAGACCCTGATCGCCAAGTACTTTGACGGCCCCTGCATGTACGTGGCGGCGGCCGAGGGCGACGGCGACATGATCAACGGCCGGGGCGACGCCTACTGCGGCATGCTCAACTGCTCCTACAACCTGGGCATGCGCCATCTGAGCGCCTATATCCCCGAGTACCCCGTGGGCACGGCGGAGGAACTGGCCGACAAGATGCTGGAGTTCGTGCCCATCGCCCGGGCGATCCTGGGCGTGCAGGGGCTCAAGATCATCACCTTCGGCCCCCGGCCCCAGGACTTCTTTGCCTGCAACGCCCCCATCAAGGGCCTGTATGAGCTGGGCGTGGAGATCGAGGAGAACAGCGAGCTGGACCTGCTGGTGTCCTACAAAGCCCATGCCAACGACCCCCGCATCCCCGAGGTCTGCGCCGACATGGCGGCCGAAATGGGGGAGGGCAACTACTACCCCGAACTGTCGGCCCGCATGGCCCAGTTCGAACTGACGCTGCTGGACTGGGCCGAGGCCCACAAGGGCAGCAAGCAGTATGTGGCCTTTGCGGACAAGTGCTGGCCGGCCTTCCCCAGCCAGTTCGGGTTTGAGCCCTGCTATGTGAACTCCCGCCTGGCGAGCCGTGGCATCCCGGTGTCCTGCGAGGTGGACATCTACGGCGCGCTGTCGGAGTACATCGGCATGTGCGTGTCGGGGGACACGGTGACCCTTTTGGACATCAATAACAGCGTGCCTAAGTACATTTACGACGAGGACATCGCCGGCAAGTTCGACTACACCCTGACCGATACCTTCATGGGCTTCCACTGCGGCAACACGCCTTCCTGCAAGATGTGCGCGAGCCGCGCGGTCAAGTACCAGCTGATCCAGCACCGTCTGCTGGAGCCGGCGGGCAGCGAGCCCGACTTCACCCGCGGCACGCTGGAAGGGGACATTGCGCCCTCGGACATCACCTTCTACCGGTTGCAGTGCGACAGCGAGGGCGTGCTGCGGGCCTATGTGGCCGAAGGCGAGGTGCTGCCGGTGGCGACCCGGAGCTTTGGCGGCATCGGCGTGTTCGCCATCAAGGAGATGGGCCGGTTCTACCGCCATGTGCTGATCCAGAAACGGTACCCCCACCACGGGGCGGTGGCCTTTGCCCACTGCGGCAAGGCGCTGTTCGAGGTGTTCAAGTTCCTGGGCGTGCAGGACATCGGCTACAACCAGCCCAAGGCGCTGCCCTACTCCACCGAGAATCCCTTTGCCTGACATTTGCCCACGACGCTGAAAGGAAGGTTCTGCCATGAAATTCTTCATTGATACCGCCAACGTGGAGGAGATCCGCAAGGCCAACGCCATGGGCGTCATCGCCGGTGTGACCACCAACCCCAGCCTGATCGCCAAGGAAGGCCGGGACTACGCCGAGACCCTGGCCGAGATCGCCACCATTGTGGACGGGCCCATCAGTGGCGAAGTGAAGGCCACTACCACCGACGCCGAGACGATGGTCAAGGAGGGCGAGGCCATCTACGCCCTCGACCCCGCCCACATGGTGGTCAAGATCCCCATGACCGCCGAGGGCCTCAAGGCCATCAAAGCCCTGTCGGCCAAGGGCATCCCCACCAACTGCACGCTGATCTTCTCGGCCAACCAGGCCCTGCTGGCCGCCCGCGCCGGCGCGACCTACGTGAGCCCGTTTTTGGGGCGGCTGGACGACATTTCCCAGCCGGGCATCGAGCTGATCGAGACCATCCATGACATGTTCCTGAACTACCCCGACATCGAGACCCGGATCATCGCGGCCAGCGTGCGCAACCCCATCCATGTCAACGACTGCGCCCTGGCCGGGGCGGACATCGCCACCGTGCCCTACAAGGTCATCGAGCAGATGATCCACCACCCCCTGACCGATCAGGGCATCGAGAAGTTCAAGGCCGACTACGTCAAGGTGTTTGGTGAATGATATGACGAAACAAGAAAATCTGGCGCTGCAAATCGCAGCCTGCAAGGTTCGCATGGGCGTCATCGAATCCACCCACGGGGCTAAGGCCGGGCACCCCGGCGGCAGCCTGTCCGCCGCCGACATGTTTGCTTATCTGTATAATAGGGAACTGCGCATCGACCCCGCCAACCCCCAATGGGAGGACCGGGACCGGTTCGTTCTCTCCAAGGGTCACACCGCGCCGGGGCTGTATGCGGCCCTGGCCAACCGGGGCTTTTTCCCGGTGGCGGACCTGCCCACCCTGCGCCATATCGACAGCTATTTGCAAGGCCACCCCAACATGAACACGGTGCCCGGCGTGGATATGTCCACCGGCAGCCTGGGTCAGGGCGTGTCCTGCGCGGCGGGCATGGCCAAGGCCGCCAAGTACCTGCACAAGGATAATGTCCGGGTCTACACCCTGCTGGGGGACGGCGAGATCGAAGAAGGAGAAGTGTGGGAGGCCTTCCTCTTTGCCGCCCACTACAAGCTGGACAACTTCTGCGTCATCATCGACCTGAACGGTTTGCAGATCGACGGCCCCACCAAAGAAGTTATGAACACCGACCCCGTGGACGCCAAGCTGCGGGACTTCGGGTTCCGTGTGGTGTCCATCGACGGGCACAGCTTTGACGAGATCGAACAGGCCTTCGACTTCTTCCATTCCCAGACTGGCGCGCCCACGGCCATCCTGATGCACACGACCAAGGGCAAGGACGTCAGCTATATGGAGAACAGCGTGGGC
>DBRU01000098.1 GCA_002306375.1 Faecalibacterium sp. UBA1360
CGGCGTCATGATCGGCCGGGGCGCTTTGGGCGACCCCTGGCTGTTCGAGCGGGTCAACGCGGCGCTGGAAGGCCGCACCCCGCCCGCGCCGCCCACCGTGGCCCAGCGCATGGCGGCTTTGCGGGCCCAGGTGTACGAGATGNNGCACTATATGAAAGGCCTGCGCGGAGCCGCGGCGCTGCGCCGCGCCTGCGCCACCCTTTCCCGTTTTGAGGATGTGGACAAACTCATCGACGCGGTGTTCCGCTGCCAGGATTGATGAAGGTTCAGAACCTTCCCCGGGTCAGCTCGTCCAGGTTTTGGGCGTAGCAGGGCAGCATGTGTTCCACAAAGTAATCGGCCTCGGGGCAGTGCATCTCGGCCAGGGCCTGGCGCTGCTGGGCCAAAGCCGCCTCAAATTCCCGGTTGCCGCCCTGGCTTTCCTCCAGGCACTTCACAATGGCCGAAAGCCGGTCCGCCGCCTTCAGCAGTTTGCGCTCGGCGTCGGTCAGCACCGCGCCGGTCAGGTAGGCCACGCCCATGCCCTGCAAGGGTTTGGGCAGCAGCCCGGCCATGGCCCGGGCGCTTTCGGCCTCCACGGCCTTGTAGGCCGTGCGCAACGCCTCGTTTTTGTATTTCACCGGCGTGGGCATGTCCCCGGTCAGGATCTCGGGCGCGTCGTGGTACAGCGCCGCCGTGGCCACCGTGTCGGGGCGGATGCCCGCCCCGGTGCCCGTGCAGTTCTGGGCGATCAGACACAGCGTATGGGCGATCAGGGCCGTGTCGGCGGTGTGCTCGCTCAAGGTCTCGGGCCGTCCGTTGCGCATCAGCGCCCAGCGGGTGATGTACTTCATGCGCCCCAACAGCGCGTTGAAGGGGTAGGTTTTCATTTCACAGATTCCTTTCCGTGTGGCAGTAGTCCCAGTATACCACAAACCCCGGCGCGGAAAAAGCCCGCGCCGCATTTCGACCTTTATAAAAAGGAGGGGGCGTACCATGCTGACCGAGCCGTCCCGCAGCGCCGGGTACCGCAGGGTGTTTTTGCTGTGCCTGGCGCTGTCCGCCGCGCTGTTTTTGCCCCACTGCATCGCCGACGGCTTTACCGGCGGATTCTTTCACTATGCAGGGGATTTCAACGACCAGATGATCCCCTTTTACGCCTACGCCAACGCTTTTATCAAGCAGGGCGGCTCCTTCAGCTGGGCCACCGACCTGGGCAGCGGGTTCGTCAACGCCTACTCCTACTACTGCCTGGGTTCGCCCTTTTTCTGGCTGACGATCTGGGTGCCTGCCCGGTTCATGCCCTTTACCATGGTCCCCATGCTCTGCCTCAAGTTCGCGGTGGCCGGGGGCGGGGCCTATCTGTGGATGCGCCGCTGGGTCCGGCAGGACCGGTGGCGTCTTGTGGGCGCGGTGCTGTACGCCTTCTGCGGTTTTAACATTTATAATGTATTCTTCTACTTTTTCCTGGACGCCCCGGCCTTGTTCCCCTACCTGCTGGCGGCGCTGGACGATGCCGCCATCGACGGCAAACCCGCCCGCCTGCCCGTGTGGCTGGCCCTGAACCTTGTCAACAACTACTTTTTCTTTGCCGGGCAGGCCGTGTTCCTGGTGCTGTATTTTGTCTGCCTGTGCGCGGGCGGGCGCTGCCGGCTGACCTTGCGCCGCTTTGCCCTCCTTGCCTTCGAGACGGTCCTGGGCTGCGCGGCGGGGTGCGTTCTGCTTGTTCCGGCGGCGCTGTCCCTGTTGCAAAACCCGCGCACCATCGACCCGTTCAATGGCTACGGCTACCTTGTGTACGGCAGCGCCCAGCAATACCTGGCCATTTTGTACAGCGCTTTCCTGATGCCGGACGCGCCCTATCTCACCGATCTGTTCAATTCCGGCGTCACCAAATGGACCAGCCTGACGGCGTTTTTGCCGGTGGTGGGCATTGCGGGTGGCCTGGCCTTTTGCCGGGTACGCCGCCGCCACCCCTTCGCCCGACTGCTGCCCGTGTGCGTGGTCTGCGCGCTGGTGCCCGTGCTCAACAGCGCCTTTTACGCCCTCAATTCCAGCTACTATGCCCGGTGGTTCTATATGCCCATCCTGGTCTTGTGCGCGGCCACCGTGCTGGTCCTGGGGGACCGGGTCATACGGGAGAGCGAAGTCCCCCGGGCTCTGGGCCTGTGCGCCCTGGTGACCTTGTCCTCGGCGGCCTTTGCCCTGGTGCCCAACACCGATGAGGAAGGCGAGTTCGTGCTGGGCGTGGTGGACAACCAATGGCGATTCTGGGGCATTTTTGCGGCCAGCGCCCTGGGCGTGTGTCTGTTTGCCCTGGTGCTGCGCCTGGGCCGGCGGCATCCCCGCCGGTTTGCGTCGGTGCTGCTCACGGCGGTGGTGGGCTATACCTTTTTGTACGGCACCGTGCACCTGTCCATTTCCAAGTATGCCCAGTGGGAAAATGATCTGGACTATCCCCAAATGACCTGGGGCGCGGCAGAGGACCTCAACGCCCTGTTGCCCGACGACGGATTCTACCGCCTGGATGCCTACGAGTGCAACAACAATATGGGCATCTGGCTGGGGCGCAGCTGCATCCACTGCTTCCATTCCACGGTGGCGCCCCACATCCTGCAATTTTACCCCACCGTGGGCGTGACCCGGGATGTCAGTTCCAAGCCGGGCACCGAGCTGTACGCTTTGCGAGGGCTGCTGGGGGTGCGCTATACGCTGGTGCCCCGGGACAAGGCCGCCGACTGGGAGGCCGACGTCACCCAGGGCTGGTCCCTGGTCGCCACCACGGAACAGTACGCGCTGTACGAAAACGAAAACTGGCTGCCCCTGGGCCTGACGTTCGACTATTACATCACCCCGGATCTGTTTGAACAGATCCCTGACGAGCAGCGGGGCAACGTCCTGCTCAAGGCCCTGCTGCTCACCGAAGAACAGGCCGAAGCCTGGTCCGATACCTTGCAGCCGCTGCCCGAATCCCAGCTGGAAAACTGCACCTGGGACGCCTATGTGTCCGATTGCGACGCCCGGCGGCAAAGCGGCGTGTCCGGGTTTACGGCCACCGCCGACGGCTTCACGGCTGTGGCCGACCTGGAACAACAGGAACTTGTGCTGTTCGCCGTGCCGTATGACGACGGCTTTTCCGCCACCGTCAACGGTCAGCCCGCCGACATCCTGCTTGTGGACAACGGCCTTATGGCCGTGTCGGTCCCCGCCGGCCACAGCGACATCGTGTTTACCTACCGCACGCCCGGCCTGCGCCTGGGCGCCGCCGTCAGCGCCGTGGCGCTGGCGGTGCTGGCGGCGTACGCCCTGTGGGTGTACCGCCGCGCCCGCGCCGCTGCCCGGCATTCGGTCCCCATTCATATCGATACGGAGGAAGTATGACCAACTACGCCCAACAGATCGCCCAGGAACTCTCTTTGCCCGCCCGGAACGTGCAGGGCGCCATCGACCTGATCGACGCCGGCAACACGATCCCTTTCATTGCCCGCTACCGCAAGGAGGCCACCGGCTCCATGGATGACCAGGCCCTGCGCACGCTGGGCGACCGCCTGGAATACCTGCGCGGTCTGGACAAGCGCAAGGCCGAGGTCCAGACCTCGGTGGAAGGGCAGGGGGCCATGACCCCCGAACTGTTGGCGGCCCTGACCGCCGCCAAGACCCTGGCCGAGGTCGAGGACCTTTACCGCCCCTATAAGCCCAAGCGCAAGACCCGCGCCGGCATCGCCCGGGCCCGGGGCCTGCAACCCCTGGCCGACGCGATCCTGGCCCAGGATGCGGCCTTCGACCCGGCAGCCGCGGCAAAGGGCTATCTCAACGAGGAGGTCCCCGATGCTGAGGCCGCTTTGGCCGGCGCCAAAGACATCATCGCCGAGCAAATTTCGGACGACGCCCGCTGCCGCGCCGAGCTGCGCCGGTACTACCGGGCCTTCGGTCTGCTCAAGAGCCAGCAGGCCAAGGAGGGCGACAGCGTCTACGCCCAGTACTACGACTATTCCGAGCCGCTGGCCAAGATCCCCGGCCACCGGGTGCTGGCTTTG
>DBRU01000019.1:0-861 GCA_002306375.1 Faecalibacterium sp. UBA1360
AGCACACCAGGGTGACCGGGCGGTCCTGGGGGTCCAGTTCATGGGCCAGGTCGTACAGGGGCCGCCAGTAGTCGTAGGCCGACCGGGGGAAGTGCTCGAGGTCCGGCTCGTTGCCCAGGCTCCAGAGGATGACGCAGGGGTGGTTTTTGTCCCGGTCGATCATGTCCCGCAGCACATCCCGGTGATGCCCGGCGATGGGGAAGGTCTTGTAGGGGTCCTGGGCCGCCCCCGCGCCGATGCCCACGGCCGGGGTCTCGTCAATGACCAGGATGCCCTCCCGGTCGCACAGGTCGTAGAATTCCTCGCTGTAGGGGTAGTGGCTGGTGCGCACGGCGTTGGCCCCCAGCCAGTGCAGCAGGTTCACGTCCTTGACGTTCAGGCACTCGTCCAGGCCGCGGCCCCGGAAGGCGGAATCCTCGTGCTTGCCGAAGCCCTTGAAATAAAGGGGCTTGCCGTTGAGCAGCACCCGCACCCCGTCCACCCGGATCTCCCGAAAGCCGAAGGTCTGGGCGTACTCGTCGGCGCCGAAGCGCACGCGCAGGGTGTACAGGTGAGGGGCGCCGGGCCAGGGCTCCCACAGCCGGGGGTCGGGCACCCTCAGGGCGCCTTCCGCCCCCTGGGCCGAAGCCACGGGGGTCCCGTCGGGGGCCAGCACCTCCAGGCTGAGCTCCCCTTCGCCCACCGTGTCGATGACATAGTCCACCCGGCCGTCGTTGTGGGGCACGAGGGTGATGTCCCGGATATAGGCGGCGGGGGTGGTGTACAGCCACACCGGGCGCGGGATGCCCGCAAAGTTGAAAAAGTCGAAGTTGGGGCGGTTCTGGGGCGCGGCGCTCACCTTGGCGTGCTCCACCGAGGGGA
>DBRU01000019.1:894-3123 GCA_002306375.1 Faecalibacterium sp. UBA1360
CAGAAAGCCGCCCTTGTGCTCGGCGATGAGGGTCCCGTCCAGCCAGACCCGGGCCTTGTGGGTCACGGCCCCGAAGCGCAGCACCGCCCGCTGCCCGGCGCACAGGGCGGGCAGGGTGATGCGGCGCTGGTAGAAGGCCCAGCCATAGTGGTCGCGCAGGGCCTTGTCCTCGCCCTGGTCGTTGTAGCTGGCGGGCACCGCCATGGGGCGGGCGGCGGGCAGGGGGGCGGCGGGGTCGATGTCCCCGGCGTTCAGGTCATGGCTGAGGCAGAAATCCCACAGACCGCTCTGGGCCACGCACAGCCGCGCGGCGTTGTGCTGGGGATACAACATGTGGAATCATCCTTTCCGTGGGTATGGTCACCAGTACAGCTGCCAGTCCTTGGTCAGGCGGGTCAGCGCTTCCATGTAGAAGTAGTCGCCCCAGCTGGTGCACTCGTCCACGCCTTCGGGGGTGCAGGTGTTGTAGGGGCTTTTTTTGCTGTAGGTGCCGTGGGCCAGCAGCCCCGCGCCGGGGACCTGGTCGGTGACGGCGTAGTGCCCGGCCAGGCTGGCCAGCATCTGCCGGGCCAGGGTGGTGCAGGCGTCGGCTTCGGCCTCGGGCAGGAACTTGGCCGCTTCCAGCAGGCCGCAGGCCACGATGGCCGCCGAGGAGGAGTCCCGGGGTTCCTCGTCGCCGGTGGTAAAGATCATGTCCCAGTAGGGCACCAGGTCCTCGGGCAGGCGGGTCAGGTAGAAGTCCAGCGCCTTGCGGAAGGTGTCGAGGTATTGGGGGTTTTTGGTGTAGCGGTAGCTCAGGATGCTGCCGTACACGCCCCAGGCCTGGCCTCTGGCCCAGAAGCTGTCGTCCCTGTAGCCCTGGCAGGTGGCCCCGTGGCTGGGGGTGCCGTCGGGGTTCATGAAGAAGGTGTGGTAGGTGGAGCCGTCGGGCCGGAAGGAGTTGGCCAGGCAGGTGGTGATGTGACGGTGGGCGATGTCGGCGTATTTGGCGTCGCCGGTGGTCTCGCCCGCCCAGTACAGCAGCGGCAGGTTCAAAAGGCAGTCGATGATGTAGCGGTAATTTTCCGGCGCGCCCATGGCCCCCCAGGCCTGGATGAACTGGCCTTTTTCCTGAAAGCGGGAGAGCAGCTGGTCCGCGGCCTTGACGGCGGCGGCGCGGGCCTTCTCGCTGCCTGTGAGCTTGTAGGCCGCCACGCAGGAGGGGCTGTACAAAAAGCCCATGTCGTGGTGGTCCACTTCGATCTTTTTGTCGATGCGCTCGGCAAAGCTGTCCACCAGGGTCAGAGCGGCGGTCCTGAAGGCGTCGTCCCCGGTTCGCTCGTAGGCGAGCCAGACCTCGCCGGGCCAGAACCCGCAGGTCCACTGGACGTTGTCGCAGGCAGGGTAGATGCCCCCCACGCTGGAATGGTTCTGGCAGCGGTGGGTGTACAGGGGCAGGTTGACGCGCACCTGGCGGCAGGCGGCGTCCAGCGCGGCGGCGGCCGCCGCGTCGGTGAGCTGGGGCAGGTCGTAGGTTTTCATACACAGCACCTCGTCACAGAAGTCGGGCCGACCCAAAACAAAGGGGGCGCCGGGCAACCGCTCGGCGCCCCCGGGGGGTCATGCCTTGGTTTGAGTTTAGCCCTTGAGGCCGGCGGACGCAACACCCTGCACGAAATATTTCTGCAAGGCCAGGAACACGATCAGCACGGGGATCAGGGCGATGACCGACGCGGCCATGATCAGGCCGTATTCGGCGGAATACTGGCTGATGAACATGCGCAGGCCGATCTGGATGGTCTTGAGCTCGGTCTTGGTCAGGTAGATCAAGGGTCCGAGGAAGTCGTTCCAGGTGGACACGAAGGTGAAGATGGTCAGCGTGGACAAAGCCGGCTTGGACAGGGGCAGCATGATGCGCCACCAGATGCCGTACTCGGACAAACCGTCGATGCGGGCGGCCTCGCACAGTTCGCTGGGCACGCCCTCATAGAACTGCTTCATCAGGAAAACGCCGAAGGCGCTGAAGGCTTGCAGGCAGATGATGGCCAGGTGGGTGTTGTTGAGACCCCAGGAGCGCATCATCATGAACTGGGGCACCATGTAGGCCTGCCAGGGCACCGCGATGGTGGCGATGTAGCCCAAAAACAGCACCTTTTTGCCCTTGAAGTTCAATTTGGCAAAGGCGTAGGCCGCAAAGCTGGAGGTGAACAGCTGCAAGAGCGTGACGATGATGGTCAGCTTGGCGGTGTT
>DBRU01000019.1:3221-30014 GCA_002306375.1 Faecalibacterium sp. UBA1360
GACGTACACCGCCACCATGGTGATCTGGTGCTGCCGCTTGGCGGAACGGGTCTTGACGGCAAGAGTCTGCGCCATTGGTACTGCCTCCTTTCTTAGTCGTTGGCGGCGGAGCCGCGGAACTGGATGATGGTGACGATGAGCACCAGCACAAACAGCACCATGGAGATGGCGCTGGCGTAGCCGTAGCGCGGGGTGTTGACGAAGGCCACGTTGTAGATGTCGTACACCAGGGTCATGGTGGCGTTGCCGGGACCGCCCTGGGTGATCATGTACATCTGGTCATACACCTTGAAGGAGGAGATCGTCAGCATGATGATGACGAAGAAGGTGGTGGGGCGCAGCTGAGGCAGCACCACGTGCCAGAAGATCTGCCACTTGTTGGCGCCGTCCAGCTCGGCGGCCTCGTTGAGCTCCAGGTTGGTGCCCTGCAAGCCCGCCAGGTAGATGACCATGTAGTAGCCCATGTTCTTCCACACGCTGAACAGCACGACGGTGAGCATGGCCGTGTCCTTGCCGGCGGCCCAGCGGGGCAGGTTCTCCACGCCCAGGGCTTCCAGCAGCATGTTGACGGGGCCCATGGAGGGGCTGAAGATCATGTTCCACACGGCGGCCACGGCCACCAGAGAGGCAACGTAGGGGAAGAAGGACACCGTGCGGAAGAAGTTGCGGAATTTGACCTTCTGGTTCAGCAGCACGGCCAGGCCGAGGCTGCACACCAGGGTCAGGGGCACAACGGCCACGGTGTAGACGATGGTGTTGACGAAGGCCGCCTTGAAGGTGTCGTCATCGGCCAGGTCGATGAAGTTCTGCAACCCCACGAACTCCACGGCGTGCACGCCGTCCCAGTCACAGAAGGCCAGGGCGATGGCGAACACCATGGGGACCAGGGTGAAGATGCAGAACCCGATGAAGTTGGGGGCGATGAAGCTGTACGCGATCAGGCTGTCGCGCAGGTTTTTGCCCATCCCCTTCTTTTGGGCGGCGGGGGCCGCATGAGCGGTGGCAGGCATAAACAGTTCCCTCCTGTTCCTTGGTTTCGGGCAAGGCCGCACAGCAAAGGGGGCGGGCGGTCATCGCCCGCCCCCGGTATACGGCTGCGGTTGGTCGTTCGCGGAAAGAACTCAGCCGGCCAGGATCTCCTGGACCTGCTCGTTCATGTTGGCGATGCCTTCGTCCACGCTCTCGGCGCCGGTCATGATGGCGTCATGCTCGGTGTTGAGCACGGTCTCGATCTCGGAAGCCTTGTCGGACAGGGGCATTTCCAGGTAGACGGCCACGGTGTTCAGAGCTTCCTTGGACGCTTCGTCAGCGGGGAAGCCTTCGGTGGCGGCGATGATCTCGTTGATCTCGCTGTTGGAAACGGCGGGGAAGGTGCCGGTGGCGGCGATGGCGGCAGCGCCCTCGTCAGACACGCACCAGTTGATGAAGTCGGCGGCGACTTCCTGGTTCTCGGAGTAGGGGTTGATGCCCAGGCTGGTCACGGTGCCCAGGGTGGTGCCGGCCTCGACGCCGTCGGGATGGGGATACTTGACCATGCCGAAGTTGACGGGCTCAACGCCGTTGGCGTCGGCCTCGGCATTGTAGGTCTGCAAGGTGGCGATGAACCAGCTGCCCATGTTGCACATGGCGGCCTGGCCGTTCTCGAAAGCGGCGGAGTAGTGCAGGCCGCTGGTCTTGAGTTCGCCGTAGTCAGGCACGACACCGTCGGCCTGCTGGGCCAGGATGGTCTCGTAGTAGGGCTTCAGGAAGTCATAGGTGCCGTCGATGATGGTGTTCTGGCCGTCCAGGATGCCGAACAGGGTCACGGCGGAACGCCAGGTGTGGTAGAAGTTGCCGTACACGCCGGTGGCCTCGGACACTTCACGGATCAGGGCGTCGAACTCGTCGAAGGTCATGTCGTTGGAGGGGTACTCGATGCCGGCCTCATCGAACAGGTCCTTGTTGTAGAACAGCACCCAGAAGTCGGAGCGGAAGGGCACGGCGTAGAAGTTGCCGTCGGAGGCGGTCAGCTGCTCGATGACGCCGCCGAAGTCCGCGGTGTCACGGGTCAGGATGTCGTTCATGGGAACGAGCATTTCCAGGTTGATCAGGTTGGAGTAGCCGGGGATGTCCTTGATGGTCAGCACGTCCAGCTCACCGTTGCCGCCGGCCAGCTGGGTGGCCAGCTGGGTCATGTAGTCGGTGGAGCCCAGGTCGGTCATCTCGATGGTGACGTTGGGGTTGGCAGCCATGTAGCCGTCGGCCATCGCCTTCCAGTAAGCGGTGGACTCCAGGTCCCACACAGCCCAGTTCAGGGTGACCTGCTCGCCGTCGGCGGCGGTGTCGCCGGTGGCGGCGGTGCTGCCGGTATCGGCGGTGTCGGCGGCGTCGGCAGTGCTGCCGGTGTTGCCGCCGCAGGCGGCCAGGGACAGCGCCAGGGCGCCGGCCATGGTCAAAGCCAAGAGCTTCTTCATAGTGTTTTCCTCCTTATGTATCCCGGGGCGCAAGCTGCCCCTTTGCTGATTCTTATTATAAGGTCCGCGGGGGGAAAAACAGATGGAATTTTTGCGGAATCTTTTGCCATATTTGTAGTCCGTCGCCGCCCTCGCCGGGGCAAAAAGATGTAAAATCTTCAAAAACCTGCACTTTTTTAACCAATTGCACATTTCCTTTGCGTTGGGACAGCCGGTTTTGTATAATAAAAGCGATTGCAGCGCTTTTACAAAAAGGGGGAGGACATACCATGACCGGTGCGCGACGCTCCATCCAGGTGCGGGTGATCCTGCTTTCTTTGGCCTTCACGGCGCTCATCGCCCTGGGGGTGTGCGTAGCCAGTGTGGCCGCGCTGTACAAAAACACCGTGCGCACCACGGCCCAGACCGTGGAATACAGCTTGCAGACCGCCGCCACCAGCCTGGCCCAGCGCGTGCAGGAGATCGACGCGCTGGCCGACTGGTGCACCGTGGATTCCACCGTGCGCGGGTACGTGCTGTCCGCCTCGCCCGGCGCCCAGCTGCTGGACGTGTACAACACGGTGCTGAACAAATATTCGGCCCAGTCCACGGCCCGCTACCTGCGCCGGCTGCTGGTCACCGACGGCGCGACCCGCATGCTGCAACAGGGCACGGCCACGTCCCAGTCCCGGGCGCTGGGGTTCGACAACCTGGACGAACTGCCCGGGTTCGCGGGCAGCACCGCCGCCGATTCCTGGACCATGATCGCCGACGACCCGCTGATCACTTACGGCCAGCGTCAGATCATTCCGGTGTTCCGGGAACTGAGCTCCCCGGCGTCGGGGGCGTCGGCCCGGGTGTACATCGCGGTGTCCAGCGCCATGATCACCGACGTGCTGGACGACTATGCCCTGATGGACGGGTGCACGCTGTACTGGATCATGGGCGACAGCTGCTGGCAGGCCCTGGACGGTACGATGACCGCCGCCGACCCCGCCATGGAGGACGGGACCGCCGACGGCCTGGAACTGCTGGACGCCCGCACCCGGGTGTTTTGCCTGGACGGGTCCCCGGCTCTGGCCTACCCCGTGGGCACCCACAGCCTGTATGTGGCCCAGACCCTGCCCCACCAGGTGGTGCTGGACCAGCTGCCCTCGATGTTTCTGCCGCTGCTCAGCGCCTTTGCGGGGCTGAGCCTGCTGGGGCTGCTGCTGGGGCTTTTGCTGCGCCGCACCATCGCCGCGCCGGTCATGGCCCTGCAAGCCCAGCTGACCACCATCGGCGGGGGCGACTTTACCCCCAACCCGGCCATTGAGTGGAACAACGAGATGGGCGACATCGGCCGGGGCATCAACGGCCTGGCCCGCTCCATCACCGACCTGATGGAACGCCGGCTGGAGGACGAACGCCAGAAAAAAGACCTGGAATACCGCATGCTGCAAAACCAGATCAACCCCCATTTTATCTACAACACCCTCAACAGCATCAAGTGGATGGCCACGATCCAGCACGCCACCGGCATCGCCGAAATGACCATGGCCTTGTCCCGCCTGCTCAAAAGCGTGTCCAAGGGCAACGAGCGCCTGGTGCCGTTGCAGGAAGAATTTGCCCTGCTCAACGACTATTTCACGATCCAGCAGTACCGCTACGGCGGCACGATCACCATGGATGTGACCTACATCGAGGACGAGCGCCTGTGCCAGGCCTGCATGATCCCCCGCTTTACCTTGCAGCCCTTGGTGGAAAACGCCATCTTCCACGGCATCGAGCCCAAGGGCTGCGCGGGCAGCATCGCGATCCGGGTGCTGCGCCGGGACGCCGACGTGCTCATTGAACTGGAGGATGACGGCGTGGGCATGAGCCCCGACCGGGCCGCCCGGGCCTTGCGCGAGCCGGGACCCGAGGAGGCCGCCGCCAAATACCGCCACGTGGGGCTTTGGAACGTGCACCGCCGCATCCAGTACAGCTTTGGGGAGGAGTACGGACTTTCCATCGCCTCGGAAGAAGGACGGGGCGCCACCGTCACCGTGCGCCTGCCCCTGACCCGCACAAAGGAGGATACCCCATGACCCGCGTTTTGCTGGTGGACGACGAACCGCTGGTGCTCATTGGCATGCAGAGCATGATCGACTGGGCCGGCCAGGGCTTTGAACTGGCGGGCACGGCCCGCAACGGCGGCGAGGCGCTGGAGCGCATCGCCGAGACACACCCCGACATCGTGGTGTCGGACATCCGCATGCCGGTGCTGGACGGCCTGGGCCTGGCGGCCCGCTGCCGTGAAAAGGACCCGGCCCTGCCGGCTTTTATCATGCTGACCAGCTATGAGGAATTCGACTATGTGCGCCGCAGCCTGAGCCTGGGCGCGGTGGAGTACCTGGTCAAGCTGGACCTGACGCCCGAAAACCTGCTGGCCGCCTTGCAGCGCGCCCGGGCCGCCGTGGAAAAAGAGCGGGCCCTGCGCGCCCCCGCCGCCCCCGCCGCCGCCGGGCTGGAAAGTTACCGGGACCGGTTCTTCATCCGGCTGTACAGCGGGTCCTTTGCCACCGACGAGGCCGTGGTGGGCGCGGCCCGGGAACTGGGCCTGGCCCTGGACGCCCCCTGGTACGCCGTGGCCATTGCCGACATCCGCAACCGGGAACTGGACCCCGAACAGCAGGGCACCCTGAGCGCCGGGGTCACCCGCATGGCCGCCGACATCCTGCCCAAGTACCTGCCCTGCTTTGTGACCGGCATGGACCTGCGGCATTTTTCGGTGCTGGTGCCCCTGCAAGTCCCCGCCGCCCTGGAAGAAGAGCTGGGCCCCGTGCTGCAAAAAGCCAACGACATCCTGTACAAGTATTTCAGCACCCGGCTGTGGTGGGCGGTGGGCCGCCCGGTCAACGCACCGGGGCGCATCGGCGCCAGCCAGCGGGACGCCTTTTCGGCCCTGCCGCTGCTCAGCGACAGCCAGCCCGTGGTCTTTTGCCGCGAGGAAGCCCAGAGCCCCCTGGACCACCGGGCCCGCATCGTGGCCGACGTGCAGGAGTATGTGCGCCATCACCTGGACAAGCGCCTGTCCCTGAACGACGTGGCGGCCGTGTTCAATTTCAGCCCCGGGTACTTAAGCCAGCTGTTCAGCCAAAACGGCGAGGCAAATTTTGTGGAATTTGTCAGCGAGACCCGCATCGCCGCCGCCAAGGAGCTGATGGCCTCCACCGACCTGAAGATCTATGAGATCAGTGAACGGCTGGGGTTTGAAAGCGCGTTTTATTTTTCCAAGGTGTTCAAAAAGATCGAAGGGGTCAGCCCCCGCGCCTATTTGCAGAAGCTGCGCGGGACCGCCCCCGAAAAGGAGGGTACCGATGCCGCCCATGATGCTGACTGACCGCCTGCGCCGCCGCCCCGACTTTGCCCCGGGGCGCTGGGCGCCCTGCCCGCCCACCTCCCGCCGGGGGGAGTGGGACGCCCTGCCCGGCTTTGACCGGGTGCTGGCCGCCGGCAACGAGGCCGCCCGCGCCGGGCGCAAAGTGCCGCCGCTGCCCCTTTCGCTGTGGCTGCGCTTTGCCCAAAAGGGCGAGCGGGTCAAATACGAGGAAGCCTACTTTGCCCGCCGCCGCACCCTGGTGCGCCTGGCCATGGCCGAGGCCATGAGCGACGCGGGGGGCTTCCTTCCCCTGATCGCCGATTATGTGTGGGCCGTCTGTGAGGAGAGCGCCTGGCAGCTGCCGGCCCACAACAGCTATATCCGCGACGCCCCCCAGCTGCCCCTGGCCGACACCGCCCGCCCGGTGGTGGACCTGTTCGCGGCCGAGACCGCCGCTTTGCTGGCCATGGTGTACTACCTGCTGCGGGACCCCCTGGACAAATACGCCCCCGGCATCGCCGCCCGCCTGGTGCGGGAGGTGGACGCCCGGGTGCTGCGCCCCTGGGCGACGGAACATTTCTGGTGGATGGGCGACGGGGACGAACCCATGTGCAACTGGACGCCCTGGTGCACCCAGAACTGCCTGATCGCCCAGGCGCTGCTGCACCCCGCCGGCAAGGCCGGGACCCGGGCCGCCGTGGCCCGGGCCGCTTACAGCCTGGACTGCTTTTTGAAGGACTACGGCGAGGACGGCGCGTGCAGCGAGGGCGCGCAGTATTACTCCCACGCGGCGCTGTGCCTGTACAACGCCCTGGACATCCTGTGCGATCTGGCCCCCGGCGTGTTTGATGACGTGTGGACCGAGCCCAAATTGCGGGCCATGGCCGAATACATCGTCAACGTGCACGTGGCCGGGCCCTATTACCTGAACTTTGCCGATTGCAGCCCCCTGGCCGGGGCTCGCACCGCCCGGGAATTTTTGTTCGGGGCCCGGGTCAACAGCGCCCCCCTGATGCTCCTGGCCGCCGCCGACGCCATCCGCTGGCCCGACGGCCAGCCCACCACCGACTCGGCCGCCGGCATCAACCTGTTCTATGCCGTGCAGGCCGCCTTTGCCCAGCGGGACATGCTGCTGTGCCTGCGCATGACCCGCCGCCGGGGCGCGCCCCCCGCCCCCGCCGACGCCTGGTACCCCAGCGTGGGGCTGCGGGTGTGCCGCCGGGGGGCCTACGTGGCGGGCATGAAGGCCGGCGGCAACGCCGACAGCCACAACCACAACGACACGGGCAGCGTGACGCTGTACAAGGACGGCCGGCCCCTGCTCATCGACCTGGGGGTGGAAAGCTACACCCAAAAGACTTTCAGCCCCCAGCGGTACGAGATCTGGACCATGCAGTCCAGCTGGCACAACCTGCCGGAATTTGACCCCGACGGCAAAGGCTTCCAGCAGCTGCCCGGGGCCGAATACGCCGCCCGGGAGGTGACGGCCCCCGACGGCGGGCTGGCCATGGATATCGCCCCCGCCTACGGCGAGGTGCCCGGCCTTGGGCAGTACCGCCGCCGCCTGCACCTGAGCGGCGACGGGCTGGAACTGACCGACGAGACCGACTACCCGGGCACGGTGGCGCTGAGTTTTTTGTCCGCCGAGCCCGCCGGGCTCACGGCCCCCGGCCGGGTGCGCTTTGGCGAACTGGGCGCGCTGGAGATCGACGCCCCCGCCGGCGAGCCGCGCATCACCGTGGAAAAGGTCCCCGTGACCGACCCGCGGCTGCGCGCCGCCTGGCCCGAAGCCGTCTGGCGCACCCGGGTGTACTTTACGGGACGCATCACTTTGCGGGTGCGCTGAAGGCCCCCGCCATCAATCAAAAGGAGTGTTCGTTATGTCTGCTGTTTCCGAAACCATCAAGCTCAAAGTCCTGGACGCCTCCGGCCACACCCTGCTGACCTGCGCCGCCGGCCAGCGGGTCAGCGTGGTCCACACCGCCGCCTACAACCCCGGCGACCGCATCGCCCTGGAAGTGAACAACCCCGGCCGCTATTGCTGGATCCAGTTCGAGGACACCATGCCCGAAGCCCTGGTCTACATCCGCAAGCGGGAGATCGGCCTGCGCATCCCCTTTGCCGAACAGGCCATCACCTACAGCCCCAAGAGCTTTTCCGGCAGCCGCCATGTGATCCGCGCCCGTCTGGCTACCCCCGAGGAGATCGCCGCCCGCCGCAACCTGGCGTTCAACCCCTATGACCAGCACGGCGACACGGGCTTTTACCCCCATGCCAGCGCCAACGTGGAGACCCGGGGCGAGGCCGTGTTCGCCGCCCGCAACGCCATTGACGGCGTGTTCGAGAACAGCTCCCACGGGGAATACCCCTACCAGAGCTGGGGCATCAACCGGGACCCCAACGCGGCCCTGACCCTGGACTTCGGCCGCCCGGTGACCATCGACGAGCTGCGCCTGACCCTGCGGGCCGACTACCCCCACGACAACTACTGGACCCGGGCCACGGTGGAATTTTCCGACGGGACCCGCACGGTGCTGTCCCTGACCAACAGCCCCCTGCCCCAGAGCTTTGTCCTGGACGAGCCCCGCACGGTCACCTCGCTGGTGCTCAAGGAGCTGATCCAGGCCGAAGGCCCCTCCCCCTTCCCCGCCCTGACCCAGATCGAAGCCTGGGGCGTTGAAGCCGCCCCGGAACAGGAGAACGCATGAAGCCTGATCTTGCCTGGCTGACCGACCCCACGGTGTTCGCCGTCAACCGCCTGCCCGCCCGCTCGGACCATACCTGGCGCATCGACGGCCTTGCGCCCCGCCAGAGCCTGGACGGCGAATGGCGCTTTGCCTACAGCCCTTGCCCCGACGCCCGCCCCGCGGACTTTTACCGCCCCGAAGCCGACCTGAGCGCCTTCGGGTCCATCACGGTGCCCGGCCACATCGAGACCCAGGGCCACGGGCAGCTGCAATACATCAACACCATGTACCCCTGGGACGGCCGGCATTTTCTGCGCCCGCCCCAGATCGACCCCGCCGACGCCCCCGTGGGCAGCTATGTGAAGGACTTTGCCCTGGACCCGGCGTTGCAGGGGCGCAGCGTCCTTCTGCGCTTTGAAGGGGTGGAACAGGCCTTCTACTGCTGGTGCAACGGCCGGTTCGTGGGGTACAGCGAGGATTCCTTCACCCCCGCCGAGTTCGACCTGACCCCCTTCCTGCACGAGGGCGCCAACCGCCTGTGCGTGGAGGTGCACAAGCGCAGCAGCGCGGCCTGGATCGAGGACCAGGACTTCTTCCGCTTTTTCGGCATCTTCCGCCCGGTGAGCCTGTGGGCTTTCGGACCCGTCCACCTGGAGGATCTGTGGCTGCGGGCGGGCCTTGCGCCCGACAACGCCACCGGCACCCTGGCCCCCCGCCTGCGCCTGCGGGGCGAAGCCGCCGTGGACTGCCGGGTGACAGGCCCCGACGGGGCGGTGCTGTACGACGCGCCCCTGGACCTGCACACCGAAGGGGAATACCGCTGCGCCGCGCCCATCCGCCTGGCGGGGGTGCGGCCCTGGTGCCACAAGGACCCGGCGCTCTACCGCGTGCGCCTGACCTTGCGGGACAAGGCCGGGCAGGTGCGGGAGACCGTGGACTATGCCACGGGCTTCCGCCGGTTCGAGATGAAGGACGGGGTCATGTGCCTGAACGGCCAGCGCGTCTTTTTCAACGGCGTGAACCGCCACGAGTGGAACCCCGAGACCGGCCGGGCCATCGGCCCCGAGGACATGCGCCGGGCCATGCAGACCCTGCGCCGCAACAACATCAACGCCGTGCGCACCTGCCACTACCCCGACCAGAGCCTGTGGTACGACCTGTGCGATGAAAACGGCATCTACATGATCGACGAGGCCAACCTGGAAAGCCACGGTTCCTGGCAGAAGATGGGGGCCGTGGAGCCCGGCTGGAACGTGCCGGGCAGCCTGCCCCAGTGGCGGGACTGCGTGGTGGACCGGGCCCGCAGCATGTTTGAGCGGGACAAAAACCACACGGCCGTGCTGATCTGGTCCTGCGGCAACGAGAGCTATGCCGGCGAGGACATCCGGGCCATGAGCCGCTTTTTCCACGAAAAGGATCCTTCCCGCCTGGTGCACTACGAGGGCGTGTTCCACAACCGGGAATTTGACGACATCAGCGACATGGAATCCCGCATGTACGCCACGCCCCAGGACATCCGCGCCTATCTGCTGGCCGATCCCGCCAAGCCCTTTATCCTGTGCGAGTACATGCACGACATGGGCAACAGCCTGGGCGGCATGGAAAGCTACATCCGCCTGGGCGAGGAGTTCGAGAAATACCAGGGCGGCTTTATCTGGGATTACATGGACCAGGCCCTGTGGCGCACCGACAGCCACGGACGCCGGGTGCTGGGCTATGGCGGCGATTTTGGCGAACGGCCCACCGACTACGCCTTCTGCGCCAACGGCATCGTGTTTGCCGACGGGACCGAGAAGCCCGCCATGCAGGAGGTGCGCTACTGGCACGCCGCCCCCGACGCCCGCGCGGCCTTTGACGCGGCCAACGCCGCCGCGGCCCGCGCCGACGCCGATGCCCTGGCCGCCGAGGAAGCCGCCCGGGAAGCCGCCGGCCTGCGCCGCGCCGACCTGACCGTCATTGACGGGGACGTGAACCTGGGCGTGCAGGGGGACGGGTTCGAGGTGTTGTTCTCCTGGACCGAGGGCGGGCCCGTCAGCCTGCTGGCCCACGGGCGGCAGTGGCTGTACCGCGCGCCCCGGCCCGCCTTCTGGCGCGCCGCCACCGAAAACGACAAGGGCAACGGCTTTGCCGCGGCCAGCGCGGCCTGGATGGCCGCCGACGCTTTGTGCCGCTGCACAAAGCACGAAGTGCGCCAGCGTTCGCCCCGCCGCGTCACCGTGGCCTACGGGTTTGAAAGCCCCGCCGTGCCCGGCATGACCGCCTGGCTGTGCTACACGGTCACGGCCGAAGGCGCGCTGGAGGTGCGGGCCGAATACCACGGCGCCCCCGGCCTGCCCGAACTGCCCTGCTTCGGCGTCAGGCTGACCACCCCCGACCCCGTGCAGCGGGTGGAATGGACCGGGCTTTCGGGCGAGACCTACCCCGACCGGTACAAGGGCGGGGCCTTCGGCCGCCATGCCCAGGCCCCCCACCTGCCCGCCTACCTGGTGCCCCAGGACTGCGGCTGCCACCTGAACACCCACCGCCTGCGCCTGTGCCGCCTGGGCCCCACGGGCCGGGGCGAGGGCGCGCTGGAAGTGGTCATGGCGGGCGAGCCCTTCGCCTTTTCGGCGCTGCCCTACACGGCGCTGGAGCTGGAGGCTGCCGACCACCGGGAGGACCTGGGCGTCCCCGCCCACACCCATCTGTGCCTGTACGCCGCCATGCGCGGGGTGGGGGGCATCGACAGCTGGGGCGCCGACGTGGAGGCCCCCTGGCATGTGAGCGGCGAGGCCGACCACGCCCTGAGGGTGCGGGTGCGGCTTTTGTAAGGCCGGTTTTTGCCGGGCACATTTCTCTTTGGGCCCCGCGCGGTGCGCGGGGCCCAAAGTCTTGTTCTTTTTTTCCGCCCTTTGCCCGGGAAATACATCCCCGTCCCCCGCCGCCAAAAAAAGTACGCACAGGGGCGGCATTTTGCCCTTCAAAGGCCTTGCCCGGGCGGCCGAAATGTGGTATAGTCGTTTACGCCGCGGCGGCGCTGCCCGCCCGGCAGGAGAGGAAGAATCAAGACATGAATGGCAAGATTGCCCTGCAAACCTGTGTGCGCGCCGCCAAAGGCGAGGTCGTGCTGGTGGCCGCCGTGGCCCTGGCGTTGGTATCGGCCTTTTTTGTGCCGCCGGACGCCGAGTACATCGGCTACATAGACTGGAACACCATCACGCTGCTGTTCAGCCTGATGGCCGTGACCAAAAGCCTGCAAAGCCTGGGGGCCTTTGACCGGCTGGGCGCGGCGCTGCTGCGCCGCACCACCGGCACCCGCCAGATGATGCTGGTGCTGGTGTTTTTACCCTTTGTGTTCAGCATGCTGATCACCAACGACGTGGCGCTGATCACCTTTGTGCCCTTTGGCATGACCGTGCTGCGCCTGGCGGACTGCCGCTGCCTGGTCACCCCGCTGGTGGTGTTGCAGACGCTGGCCGCCAACCTGGGCAGCATGCTCACGCCCATGGGCAACCCCCAGAACCTGTACCTGTACACCAAGTCGGGCATGGGGTTCGGGGCCTTCTGCACCCTGATGCTGCCCTATGTGGCGATGTCGGCCCTGTGCCTGGCCCTGCTGGCCGGGCGCGGGCCCAGCCTGCCCGTGCAGCCCGTGGCCCTGCACGCCGCCGACGCCGACAAAAAGGCCCTGGCCGTGTGCGGCATCGGCTTCGCCCTGTGCCTTTTGAGCATCCTCAAGCTGCTGCCCGCCCCGGTGGTGGCCCTGGTCACGGCGGTGTGGCTGGTGCTGCGGGACCGCCGGACCCTGGCGCGCATCGACTATGCCCTGCTGGGCACCTTTGCGGGGTTCTTTGTGTTCATCGGCAACATGGGGCGCATCCCCTGGTTCCGGGAGCTCATCGCCTCGGTGCTCACGGGGCACGAACTCATCGCCGGGGTGGTGTCCAGCCAGATCATCAGCAACGTGCCGGCGGCGCTGCTGCTGTCCGGGTACAGCAGCCAGTGGAAGGCCCTGATCGTGGGGTGCAACCTGGGCGGCCTGGGCACGCTGATCGCCTCGATGGCCAGCCTGATCTCCTACAAGCTGGTGGCCCGGGAATATCCCGACGAACGGGGCGGCTACTTTGCCCGGTTCACGGTGTACAACATCGCCATGCTGGCCTTGCTGCTGGCCCTGGCCGCGGTGCTGGGTTGATCGGCCAGCCCGCATGCGAAAAATGTCCGCACCTGTCCAAAAGGCAGATGCTCCGGTCGCCCGCCGGTGTATCTGCCCCGCCGGGCAAATTTGCGGGGAGGTTCTGAATGAAACTGATCTACATTGGCGACAGGGACGCGCTGGCCAGGGCCTTTATTGAAAAAGCCAACAAGGAAGGTCACGACACCTACTTTTTGTCTGACACCGACTTTTCCGGTGGGTCCATGCCCGCCCACCTGAAATACCGCTATTATCGCCTGTGCAAAAAAGACGCCCTGCTGAACAAGGTGTTTGACTCCATCATGCCGGACGCCGTGGTGTTTGCGGGGGATATGCCCATGCGCCGGGAATGCCGCTGGAATGAAAGCTATTTGCAGCTATTGTCCCGCATTTTGTCCCAGACCGTGCGCGTTGGGGCCGACCGGTTCGTCTACCTGTCCAGCCACGAGGTGTACGGCCGGGGCACGGCTCCCTTTGCCGAGGACGACCTCACCGACCCCACCAGCGAAAAGGGCCTGCTGATGGCCCAGGGCGAATACATGGTAGAACAGTTCGCCAAGTTTTATGACATCCGGGTCACGATCCTGCGCGCCTCCCAGCTGTATGGGGAAGCATGCAGCGAAGAGGACACAGACTTTCTGAGCTGCTTCATCCGCGAGCTGAAAGCCGGCGGCACCTTGCAGTTCAACGAGGCCGAGGTGCTACAACCCCTGCACGTGGACGATTTTGCCGAGGCCATCAAGCGGGTGCTGGAACTGAACGAAGGCGGCGTGTACAACGCGGGTGGCAGTTTTTCCATGACGGCCGGCGAGGTATACGAACAGCTGCAACACTGCTTTGGCACCCAGGCCATCCTGACCCCCTGCCATGGCGCCCCCGGCGCCGCCATCAACAGCGACAAGCTCAAGCAGCGCACCGAGTGGGTGGACCTGAAACGCCTGGGCACCTATCTGGATTCCGGGACGCTGCAATATCGCCCGGTGCCCCGCAAGGCGGACCGGACCGGCCGCCGGCTTCCCGAAGGGCTGCGCCGCACGCTGGAAAACCTGCTGCTCTTCGCCTTGTTTTTCGGGGCATATCAGTGGACCAGAGACCACAGCCTGTTTTCTCAGATAGACTGGCTCTTGACCTATGTGACGGTGATCTCGCTGTTCTTCGGGCTGCGTCAGGGCGCCCTGAGCGTGTTCCTGGCCGTGGGGGGATACCTGTTCGTCCAGGACCTGAACGTGTTGGAGATGACCAACTTCTATTCCTACGCCCAGAGCATCCTGACCATCGTCAGCTTCATCTTCTTCGGCATCGTGATCGGCTACACCGCCGACACCCTGCGCGAAGAACTGCGGGATACCCGCAAGGGTTATGCCATGTTGCAGGATGACTTTACCAAATTGCAGGAGATCAACCGCCAGAACGTCCTGATCAAAAACGAATACGAAAAACGGCTGCTGGATTCCCGCCAGAGCATCCCCCAGCTGTATGCCATGATCGAGCGGCTGATGGTCTTGTCCCCCGACCGCATTTTTATGGAACTGTTGCAGGTGATCGCTGAGCTGATCGACACCCAGACCGTGGCTGTGTACGCCGCCAACCCGGAAAGTTCCTATCTGCGCCTGATCACCGCCCTGTCGGAGGATTCGGCCGTGTCCGGCAAGTCGTGGAACATCGCGCCGTACGCAAAGCTGCGGGCCGCCGTGGAACAGGGCGAACTGTACCGCGGAAACACCTGGGAAAACGAGCCTGCCGTGGTGCTGCCCGTGCAGTACCGCAGTCAGACCATCGCGGTGGTCGTGGTGCGCAAGCTGGCGTTCACCAGCTGCACGCTGTACCACATGAACCTGCTGAAGACCGTCGGGCTGCTGATCTCGGAAGCAGTGGCCCGGGCCATGGATTATGAAACGCTCACCGCCGCCGCCCGCTGCGTGGACGATACCTTTATCCTGAAAGCCGAGCCCTTCCGGGAGGCGGTGCGCATCGCTGCCGAAAAGAAAGAAAATGGCCTGGCGGACAGCTGCGTGCTGCGCCTGGCCGTGCAGGGGACGCCCCGTGCCGTCACCGAAAAACTGGGCACGGTGTTCCGCACCGTTGACCAGCTGGGCACCGACGGCAAGGGCGGGTATTATGTGCTGCTGAACAACACCGGCGAAGAGGACGCCCGCACCGTGCAGGACCGTCTGCTGGAACAGGGGATCAAGAGTCAGGTGCAGGCCATGTCCGCCCTGACAGAGGTGTAAAGTATGGAAACGATGATCCTAGCCGTGATCGCCGTCAACACGCTGTGCGCCGCGCTGTATGCGCTGCACTGCCTGCGCGGCGGGCAAAACCCCGGCATCGCGCTGTTTTTTGCGTTTTTGCCGGTGGCCGGCTTCCTGTTTTACTTTGTGCCCCGGCGTCTGCAAAAGAGCTTTTTTAAGGTGCACTATGACCGGGATTCGCTGGTCAAGCGCCTGTCCATCGAAAAAGGTGCCGAGGAAGTGGACCTGGAAAAAGCGCTGAACATCGTGCCTGTCAAGGACGCCATGGCCGTCAGCGCCAATGCCGACAAGCGCGCGCTGCTGCTGGACCAGCTGCGCAAGGACATACGCACCAACTACAAGGAACTGCTGCCGGCCGAGGCGGACCTGGACTCAGAGTCGGCCCATTATGTGGCTGCTGCCAAGATGGAAGTCTATTCGATCCACCAGAAGGCTCTGGCACGGGCATTCCAGGCCTACGCCGGGCAGCCAGATGACAGCGAGGCCCTGGGCGCCGTGCTGGACGCCCTGGCTGAACTGGTGGACAGCGACCTGCTGTCCGTGCGCGAGCGGGACATCTACAAGGGCAAGTACTGCACCTGCGTGCAGGCCCATCTGGTGCGCCGTCCCGACGGTGTGGACCCGGCCCGGCTGGCGCGGCACCTGTGCTATCTGGTGGACCTGCACCGGGAGCAGGAAGCCCAAGCGCTGTGGCAGGAACAGTACGACCGGCTGCGCCAGGAGGCCTGTTACATGAAAATGATGGCCCTGTTCTATGAACAGGGGGACAAGGCGCGGTTTGAGGAATGCATCCGTCAGCTACAGGCCGACACTTCGGTGCGCTTGTCGGCCCAGGGCTTGCAGCAGCTACGCTTCTGGCTGGAAAGGAACTGATCTATGTTATCCATCAAGCGGCTGCTGTATGTTCTTTCGATCGTGCTGGTGGTCAGCACCCTGTTTCTGATGTACAACATCAACGAAGAACGGGCCAGCCATATCGGCATCCGGCATAGCCAGGAGGCTCTTGCCCAACCCATGGCCAGCGAGGGCGCCATCAGCCCCCAGCCCCTTCACTTTGTTGTCACGGGGCACAGCGACAAAGACCTCTACCGCGACATCTACAAAAACGTGGTACGCCTTTTGTCTGACTGGAAGGTGTCCTACACCGAGGCGACCCGCCTGGACGCGCAACTGCTGCAAGACGACCCCATCGTGATCCTGTGCGACGACACGGCCGGGGACTATGCGGACCTGCTGGAACTGGGCGCCTTTATTGAACAGGGCGGTCGGGTTTTGTTCGCCGCCGGCCTGCCAGAAGCCTACACCGACTCTTACCTGTGGCCGTTTCTGGGCATCAAGGAGAAGTCCCTGCGGGAGAATTACAACGACTTGGAATTCACCGGCGATCTGTTCCCCCTGCAATTGGAACGCATGACCTACGACGGGTACAGCCTTTCCACTTGGATCAACGTAAGCGAAAAAGCCTGCGTCTACATCCGGGACGCCGAAAAACAGACTCCTGTTTTGTACACTTTTGATTATGGCGCCGGGCAGACCTGCCTGATCAACGGGACCTTTTTGTCTGACACCAACTGCTGCGGTCTGCTCAGTAGCGCCATCGGTCTGCTGGCCGGGGATCTTGTGTACCCGGTGTTGGGGATCAAGGCGGTGTTTTTGGACAATTTCCCCATGGTCACCAGCGTCAACGACCAGTTATGCATGAGACTGTATGGCTGTTCCACCGAATCTTTTGTGCGGGATGTGGTTTGGGCCCAGTTCCAGGGCCTGTCCCTGCGCAATGACCTGCGCTATACGTCCTCTATTCTGGCCGTGGCGTCCGGAGAAGGCGGGTTCCCCCCGATCGATGACAACCTGTTCAACACCATTGGCAAGTCTGCCTTGCAATACGAGGGCGAACTGGTGTACGCCGCCGACTGCCGGGACGGGGAATCACTGCTGTACAACGACAATCTGCTTGCCCGGTTCCGGGAAGCCTTTACCCAGTATGACATCAACGGCCTGACCCTAATGAACGGGACCGTCTTTGCGGAAGAACTAACCGCCCTGCCCGGCGTCAACATCACCGCCGTGCGCGGGCTTTTGTCGGACGACAACGCCCTGCACTGGGACAGGGACCGATTCTTCTTCCCCGGGGCCACCTTCGGCAACCGTATGGAGGAGGGCAACCTGTTTGAGATCGCCAGCGTTCTGTCTGCCTATGGCATGGTGTCCCACGTTTTTGACGTGAACCGATTTATCGCCCTGGACGAAGAGACCGCCGCCTGGGACCAGGACAAGGCCCAGATCGGCATTTTTGAGACCGATGTGCTGAGCCGGGTGGAGTATTTGCAGCCCAAGACCCTGTCCAACACCCAAAACGCTGTGTTCAGCTACGTGGACCTGAACTACACCTGGCGGCGGGACGGCGACCGGCTGTACCTGGACTGCGACGGCGCCGTGCGGGGGCAGAGTTTCTGCCTGCGCACCGACAGCGCCATCACCGGCGCCCAGGGCGCCACCTATGAGGAAATGGGCAACGGCTACTATCTGCTGCGGCTGGAAAACAGCCATGCCGCCATCACACTTGCATAAAGGAGGAGCGCCATGAGGGTCTGCCTGATCTGTGAGGGCTGTTATCCCTATATACCAGGGGGCGTGTCCAGCTGGGTACAGACGATGTGCAGCCGGTTCAGCGACATCGAGTTCGTGATCTGGTCCATCGCCACCACCCGGGCAGATATGTCCGAATACCAGTACGCCATCCCCGCCAATGTGAAGGAGATCCGCACCTTTTACCTGGGCGAGACCGACCTTGGCAAAACCTACCGCAAGGTAAAAATGTCCCGCCGGGACCACCAGACACTGCAAAGCGTGGTGACCGGCCGGCCCGAAGAGATCGACTGGAAAGCCATCCTGGATTTTCTGATGCGCCACCGCACCCGGCTGCCGGATATCCTGATGGGGGAGGATTTTTACGAGATCTGCCTGGAGGAATACCAGCGCCGGAAACTGAAAAATGTGTTCTTCCACTTTTTGTGGAACCTGCGCAGCATGTATTTTCCGCTGATGAACATTCTGTCGGACGACATCCCCGAAGCAGACCTGTACCACACGGTGTCCACGGGATACGCGGGGATCCTGGGCAGTTCGGCGTCCTATGTGACGGGCAAACCTCTGCTGCTCACCGAGCATGGCATCTACACCCGCGAGCGGGAAGAGGACATCATCCGCGCCAACTGGGTGGAGGAAGATTTTAAGGAAATGTGGATCAACTTCTTCAAGAAGCTGTCCCGCATCGCCTACAACCAGGCCAGCGTGGTCACCAGCCTGTTCCGGGTCAACAAAACTTTGCAGGTGGAACTGGGCTGCCCGGAGGAAAAGATCATCATTATCCCCAACGGCGTAAATGTGGAGGCCCTGGAGAATCTGGAGTCCGCCCACCGGCTGGAACCCGGCATGTTCCATATTGGCGCGGTGCTGCGGGTGGTGCCCATCAAGGATGTCAAGACCATGATCCTGGCTTTCGCCGACGTGAAGGAACGCATCCCCCAGGCCAAGCTCAACATCATGGGCAACTGCGGAGAAAACCCCGAATATTACCGGGAATGCCTGGACCTGATCCGGGATCTGGGGATCCGGGATGTAGAGTTTCTGGGTCAGGTCAACATCCGGGAATACCTGCCTGAAATGAAGTTGCTGCTGCTGTCCAGCATCAGCGAAGGCCAGCCCCTGGCCATCCTGGAAGGCATGGCCGCCCGCCGCCCCTTTGTGGCCACCAACGTGGGCGACTGCCGGGGTCTGCTGGAAGGGCAGGATTCCGCCGTCAAGGGACCGGCGGGGCTGGTGGTCCCGGTCATGGACAGCAGAGCCATGGCGGATGCCATCTGGTATTGCTACACCCACCCCGAACAGCTCCGCCAAATGGGCGAGACCGGCCACCGCCGGGTGTGCGACGCCTACCGTCAGGAGTCTTTTTTGGCAAAATACCGTCGTTTGTACGAAAAGTTGGGAGGGAACGTCCATGGCGGGCATCGGATTTGAGCTGCGCAAGATCTACGGCAAGGGCACGCTGGCATCCAGCGTGTTCGGGACCCTGTACGCCACCATGACCAGCGTGGGACCGTCCCTGCTGTTCGCGGTGCTGATCCTGTTTTTGAAGCTGTTCATGGACCGGTCCAACATCCCCGAGATCCAGAGCCGCTTTTTTATCTCCTCGCTGTCCTATATCTTCATGGGCAGTATCCTGATCTCGGCCCTGTTCAGCACGGTCATCTCCCGCTATATCTCCGACTGCGTGTTTGAGCACCGGGAACGGGAGATCTGTGCCTCAGTGTTCGGCGTGCTGAGCCTGAGCACCGTGATCGCCGGGGCCTACATGCTGGTGCTGTGCGTGGGCATGGCCCTGAAAAGCCACATCCCCTTGCCCTTTCTGGCGGTGTATTACCTGCTGGGCATCCTGTCCACCAATGTGTACAACCTGATTGTCTATGTGTCGGCCCTGAAGGAATACAAGGAAGTCACCCTGAGCTACCTGCTGGGTCTGCTGACGGCCATTCCCGTCTTTCTTGCGTGCCGCCACGTTTTTTCCATCGATCTGGTCAGCGCCGTGTACATTGCCCTGGCTGCGGGGTATTTTGTGATCCACTTTCTGCTGGTGTTTTTGTGCGTGCGGGCTTTCGGGTGGCCCAACTCGGACCACTTCGCCTTCCTGGCTTACTTCCGGCGGTTCCCCAAGCTGTTTTGCAGCGGGTTTTGTTATATGCTGGGCTTTTACATCTGCACCATCGTGTACTGGCAGATGTCCGCCATGCGGGAAACGGTGAGTATTTTCAGCACCACGCCTTCCTACGACATGGCCATGTATCTGGCCATTGCCGTGAACCTGCCCGCCCTGGTCCTGTTCGTGGTCAAGACCGAGACCGCTTTTTTTGAAAAGTATGTGCGGTATCTGTCAGCCCTGAACAAGGGGTCGTATGACCTGATGGAAAAAGAGCGGGAAAACATGAACAACTCCATCCGGTTCCAGCTGTTTTTCATCTATGAGGTCCAGCTGATCATCACCATCCTGCTGACTTTCCTGATCAACATTTTCTTCCCCTATCTGAACGTCAGTTCCCAGTCGCTCAACACCTTTATGGTGCTGGCCATGGGCCTGTACTGCGTGTTCTGCATGTATTTTACGGTCATCTTTCTGTATTATTTCGAGGATCATGCGGCCGCCTGTATCGGACCGGTGGTCTTTCTGGCGGTAACGCTGCTGGGGGCGCTGATCGTCGTGCTGACCGGCCTGCCGCTGTATCCGCTGCCTTTGCTGGTCGGCGGCATGACGGGGTGGGTCACCGCTTTTCTCTGCCTGAAATACCGCCTGCGAAGACTCAACGCCTTCCTGATGTGCCGATAAATGAAAGGATACCGCGATCGTGAACAAGTTTGAGCGAAGAAACGCCGTGGTCCTGCTTGCCGTTGTGGCGGCAGCCATCGCCCTGTTTGCCTTTTTGTACGCCGACACCCAGGTCCCAGTGGAGGCGGTCCCCGCCACGCCCGAAAGCGCCCTGGCCGACTGGACCTTGCAGGACAGCGCCATGAATGGCGTCCCCCTGGAAGAGGACAAGGACATCTATGAACTGAACACCAACATCTACGACGTATACATCAGCGTGTTCCCCACCAAGGACGAAAACGGCCAGATGCTGGATTTTTCGGCCTTTGACAAGCACACCTCCCGGGACCACACCTACAACCCCGTCTTGAACTGCAACATCCAGATCCTGGAAGAGGGCGAAAGCCTGGACCCCCTGATGAGCCTGGACCAGAAAAACGCCACCATCCGGGTGCGGGGCAACTCCTCCCGCGGGGACACCTACAAAAGCTACAAGGTCAAGCTGGACGACGAGGCTGAGACCTTTTTCGGCCAGACCAACCTGAACATCAACAAGCATTCGGAGGACATCACCAAGATCGCCACTAAGCTGGAGACCGACCTGCTGACCCAGGTGGACGACATTGCCAGCTACCGCACCTATTTCATGCGGGTGTGGATCCGGGACACATCCCTGCCCCAGGACCAGCAATCCTTTGAATACTACGGCCTGTTCACCGAGATCGAGCAGCCCAACAAGACTTATCTGGAAGCCAGGAGCCTGAGCAGCAACGCCGCCATGTACAAGGCGCGGGATTTCAGCTTTATGCTCAGCGATGTGCTCAAGGATGTGGACGATCCCGGCTACAATGAGGAAGCCTTTGAAACCGTGCTGACCATCCGGGAAGGCAACGACCACCAAAAGCTGCTGGAAATGCTGGAGGCCGTCAACGACGAGACCACCGACTTTGAACAGGTGTTCCACCAATATTTCAACGAGGACAACTACCTTACCTGGCTGGCGTTCAACCTGCTGATGGGCAACAACGACATCATCAACCACAACTTCATCATTTACAGCCCCGAAAATTCCCAGACATGGTACTTCATCCCTTGGGATTTTGACGGAACCTTGCGTTTTGGCGAGTACGAAAGCAGCCTGATGAAGCTGCCCACCTCCCTGCGGGGGGTGCAAAAGCTGAACCAGTCGGTTTTGCACCGCCGGTACCTGCGCCTGGACGGCAGCTTGGAAAAGATCGAGGCGAAAATGCAGGAACTGCTCAACGAGACCATCACCCGGGACAGGGTCACCGGCCTGGTGAACGCCTACAAGCCCGTGCTGGACAAGACCCTGTCCCTGATGCCTGACGTGAGCCTGCTGGACATGGCCCCCAGCGAGCTCCTCGCTTACCTGGACAGCCTGTACGACGGGATCTATGCCAACTACCTGCTGTTTGAGGAATCCATGGAATACCCCGCCCCCATGTATGTGGCCGCGCCGGTGAAAAACAGCGATAACAGCATCGAGTTTGCCTGGCAGGCTTCGTACTCGTACCAGGGCCGGCCCATCACGTACAACCTGCGCGTGTACTCCGACTACAACATGCAAAACCTGGTCTTTGAGACCGCCAACATCGCCGATACCCGCTTTGTGAAACAGGACGGGCTGGCGCCCGGCGTGTACTACCTGATGGTCACCGCCGTGGACAGCGAAGGCCACGAACAGCTGAGCATGGAACGGTTTGAGACCATGCTCACCGATATCAAGGGCTACAACGTGAACGGCCTGCTGGAATTTACCGTACAGTAAGGAGGCTGCCATGCAATACCAGGGACAGCGCCTGCGCCATGAACTGAAATACTACGTCAACGCCAGCGTCTACCACACCCTGCGCGGCCGTCTGCGCACGGTCATCCGGCCCGACCCCAACATGAAACGGGAGGACGGGTACCTGATCTCCAGCTTATATTTTGACGATATGTATTCCTCCGCGTTGAACGAAAAGCAGTCCGGCATCCGCTTCCGCAAAAAGTTCCGCCTGCGGTGCTATGACCGCAGCGACGCGCTGATCAAGCTGGAATGCAAATACAAATACGACGAATTCATCGCCAAGACCAGCGCCAGCCTGACCCGGGCCGAGTATGACGCCATTTTGCGGGGGGACTATGGGTTTTTGGCCGCCCGGCCAGAGCCGGTCTGCCGCCAGCTGCTGGGCTACCACAACCTGCGCCTGCTGCGCCCCGTGGTCACGGTGGAATACCTGCGGGAAGCCTATGTGCTGCCCCAGGGCAACGTGCGCATCACCTTTGACAAGGAGATCGCCGCCTCGGCGGAAAATTACGACATGTTCGCCCCTGACTACACCACCCGCCGGGTACTGGAAAAGGACCGCTATGTGCTGGAAGTGAAATTCGACGACTTTATCCCCGTACATGTGTTGCAGATCCTGCAAACCGCCATGACCGAAAAATGCGCCATTTCCAAATACGTGATGTGCCGTCTTGATAAAAGGAGGTTCCTGTACCAATGACTTTTTCCGATATTTTCAAAAACAACTTTCTCAAAGAGACCGGCAGCCTGACCACCGAAGGCTTTGCCATGTCGCTGCTGGCAGCCTTCATCTGCGGCATGATCGTGTATGCGGTGTACCGCTTCTTTTTCAAGGGCGTGATCTACAACAACAACTTCAACATCCTGCTGGTGCTGACCAGCCTGGTGACCTGCTTCATCGTCATCGTCATCAGCTCCAACGTGGTCTTGTCCCTGGGCATGGTGGGCGCCTTGTCCATCGTGCGGTACCGCACGGCCGTCAAGGACCCGCTGGACGTGGGATTTCTGTTCTGGACGGTGGCGGTGGGCGTGACCTGCGGCGCTGGGCTGTACCTGATCTCGCTGCTGGGCACGATCTTTATCAGTCTGGTGTATATTCTTCTGGTCAAGATTCGCAACCACCGGCACGTGTACCTGCTGATCGTCAAATATGCCGATGAAGCCGCCAACGACGTGCTGCGGGAACTGGGGCCGATCAAAAAGGTGCTGAAAAACAAGACCTCCACCAAGGGATTCACCGAACTGACCTACGAAGTCCGGGTGAACGTGGACAACACAGCCTTCGTGAACCAGCTGTCGGCCAAGGCGGGCGTGGAAAGCGCCGTCCTGGTGGAGTTTACCGGAGACTATTTTGAATAAGCCGCTGGGCCGGGCGTTGTGGGCGGCGCTGGCGCTGCTGCTGATACTGACAGGAGCTGTGGGATACCGCATGATCGCCAGACAAGAGGACCGTTGGGTCCTGACCGGATCGACCCGGACGCTGGAAAACCCCGGCCGGGGCTTCTACATTCAGGTAGACAGCGCCCGCACCGACAAGATCCCAGACCTTGCCCGGCAGGTGCGGGTGATTCTTTTGGCCTTTGACATCGGGGAGTACACCGACGCCCCTTTGCCCCGGGACAAGCTGGCAGAACTGGACGACGCTTTGCGCGCCGCAGACCAGGCTCACCTCTCCGTGGTGTTCCGGGCGGCCTACGGTTTCTGCCCGGACATGCGGGAACCGGAAAACCCGGCCCTGATCGGCGAACACATCGCCCAGATTGCCGGGGTGCTGAACCGGTGGTCCCACCGCATCCTGACCGTGCAGGCCGGCATGCTGGGGGACTACGGCGAATGGCACGACGGGCGGTATCTGGGCGGCGGCGAACTGCCCGACCGGGAATACCGGTTGTACGTGCTGCAAAGCTGGCAGGACCATCTGGACGGATCGATCCAGGTGGCGGTGCGCCGGCCCCGGTTCATCCGGGAGGCCTGGGACGCCGGCATTCTGGACGGGCGGCTGGGGCTGCACAATGACGCGCTGCTGTCCACCCAGTCTGACATGGGCACCTATGATGACCCGGACTATTCCTTTGAGCGGGAACTGGCCTGGATGGATGGCGCTCTGGACGAAGTGTACAACGGCGGCGAGATGCCCGCTCTGAGCGAACGCAGCCAGCCGGACAACGCCCACCGGGAACTGGCCGCTTTGCACCTGAGTTACCTGAACCTGCGCTACAACGAGGACGTGCTGGACGCCTGGCGCGGGACCGATATGCCCGGCGCTCCCGGGCAAACGGCGTTTGACTATATCGAGCGGCACCTGGGGTACCGGTTGTGGGTGACCCGGATCACCGCCGCCCGGTCGCTGCTGACCGATCTGATAGGGCCCACCCTGGACCTGAGCCTGAGCCTGCAAAACGACGGCTACGCGGCCCTGCCCCCGGGGTACCGGGTCTACCTGGAGTTGTACGACGAAGCGGGGACCCGCCTGCAATGGATCGAACTGGACCGCGGCCCCCTGAACCGGGTGTGTGGCGGCAGCCAGGCCACCCTGACAGTGCGCCTGGAAATGCCCGGTGCCTTGAAAGACGGCCCGCTGATGCTGGGGCTGCGCATCGCCCCCGACACCGGTGCCGCCGGGCCCGACTGCGTGGAACTGGCCAATGACCCGCCTGTGGATTACCGGGACGGGTGCAACTGGCTGCTGCGGGTGTACCGGGACAAGGACGCCTTCGGCGATCCGGTGCGGGCCGAACTGTTGTGACGGGCCCCCGGTTTTCCGGCAGGCCAGACCACCACGGCAGGCGCACAGTGCAATTGCCATACAAAACAGGCCGCCGGGCCCCGCGTTATGCGGGGCCCGGCGGCCTTCTCTTTTTTTGCTTTTCTTCTTGTCAGGGAACAAAAGGAAAGTCGTTTCTTGCGTTACTGCGACACTTTCAGGCGCACCAGCGCGCGGGACAGCCGCGCCTTGGCCAGTTCCAGCTCCGAGGCGTCCTTGGCGTGGCGGATGCTCTCCTCCGCGCGCAGACGGGCGCGCTCGGCGCGGTCATGGTCGATGGCCTCGGCCCATTCAAAGGTGATGGCCACGATGCGCACCTCGTTTTTGCGCGCCACGCTCAGCAGCCCGCCGTTGCAGGCGGCCCGCCGGACCTTGCCGTCGATGGTGATGCGCACTTCGCCGATGCCCAGCGCCGTCACATAGGGCGCGTGCCGGGGCAGGATGCACACGTCGCCGTCAATGGCGCGGCACACCACACGCTCGGCCGGTCCGCTGTAAAACGAACCGTCCGGCGTGACGATCTGCAAATCGAATGTTGCCATGCCGGGCTCCTTTCAGGATCAGAGGGTCTTGGCCTTTTCCACCACCTCGTCGATGGTGCCCGCAAACAGGAAGGCGGATTCGGGCAAAGAGTCGTGCTTGCCCTCGATGATCTCCTTGAAGCCGCGGATGGTCTCTTTCAGCGGGACGTACTTGCCCTGCATGCCGGTGAACTGCTCGGCCACCGAGAAGGGCTGGGACAGGAAATACTGGATGCGGCGGGCCCGGGCGACGGTGGTCTTGTCTTCCTCGCTGAGCTCGTCCATGCCCATGATGGCGATGATGTCCTGCAATTCCTTGTACCGCTGCAAGATGCGCTGCACCTCGCGGGCGACCTCGTAGTGTTCCCGGCCCACCACGTCGGGGGTCAGGATGCGGGAGGTGGAGTCCAGCGGGTCCACGGCCGGGTAGATGCCCAGGGAGGAGATGGCGCGGGACAACACGGTGGTGGCGTCCAGGTGGGCGAAGGTGGTGGCGGGGGCCGGGTCGGTCAGGTCGTCGGCGGGCACGTACACGGCCTGCACCGAGGTGATGGAGCCTTTTTTGGTGGAGGTGATGCGCTCCTGCAAGGCGCCCATCTCGGTGGCCAGGGTGGGCTGGTAGCCCACGGCCGAGGGCATGCGGCCCAACAGGGCCGACACTTCGCTGCCCGCCTGGGTGAAGCGGAAGATGTTGTCGATGAAGAGCAGCACGTCCTGGTTTTCCTTGTCGCGGAAATACTCGGCCATGGTCAGGCCCGCCAGGCCCACCCGCATACGGGCTCCGGGGGGCTCGTTCATCTGGCCGTAGACCAGGGCGGTCTTGTTGATGACGCCGGATTCCAGCATTTCGTTGTACAGGTCGTTGCCTTCGCGGGTACGCTCGCCCACGCCCGTGAACACCGACAGGCCGCCGTGCTGCTTGGCCACGTTGTTGATGAGTTCCATGATGAGCACGGTCTTGCCCACGCCGGCGCCGCCGAACAGGCCGATCTTGCCGCCCTTGGCGTAGGGCGCGATCAGGTCCACGACCTTGATGCCGGTCTCCAGGATCTCGGTGGTGGATTCCTGCTCGTCATAGGCGGGGGCAGGGCGGTGGATGGGCCAGCGCTCGGTGGTCTCGGGGGCGGGGCGGTCGTCCACCGGCTCGCCCAGCAGGTTGAAGATGCGGCCCAGCGTGGCGTCGCCCACCGGCACGGTGATGGGGCCGCCGGTGTCCACGGCGGTGGCGCCGCGCACCAGGCCGTCGGTGCTGGACATGGCGATGCAGCGGGCCACGTTGTCGCCGATGTGCTGGGCGACTTCCAGCGTGATGGTGCGCCCGCCGCTTTCCACCGTGACGGCGTTGAGCAGCTGGGGCAGCTGGCCGTCCGCAAAGCGGATGTCAAGCACGGGCCCGATGACCTGGACGACCGTGCCGGTGTTGTGTTGGCTCATAAGCAAACGCTCCTTTA
>DBRU01000036.1 GCA_002306375.1 Faecalibacterium sp. UBA1360
CAAGACCATCGTGACGCTGGTGGTGCTGGGCGTGTTTGCGGCCCTGGCCCTGACCGGCCAGCTTCAGCCCGACACGGTCATGACCATCGTGACCATGGTGGTGGCGTTTTATTTTGGTACGCAAAGCCAGAAGCGGGAATAGTCGAGAAAGCAAGGGGGAGGGGCCGTATCCCTGTAACATATATGCAAGCTGCCGGCCACCGCACAGGGCGGCATAATTTGCCCATAAGCCAACAATAAGCTGACAAAACGCCGATTTATCGCATACATACGAAAATCCCGGCCCCTTCCCAAGCAGTAGGTGGCGAGTTCGAGACTCGTATCCCGCTCCAAAAGCGCCCCGGACCTGACGATACAACGTCAAGTCCGGGGCGCTTTCTTTTTGCCGGGCGCTTTTGCGCGGTATAACAGAACGCCCGCTTGTTTAGCAAGCGGCCGTTTACCCGGTGTGTGACTATTACGGCAACCGCCCCGGCAGAAGGGCGAGCCTTGCATCCCTTACGAACTTTCGCTCCCGGTTTCGGCTTCCAGCGCGGCCTGTTCCCCGGCGGCATAGGCTTCGTTGGTGTGTCCGGGGAAGGGGTAGGTGCGGGTCTCGTCGGCTACGATGCCGCCCACGCCGTACCACCGGGCGCGGCACAGACCGATGGAATCCTCGGTGTTTTCCCGGATGTCCGGCAATCCGTAGGCAGCGCACCAGCGGGTATAGGGTTCGATGGCGTAGGAGGTCAGCACGGTCTGGGGGGCGCTGTCGCCGGCTTCGTCGGCCTGCTGGCGCAAAATGGCGTCCCGGGTGTTGTACATCACATAATAGCTGGCGATGTCGTACCCGGCCTCCAGCGCGTGGAAGCCGCACGCCACCCCGGCACAGGCCGCAGCGCAGGCAAGGCCACGGCGCAGCGCGTCACCGCGCAGCTGCACCAGGCAGGCGGCGCAGGCGGCGGTCAGCAGGGTAAAGGGACCGTGGGTCGAACGCTCGTAATAATCGGGGCTCAAAATCATCGCAAAGTTGGCGGCCATGGCGCCCGCCAGCAGGATCAGCGGCCAGGCGAGGTCGGCGCGCTTGGCGCTGCTCTTGCTCTTTTGTTGCGCCGTGCCTTGCAGGCACAAAAGGGTGAAAAACACCGCAAAGGCCAGCAGCAAGGGCATGGCATAGTCTTTGAGCTGGTTCAGGCAATTGAAAAAGCGGACGGCGTACCGCGTCAAGGCGTACTCGTAATCTCCGTATACCGAGGCTCGGTTGTAGTTGCCCCGCGCCGCGATCAGGATCACAAACCCGATCACCGACCCCGCAAAACCGGTGTACATCCAGGCGGGGACCTTCTGCCGGCGGACCATCAGCAGCCCCATACACAGCACCAGACATACCAGCATGCCGGCGCTGGTGTTTTCGCTGAGCCAGCCGGCCAGCACACCGGCCAGGGCCATGCCGGCCGCCATACGCGGCGAAGAGGAAAAGGGCTTTTGCAGGTAATACCGCCAGGGCAATAGAAAGCCAAGGCAGCCCAGGCTGGCCCACAAATAGTTGCACGCGCCGCACATCCACAGATTGGTCTGGCCGAAGGCGGGGCTCACTTCCCAAAGGGCGATCTGGATGGCCGCAAAGCACAAAAGGTCATACCGGCCGCTGCGCCGGCCCAGCGCCAGACGGTAGATCACCAGCCCCAGCCCCAGATAAGCCGCCGCGTTGCACAGGTCGAACACGGCTTTGGGCAGCATCGTAAAGCCCTGGGCAAAGAACTTGACCACCACCCGGCCGCTCCACTCATAATAATGGTAGGCCAGGCTTTGGATCAGCTGCGGCAGACTTTGCAGGCGCAGGCCCGTATCAAAGGCGTAGGCGAAGGTAAAGTCATCCGCCAGGTAGGGCGTCAGGGCGTTGAGCAGCAGCATCCAGAAAAAGACAAGGGCGGCGGCAAGGGTAAAGGCTCTCTTGCGCCACGGTGCGGCGGGTCGCTTCATGCAAGGGTCCTCCTGCAACAATGATACAACCGACCCGGGAGGCCGGACGCAAGCAGGCCCGTAAAAACAAACAGGACCACGCCGTAAACGGCATGGCCCTGTCCGGCTGGCGTCCTCGAGGTGATTCGAACACCCGGCCTACCGCTTAGGAGGCGGTCGCTCTATCCAGCTGAGCTACGAAGACAAATGCTTGGCGCTCATTCATTATACCGGGTTCGCCGTGCAAAATCAAGTCGTGGGCTCAGTTTGGAGCATGAGCGAAGCGGGGGCCCCTCATTCCAGCGCGGCTTTGGCCGCGTCGATCTTGGCCTGGGCCTCGCTGAGCTTGGACTCGCAGTCGCTGATCGTCTCCAGCCGATTTCGGTCACCCAGAATGGCGGTCCAGTATTCGCCGTTGCCGTAGCGAAAGATCACCCACTCGTAGCCGTTGTATTTCTCCTTGCTTTTTTGTACCACCGGGTAGGACCCCACCGGCAGATACCCCACCACGTCGTCGAAGTTGGCGGTATAAAAGTATTCGGTCTGGGGGCCGAACACCACCAGCTGTTCGCCGTACACCTCTTCCATGTCGGGGCCGGATGTGCCGTAGCCGTTGTAGTTCCCGGCTTTGAGCAGGGGCAAAAAGTCGGTGTAGCTGTAATTCAGGTCGCACGCGCCCGCAATGCCGCTCACCGACCCCGTGGAGGAATACTGCCACATATCATACGCGCCTGTATAACCTGCCTGGCTGCGGTAATCGGCCAGCCACAGGGGATAGTCGGCCAGCTGCGCGGGGTTCAGATAATTGTTGATGAAATTGGTGTAGCTGTACCACCCCGCGTACCAGCGGCGCTGATACAGAATATCCATGGCGTATTGCACCAGGCTTGTCAGCTGGCTGCGGCCCAGGGTGGTCAGGCTGGAATCCTCCACGTCCACAAAGACCGGGTATTCCAGCTGCAATCCTTCCAGCACATCCAAAAACAGGCTCAGCTCGTTGGCCACGGCGCTCTGGGTGCGGGCATAGGTGTAATAGTACGCGCCCACCCGCAGCCCGGCGGCGTGGGCGCCGTTGACGTTTTGCAAAAAATACGGGTCCGCGTACAGGCCGCTGTTGTTGCTGGACCCCAGACGCACGATGACGAATTGCTTGCCGGCGGCGGCCACGGCTTTCCAGTCGATGGCGCCCTGGTAGCGCGACACGTCGATGCCGTTTTGAAACAGCGTCATACAAAATCCCCCTTCCTGCCTCATGGTATGCAGAAAGGGGGATGCTCGTTCTTGTTTTGCGGGGCGTTCAGATGACCAGCCCGCCGTTGAGGCCGATGACTTGCCCGGTGATAAATCCCGCCCGGGGCGATGCCAGAAACACCAGCGTGCGGGCCACCTCCTCGGGGGTGCCCAGGCGTCCCACCGGCGTTTCCTCGGCCAGCAGGGTGCGGTCCTCGTCCGAAAATCCGGCCATCATGTCGGTGTCGATGACGCCGGGGGCCACGCAGTTGACCGTGATGCCCGAAGGCCCTTCCTCCTTGGCCAGGGCGCGGCACAGCCCGATGACCCCGGCTTTGGCGGCGGAATAGTGCACCTCGCAGCTGCCGCCGGTCTGGCCCCACATGCTGCTCACGCAGATGATGCGCCCGTATTTCTGGTGGATCATGCTAGGCAGCACGGCGCGGCAGGCGTAAAACACCCCGTCCAGGTCCACGGCCATCATTTGCCGCCAGTCCTCGTCGGTCAGGTCGGTGAACAGCTTTTGCTGGGCCACGCCGGCGTTGCACACCAGCACCTGCAAAGGTCCCAGCTGTGCCTGGGCGTCGCTCACGGCCCGGCGCACGGCGTCCGGGTCGGCGGCGTCGGCTTTCAGGGCCGCAAACCGGCCCGCGGGGGCCAGGCGGCGGGCTTCGGCCAGCACCTGCTCGGCTGCGTCGGGGCGGCTGTGCCAGGTAAAGGCCACGTTGTACCCGGCCTTGGCAAAGGCCAGCACGGCCGCGGCGCCGATGCCTCGGCTTCCGCCCGTGATCAGTACGTTATGGGGTTTGGGGGGCGTTTTCATCGGGGTTCTCCTCGCTTTGGGGCCGGGCTGCGCGGCGCCGCTCCTTCTCGGCCAGACGTTTTTGCCGCAGCGCGGCAAAAAACTGCTGCAGCAGCGCCTGGGATTCCTCGCACAGCAGGCCGTGTTCCAGTACCGGATGATGGTTGAAGGGCAGGGCGAACAGATCGACCACCGACCCGCAGCACCCGGCTTTTGGGTCAGGGGCTGCATACACCACCCGGCGCAGCCGGCTGTTGATGATGGCGCCTGCGCACATGGGGCAGGGCTCCAGCGTCACAAACAGCTCGCACTGCCACAGCCGCCAGCCGCCCAATACGCGGCAGGCCTCCTCAATGGCCATGAGTTCGGCATGGTAGGCGGCGTTCTTGCCGTTTTCCCGCAGATTGTGGGCGGCGGCCACGATCTCACCGTCCTTGGCCACCACGGCCCCCACGGGCACCTCGCCGGCCTCATAGGCCAGCTGTGCCTGGGCAAGGGCCGCGCGCATCAGTTGTTCATCGGTCATGGTCTATCCTCACAGCCCGGCCTGGTACACGCTGAACGCGGCCAGGAACAACACCGCCACCGTATATGCGGGGCTGGAAAACACGTCCCAGGCATCCACCCCCGGGCGAAGCCCGGCGGAGAATCGGAACCCCTGGCGCATGGCATGCCAGATCAGCCACAAGGCCAGCGGCGGGAACACCAGCAGCAAAAACAGTTCGGCGCCCAGCCCGGCGGGGCCCGGGGCATACAGCTGCAAATACACCACGGCGAAAGCCAGCGTGTTGTTGACAAAGTGCAACAGCATGCCGGGCAGCACGCTGCCCGTGCGTTCGGTCAGCCAGCCCAGGAACACCCCGCACACAAAGGCTGTGATGCCCTGGGCCAGGTCCATGTGCAAAAGGGCGAACAGCAGGGCCGGGCCAAAGATGGCGGCAGCCGAACCCGACGGCCGCATAAGGCCTTGCAGCGCGCCCCGGAAAAACAGCTCCTCCAATATAGCGGGCACCACACACAAACTCAAAAAGCTGATGACCAGCTCGCCGCCGCCGGCGGGCAGGGCGGGGGAGGAGCCCTGGGTGCCCAGCAGCCGTCCCAGCAGCCCGCCGAACAGGTTGGCGGCGTTGGCCGCGCCCAGAAACACCGGCAAGCAGAACGCCGGGCTCCAGGGGGCGGGCAGCAGCAGACGCAGATCCTCCGCCCGCAGGCGGGTCAGCCGCAAAAGGATCAGAATGGGCAGCAGGATGGCCGCCAGGGCCGCCGCCATGGACAAAAGACCCGCTTCCGTCTGGGAGAAGCCGGTGGGGTTTGCCAACGTGGCGCCTTCCACCCGCAGCCCCATCAGGGCCGAGACCAGGGCTTCCAGCACATACCGCGCCAGCAGGTACCCCACCGCGGCCAGCGCGCACCAGGACGCCGCGCCCTTGACGCCCCGCGTTTTCGCAAATTTCTGCAATCCGATTTCCCCGTTTCCGTGTTCGGGGCCTTTGCCGCGCGGCGGGCCCCGTTATGATCGATCTTTCTATATTATACATCAGGGTTCGCGTATACGCAGCGAATCCATGTAACAGTGTACCACAAGCGCAAAGCCGGCACAAGCGCGCGGCGCAAAACAAAAAACAGCCCGCCGGTTGTGCGGGCCGGCATGGGCTGTTTCAGAGGAAGGAAAATGAGTTGGCTCGGTCAAGGCGTGTGCGGCGCGCTTGACTTTCTGGTTTCATCATAGTACAGTATCAATGATAAGTAAAATTCAATTTTTTCATACAGAAGATGAATGAAATTCAACACAAAAAGGGAGGTCACCCATGACGCTGCTGGGCTGCCAGATCTTTTCCACCATCGCCCAGGAGGGCTCCTTTGCCCGCACGGCCGAGCGCCTGCACCTGACGCCGTCGGCCATCAGCCACGCCGTGGCCGGTATGGAAAGCGAGTGCGGCTTCCCGCTGTTTACCCGCACCAAGGCGGGTGTGACCATGACCGCCGCGGCCGAGCGCCTTTTGCCGGCTGTGCGTCGGGTGCTGGCCAGTACCGAATCGCTGGACCAGTCCATCGCCCAGATCAACGGCCTGCACAAGGGCGTGCTGCGCCTGGGGGTGTTCAACAGCGCCTGTGTGGTCTGGCTGCCCCAGCTGGTGCCGCCTTTCCAGGCCGAGTATCCGGGCATCGAGGTGCAGGTATACCAGGGCAGCTATGCCGACATTGCGGGCTGGCTCAAAAGCGGCGTGGTGGAACTGGGCTTTTTGTCCGATTCCTGCGCCCAGGACCTGGACTTTGTGCCGCTGTACATCGATCCGTTGGTGTGCATCGCGCCGCCGGGGTTCACCCCGCGCCGTCCCGGCCATGTGAGCGCCGACGAACTGCGGGGCCGCGCCTTTGTCAGCCAGCGGGCGGACACCGACGCCGACATCCAGAGCTACCTCAAGCGCAGCGACCTGCATGTGGACAGCGCGTGCTATGTCATCGACGACGAGTCCATGGTGGGCATGGTGGCCTGCGGGCAGGGGGTGGCCATCATGCCCCAGCTGCTGCTCACCCGGCAGGGGGCGGCGGCCGGGGTGCAGGTGCTGGCGCTGGACCCGCCGGCGGGGCGCGGCATCGGCCTGGCCTGCCTGGACCAGAACAGCCTTTCGCCCGCCGCCAGGGAATTCAGCCGCCGTGTGCGGGAGTTTGCCGGCGGGTTGTAAAGGTTCCCCTCTTGACAACCGAGACCGCGCCTGCTATAATACTACGGCAATCGTTTGTAAGGCTGCTCCGTTCGCACAGGATGGCGTATGCTGGTAGCCGATAAGTCGAAGATTGTGATGAGCACATATATCAAGTATGGCTCCCGTCAGTCATGATCGAGAAAGAGGTGAAAGCAATGAAACAGGGCATCCATCCCAAGTATGTGGACTGCACGATCACCTGCGCCTGCGGCAACGTCATCCAGACCCGTTCGACCCGTCCGGAGATCCGCGTCGAAGTTTGCAGCAAGTGCCATCCCTTCTACACCGGCAAGCAGAAGCTGGTGGACACCGGCGGCCGCGTCGAGCGCTTCAAGCGCCGCTATGCCAACGCTGGCAAGTAATCATAACCGCAAATACCCCAGATGGCGACATCTGGGGTATTTTTGCTTGCCGTCGCCCAAGATCCGCAGACCGCTGCCCGCGGCCCGATGACGAAGGAGGACGCCCCCCATGGCCGACTACCGCACCATACGCGGCACAGCCCGCTTTGAATATGAGGAAAAGCGCAGCCGTTTCATTGCCCGGGCGGCTTTTGCCGACACCGAAGAAAAGGCCCTGGCCTTTTTGCAGGCCGTTCGGGCTGAAAACCGCACGGCACGCCACAACGTCTATGCCTATGTGCTGCAAAACGGGCGGGTGCGCTATTCTGACGACGGCGAGCCCGCCAAGACCGCCGGCACGCCGGTGCTGGAATGTATCCGGCACGCCGGGCTGTGCGATGTGATCGTGGTGGTCACCCGGTATTTTGGCGGCATTTTGCTGGGCACCGGCGGGCTGGTGCGGGCGTACACGGCGGCGGCTGCGGGGGCGCTGGCGGCCGCCGAGCCGGTCGAGATGCGCCAGGTCGTGGACTGTGCGGTGTGTGTGCCCTACGCCCAGTACGACGCCGCCCGCCGCCTGATCGAACAGCACACCGTGCGCCTGGACGAACCTGAATTTGCCGACGCCGTCACCCTGCGCTGGCGTATCCCCGCAGGGGAGGAAGGTCCCCTGTGCGCCCAGCTGGGGGAACTGACCCGGGGCGCGGCGTCGGTGACGGTGGGGCCGGCGCGTTACGACGCCTTTTAACCCTTTTGGAAGGAAAACAGCGGCCAAAGGGGCGTCCTGAATGTGAAATTCTGGTTTTTTGCCGCGGAAGAAGTGTTTTGCCCGCGTTTTATCGTATTTATACTACAAAGGGGATCGTTGCGCGCAAGGCCGCTGTCAAAAACCGCTTCGCATCCCCAAGACGGAAGGAGGATGGGGTATGACCGTTCGTGAACAGACCCAGGCCATCGAGCGCCTGACCCTGAGCCGGTATGCGGCCCTGAGCCAGGACACCCGGGGCCGCGCCCGCACCGAGGCCGAGGACCCGCTGCGCCCGTGTTACCAGCGGGATCGGGACCGCATCCTGCACAGCAAGGCGTTCCGCCGCCTCAAGCAAAAGACCCAGGTCTTTCTTTCGCCCGAAGGCGATCATTACCGCACCCGCCTGACCCATACGCTGGAAGTCAGCCAGATCGCCCGCACCATCGCCCGGGCCCTGCGCCTCAACGAGGATTTGACCGAGGCCATCGCCCTGGGCCACGACCTGGGGCATACGCCCTTCGGCCATGCGGGCGAGCGGGCGCTGGACCGGCTGTGCCCGGGCGGCTTCACCCATTACCGCCAGAGTTTGCGGGTGGTGGAATACCTGGAAAAGGAAGGCGAGGGCCTGAACCTGACCTGGGAGGTGCGCAACGGCATCGTCACCCACACCACCGGCGAGTGGGCCCGCACGCTGGAAGGCCGGGCCGTGCGCTACGCCGACCACATCGCCTTTCTGAACCACGACATCGAGGACGCCATCACCGGCGGCGTGTTGTCGCCCGCCGATCTGCCCCGGGACGCGGTGCGGATCCTGGGCGACAGCAAAAGCCGCCGCATCACCACGATGATCACCGACCTTGTGCTCAACAGCCAGACAGGGGATATGGGCTTTTCCCAGGATGTGGAGGAAGCCTACAAGCTGCTCAAGGACTTCATGTACTCCACCGTCTATGTAGACAAGCAGGCCAAGCGGGAAGAAAAAAAGGTGGACAAGGTGGTGGCCGAACTCTACGGCCGCCTTTGCGACGACCCCGCCCTGATGCCCAATTTTTATATGCAGATCGCCTACCGCGAAGGCATAGACCGGGCGGTGGCGGATTACATTTCCGGCATGAGCGACCATTTCGCCATCCGCCTGTTCGAGGACTGGTTCGTCCCGCAGAAATGGCACGTGCTGTAACGGCGCGGCCGGCGGTCAGAGATACCCGACAAAGGAGGTGCGCCCCGCTTTGATCCCCAAGGAATACATCCAGGAAGTTGTCCGCCGCAACAGCGTCGAGGACATCATCGGCCAATATGTGCAGCTGCGCCGCCGCGGGCGCACGCTCACCGGGCTGTGCCCGTTCCACTCGGAAAAAACGCCCTCCTTCACGGTCTATCCCGACACCCAGAGCTTTTACTGCTTCGGCTGCGGGGCGGCGGGGGACGTGATCACCTTTGTGCGCAAGATCAACAATCTCGGCTATGTGGAAGCCGTCAAGCAGCTGGCGGCCCGGGCGGGCATGCCCCTGCCGGACGAGGACGACAAGGAAGGCCGCCGCCGCACCCGCATGCTGGAGATGAACCGTTGCGCCGCCCGCTATTTTTACGAGCAGCTCAACGCCCAGACCCCCGAGGCCGCCGCCGCCCGCCGCTACTGGAAAGAAAAGCGCGGCCTTTCGGACGCGGCCATCCGCCGGTTCGGTCTGGGGTACGCCCCCGACGGGTTCTCGGGGCTTTTGCGGTACCTGCGCCGGCGGGGTTACTCAGACGAGGAGATCGAGGACGCCGGCCTTGCCAAGCGCAGCGCCAAAGGCAATCTGTACGACCTGTTCCATCGTCGGGTCATGGTGCCCATCATCGACGTGCGGGGCAACATCATCGCCTTCGGCGGCCGCGTTCTCGACGATTCCAAACCCAAGTACATCAACAGCCCCGAGACCCTGGTCTACAAAAAGTCTCACACGCTGTTTGCCCTCAACATCGCCAAGAAATCGGCCTCCCGCCGTTTCATCCTCTGCGAAGGGTACATGGATGTCATCAGCATGCACGAAGCCGGGTTCGACACCGCCGTGTGTGCCTGCGGCACAGCTCTGACGCCCGAACAGGTCAACCTGCTGGGCGAATACGCCGACGAGGCCGTGCTCAGCTACGACTCGGACGAAGCCGGACAGAAAGCCACGGCCCGCAGCCTGGGCCTGTTTGCCAACAGCCCCGTCAAGGTGGCCGTGCTCAACATCCCCGGCGCCAAAGACCCGGACGAGTTCATCCGCCGCTACGGCAAAGAGCGGTTCGAGATCCTGCTGGACAAAGCCGCCAACCCCATCGAATTCCGCCTGGCCAAGGTCAAGCAGAAATACGACCTGCGCACCGACGACGGCCGGCTGGAATACATCCGCGAAGCCATCGGCCTGCTGGCCGACAGCCACGTGAGCCCCACGGCCCGGGACGTGTACGCCGGGCGCATCGCGGGGGAGACGGGGGTGTCCAAACAGGCGGTGGTCTCCCAGCTGGAAGGCGCGCTCAAGGGCGCCGAGCGCCGGGGCCACCGTACCCAGCAAAAAGAGATGAACCGGCAAAGCATTGCCGCCGGCATCCGCGTGCCCTATGACCGCGGGGGCGAGGCAGCCCTGGGCCCGGCCAACGCGGCGCGCCAGCTGGTGGCCGCCATGATGCAGGACCCCGACCAGATCCCGTATGTGCGCCAGCGCCTTGATCTGGACAGCGTGCCCGAACCCGAGATCCAGCAGGCGGTGCGGGCGCTGTACAGCTGCGCCGAGCACGGCGACCCCGTCAACGCGACCACGCTGTCCACCATGCTGGACGAAGGGGCGTACAACCTGGTCATCAAGATCCAGGCCCAGAACAGCCCCCAAAGGCTGCTGCGCCAGGACATCGACCTGTTTTTGGACCGCTTGCGCCACGCGACGCCCAAAAGCAAACAGGCGGCCGCCACCGACGACGACGCCTACCGGGCGCTGTTCGATTCCATCCGGCAGGAAAAGCGCGTCGGCCTGGACCCCGACGCCTGACATACCGCCCGCAGCGGGCCCACGGCCCTTGTATAAATCCCGGGAAACGGGCAGACTAAAACCAAAGGAGATTTACTTATGGCAGAGAAGAAAGACCCCATCCGCGCACTGATCGAGCAGGGCCGCCGCGCCGGCAAACTGACCAACAGCGAGATCGGCGACGCCGTGGAGGAAAGCGGTCACGGCCTGGACGTGGAGCAGATGGAAAAGCTCTATGAAGAGCTGGAAAGCCACGGCATCGAAGTTGTGGACGACGATCCCGCGGCGGACGTGGCGGATGTGGCCCTGACCGAGGACAGCGTGGAAGATTTCGAGGATGCTCTTGCCACCGAGGGCGTCGCCATCGACGACCCGGTCAAGGTCTACCTGAAAGAGATCGGCCGCGTGCCTCTGCTGACCCCCGATGAGGAAGTCGCCCTGGCCCTGGCCATCCAGAACGGCGGGCCGGAAGGCGAGCGGGCCAAGCAGCGCCTGAGCGAGGCCAACCTGCGCCTGGTGGTCTCCATCGCCAAGCGGTATGTGGGCCGCGGCATGCAGTTTCTGGACCTGATCCAGGAAGGCAACCTGGGCCTGATCAAGGCGGTGGAAAAGTTCGACCACACCAAGGGCTTCAAGTTCTCCACCTACGCCACCTGGTGGATCCGTCAGGCCATCACCCGCGCCATCGCGGACCAGGCCCGCACGATCCGCATCCCCGTGCACATGGTCGAGACCATCAACAAGGTCAAGAAGGTGTCCAGCCAGCTCCTGCACGAAAACGGCCATGAGCCCAGCGCCGAAGAGATCGCCGAGCGTCTGGACATGCCGGTGGACAAGGTGCGAGAGATCATGCGCGTGGCCCAGGAGCCCGTCAGTCTCGAGACCCCCATCGGCGAGGAGGAGGACAGCCATCTGGGCGACTTCATCCCTGACGACGAGGCCCCCGTCCCCGCCGAGGCAGCCAGCCAGACTCTTCTCAAAGAGCAGCTGGCCGACGTGCTCAAGACCCTGACCCCCCGGGAAGAAAAGGTCTTGCGCCTGCGCTTTGGCCTCGAGGACGGCCGTCCGCGCACCCTTGAGGAAGTGGGCAAGGAATTCAACGTCACCCGCGAGCGCATCCGCCAGATCGAAGCCAAGGCCCTGCGCAAGCTGCGCCACCCCAGCCGCAGCAAAAAGCTGCGGGATTTCCTGGACTGATCCGCGCCTTTTACCCGTTACAGAACGTTCCCACCGCCCGCAAACGCCGCACCCGGCGTCTGCGGGCGGCGCTTTTTGCAAACCGGGCAGGGAAGCACGGCTTATTCTTTTCTTGAGCGCTGCGTGTCAAGAGCCAGCGTACACAAATCGAATGGGGCAAGCATGGTGATATTGACGAACTAGCGAATCTTCCGGCGTTTGTCAAGGTTGTTTTGCAGGTGGAAAATCGGCAGAATGACGAAAATTGTTACACGCACCCGGGCGTTCGATTTTGGGGGCCGGAAGGAAGTCTCCGCGCTCAAAAACAAAAAAACGCGCCCTATCGGACACATTTTTCAAAAAGGGGTTGACAAGGCACGATCCTTGTTGTATACTGGCTCAGTATCACAAAAATGGAATAGAGCGCCCTAAAGGGACTGCAATCTTTGGTCTGTGTCAAAAACTTTGTGAAAAATGACGAAGTTGACCAGCCGGGAAGTACCTTCAGTGGTCTGCTTTGTCTAATTAAGGAATAGGAGTGGTCGCATTTTATGGTAAAGGTCAAGCCCGTACAAAATGGCCGCACGACCAGAATGAGCTTTTCCCGCATCAACGAAGTGATCGGGATGCCCAATCTGATCGAGATCCAGAAAAACTCGTACAACTGGTTCCTGGAAGAGGGCCTGCACGAGGTGTTCCACGACATTGCCGCCATTGAGGACTATACCGGCAACCTGGTCCTGGAATTCATCGATTACCGCCTGGACAAACACCCCAAGTATACCATTAAAGAATGCAAGGAGCGCGACGCCACCTATGCCGCGCCCCTGTACGTCACTGCGCGCCTGATCAACAAGCAGACCGGCGAAGTGCAGGATCAGGAGATCTTCATGGGCGATTTCCCCCTGATGACCGACTCCGGCACCTTCATTTCCAACGGCGCCGAGCGCGTCATCGTTTCCCAGCTGGTCCGTTCGCCCGGCGTGTTCTATTCCTCCAGCAAGGACCGTGCCGGCAAGGACCTGTTCACCGCCACCATGAACCCCAACCGCGGCGCCTGGCTGGAATATGAGACCGACTCCTCCGACGTGTTCTATGTCCGCATCGACAAGAACCGCAAGCTGCCCGTGACCACTTTCCTGCGGGCGTTGGGCTTGGGCAGCGACGACCAGCTGCGCCAGTTCTTCGGCGAAAGCGAGCCCAAGATCGTGGCCACCCTGGAAAAGGACACCACCCACAACACCGAGGACGGCCTGCTGGAATGCTACCGCAAGCTGCGTCCCGGCGAGCCTCCCACGGTGGAAAACTCCCGCAGCCACATCAACGCTTTGTTCTTCGACCCGCGCCGGTATGACCTGGCCCGGTTCGGCCGCTTCAAGATGAACAACAAGCTGGCCCTGGCCCGCCGCATCGCGGGCTACCGTGCCGGCGAGGACATCATCGCCCCCCTGACCGGCGAACTGCTGGTGGCCAAGGGCGAGAAGATCACCACCGAGAAGGCCCGCGAGATCGACGCCGCCGGCGTCACCCGCGCCACCGTTCTGGTGGAGCGCAAGAACGAGGAAGCCACCCCGGTCATCGTGATCTCCAACGGCTGCGTGGACGCCCAGCCCTTCTTCAGCTTTGATGTGGAAGAGTGCGGCATCAACGAGCGCGCCTCCTTTGCCGAGATCCGCAAGATCCTGGACGCCACCTCCGACCCCGAAGAGCAGAAGGAACTGCTGCGCCGCAACCGCGACGTGCTGATCAGCCGCACGGTCACCGTGGACGACATCTTCGCCTCGGTCAGCTACCTGATCGGCCTGGACCACGGCATCGGTTCCACCGACGAGATCGACCACCTGGGCAACCGCCGCGTTCGCAGCGTGGGCGAACTGCTGCAAAACCAGTTCCGCATCGGCTTTGCCCGCATGGAGCGCGTGGTGCGCGAGCGCATGACCCTGCAAAACCAGGAATCGGGCGACAAAATCACCCCCCAGAGCCTGGTCAACATCCGCCCCGTGGTGTCTGCCATCCGCGAGTTCATCGGTTCCAGCCCCCTGTCCCAGTTCATGGACCAGAACAACCCTCTGGCCGAACTGACCCACAAGCGCCGCCTGTCCGCCCTGGGCCCCGGCGGTCTGTCCCGTGACCGCGCCGGCTTCGAAGTCCGCGACGTTCATTACACCCACTACGGTCGTCTGTGCCCCATCGAGACGCCCGAAGGTTCCAACATCGGCCTGATCTCCTATCTGGCCTCCTTCGCCAAGATCAACAAGTACGGCTTCATCGAGGCGCCTTACCGCAAGGTGGACAAGGGCACCGGCCATGTCACCGACGAAGTGGTGTATATGCCCGCCGACGTGGAGGACGAGTACATCGTCGCCCAGGCCAACGAAAAGCTGGACGAAAACGGCTGCTTCGTGCGCTCCCGCGTGTCCTGCCGTCACCGCAACGACATCCAGGAATTCCCCCGCGAACTCGTCGATTTCATGGACGTTTCGCCCCGTATGATGGTCTCGGTGGCCACCGCCTCCATTCCGTTCCTGGAAAACGACGACTGCAACCGCGCCCTGATGGGCTCCAACATGCAGCGCCAGGCCGTGCCCCTGATGGTCACCCAGCAGCCCATCGTGGCCACCGGCATGGAATACAAGGCCGCCACCGACTCCGGCGTGTGCGTGCTGGCCGCCCGTGCCGGCACCGTGGAGGCCGTGGACGCCGACAAGATCGTGGTCCGCTGCGACGACGGCTCCGCCGACACCTATGAGCTCATCAAGTTCATGCGCTCCAACCAGGGCACCTGCGTCAACCAGCGTCCCATCGTCAACATCGGCGACCGCATCGAGCCCGGCGAGGTCATCGCCGACGGTCCCGCCACCAAGAACGGCGAGATCAGCCTGGGCAAGAACGCCCTGGTGGGCTTCATGACCTGGGAAGGCTACAACTACGAGGACGCCGTCCTGCTCAACGAGAAACTGGTCCGCGAGGACGTGTACACCTCCATCCACATCGAGGAGTACGAGTCCGAAGCCCGCGAGACCAAACTCGGACCCGAAGAGATCACCCGGGACATCCCCAACGTGGGCGATGACTCGCTGAAAGACCTGGACGAGCGCGGCATCATCCGCATCGGCGCCGAGGTCAAGACCGGCGACATCCTGGTGGGCAAGGTCACCCCCAAGGGCGAGACCGAGCTCACGGCCGAAGAGCGCCTGCTGCGCGCCATCTTCGGCGAGAAGGCCCGCGAAGTCCGCGATACCTCCCTGCGCGTGCCCCACGGCGAGTACGGCATCGTGGTGGACGTCAAGGTCTTTACCCCCGAAAACAGCGACGAGCTGCAGCCCGGCGTGCGCCAGTGCGTGCGCTGCTACATCGCCCAGAAGCGCAAGATCAGCGTGGGCGACAAGATGGCCGGCCGTCACGGCAACAAGGGCGTTGTGTCCCGCATCCTGCCCCAGGAAGACATGCCCTTCCTGCCCGATGGCACGCCGCTGGACATCGTGCTCAACCCCCTGGGCGTTCCCTCCCGTATGAACATCGGTCAGGTGCTGGAAGTCAACCTGGGCTACGTGGCCAAGGCTCTGGGCTGGAAGGTCCAGACCCCCGTCTTTGACGGCGCCCACGAAAGCGACCTGCGGGATTGCTTCGCCGACGCCCGCGAAATGTGGCATGGCGACCACGCCCCCGAGTATCCCACCAAGCTGGACCGCCTGATGGGCACCAAGGGCCAAATCATCGACTTCAGCAAGATCGATCTGACCGACGACGGCAAGACCACCGTCTACGACGGCCGCACCGGCGAACAGTTCCCCTCCAAGGTCACGGTCGGTTATATGTACTACCTCAAGCTGCATCACCTGGTGGACGACAAGATCCACGCCCGCTCCACCGGCCCCTACAGCCTGGTCACCCAGCAGCCTCTGGGCGGCAAGGCCCAGTTCGGCGGCCAGCGTTTCGGCGAGATGGAAGTGTGGGCGCTGGAAGCCTACGGCGCCGCCTACACCCTGCAGGAGATCCTGACCGTCAAGTCCGACGACGTGGTGGGCCGCGTCAAGACCTACGAGGCCATCGTCAAGGGCGAGGACGTGCCCAAGCCCGGCATCCCCGAGAGCTTCCGCGTCATGCTCAAGGAACTGCAAAGCCTCGGCTTGAACATCGTCGTGCAGGACGCCGAAGGCAACGAGGTGGACATCCGTCAGGAATATGACGACGACGACGCCGGCTTCGAGGGCGGCGACCTGGGCCTGGGCGACAACGTTCTGCTGGAAAGCGAATTGCAGGACGATTACAGCGTCAAGGATGCCGACGAAGGCTTCGACAGCGACCTGGACGCCGAGGACCAGGAGCCTGACGCCGAGGACCTGGCCAGCATCGAGAGCGAAGACATCTTTGACGGCGAATGATGCCGCCGGCCTGACACACCTGATTGAATGAGAGGGTTCGCTGAATGGAAAATAGAGAGTTCGATTCTATCAAGATCGGCCTTGCGTCTCCGGATCAGATCCGTGCCTGGAGCTACGGCGAGGTCAAAAAGCCCGAAACCATCAACTACCGCACCCTGAAGCCGGAGCGCGACGGCCTGTTCTGCGAGCGCATTTTCGGACCCACCAAGGACTGGGAATGCCACTGCGGCAAGTACAAGCGCATCCGCTACAAGGGCAAGATCTGCGACAAGTGCGGCGTCGAAGTCACCCGCGCCAAGGTCCGCCGCGAGCGCATGGGCCACATCGAGCTGGCCGCGCCCGTGTCCCATATCTGGTACTTCAAGGGCATCCCCAGCCGCATCGGCCTGATGCTGGACATCGGCCCCCGCCAGCTGGACAAGGTGCTGTATTTCGCCAACTACATCGTGACCGATCCCGGCTTCACTCCGCTGGAGAAAAAGCAGCTGCTGACCGAGCGCGAGTACAAGGAAATGCGCGAAAAGTACGAGGATACCTTCGAGGCCGGCATGGGCGCCGAAGCCATCCAGAAGCTGCTGGCCGAGATCGACCTGGACCAGCTGTCCAATGAGCTGCACGAAGAGCTGGAAAAGGCCAACGGCCAGAAGCGCGTGCGCCTGCTCAAGCGTCTGGAGTGCGTGGACGCTTTCCGCCTGTCCGGCCAGCGCCCCGAGTGGATGATCCTCAACGTGGTGCCGGTCATTCCGCCGGACATCCGCCCCATGGTCCAGCTGGACGGCGGCCGCTTTGCCACCTCCGACCTGAACGATCTGTATCGCCGGGTCATCAACCGCAACAACCGCCTCAAGCGCCTGCTGGAACTGGGCGCGCCCGACATCATCGTGCGCAACGAAAAGCGCATGCTGCAAGAGGCTGTGGACGCCCTGATCGACAACGGCCGCCGCGGCCGCCCGGTCACCGGCCCCAACAACCGCGCCCTCAAGAGCCTGTCCGATATGCTCAAGGGCAAGCAGGGCCGCTTCCGCCAGAACCTGCTGGGCAAGCGCGTCGACTACTCCGGCCGTTCGGTCATCGTCGTCGGCCCCGAGCTCAAAATGTACCAGTGCGGTCTGCCCAAAGAGATGGCCCTGGAACTGTTCAAGCCCTTCGTCATGAAGGACCTGGTGGAAAAGGGCATCGCCTCCAACATCAAGGCCGCCCGCAAGAAGGTGGAGCGTTCCTCCCCCGAAGTGTGGGATTCTCTCGAGACCGTCATCAAGGGCCATCCGGTCCTTCTGAACCGCGCGCCCACCCTGCACCGTCTGGGCATCCAGGCCTTCGAGCCCGTGCTGGTGGAAGGCCGCGCCATCAAGCTGCACCCGCTGGTCTGCACCCCCTTCAACGCCGACTTTGACGGCGACCAGATGGCCGTGCACCTGCCCCTGTCTACCGAGGCCCGCCGCGAAGCCAAGATGCTGATGCTGGCCTCCGGCAACCTGCTCAAGCCCTCCGACGGCGAGCCCGTCACCGTGCCCACGCAGGATATGATCCTGGGTTCCTACTACCTGACCATGGTCAACCCCGAAGATCCGGGCCACGACAAGGTGTTCCGCGACGAGGCCGAGGCCCTGATGGCCTACGCCGAGCATGTGGTCACGCTGCAGGCGCCCATCAAGGTGCGCCGCACCATGACCTTTGACGGCGTGGAGGAAAGCGCCCTGGTCAATACCACCGTGGGCAAGATCATCTTCAACACCCCGATCCCCCAGGATCTGGGCTATGTGGACCGCACCGATCCCGTGCACAAGTTCGACTACGAAGTCGACTTCCAGGTCACCAAGAAGAAGCTGCCCGACATCATCAGCCGCTGCCTGACCAAGCACGGCACCAAGCGCTGCGCCATCATGCTGGACGCCATCAAGGCCCAGGGCTACAAGTACTCGACTCTGTCGGCCATCACGGTGGCCGTGCCGGACGCCATCATCCCCGAGGAGAAGGCCGACATCCTGGCCGCCGCCGACCACAAGATCGAGAAGGTCATGAAGAACTTCAACCGCGGTCTTATTTCCGATGAGGAACGCTACAAGAAGACCGTCGAGGTCTGGCAGGCCGCCACCGAGGAAGTCTCCACGGCCCTGTCCACCAACCTGAAGGCCCATCACCAGCGCAACCCCATCTATATGATGTCCGACTCCGGCGCCCGCGGCTCCATGGACCAGATCAAGCAGCTGGCCGGCATGCGCGGCCTGCTGGCCAACACCGCCGGCAAAACGCTGGAAATGCCCATTCGCGCCAACTACCGCGAAGGCCTGAACATCCTGGAATACTTCATCTCCTCCCGAGGCGCTCGTAAGGGCCTGACCGACACCGCTCTGCGTACCGCCGACTCCGGCTACCTGACCCGCCGTCTGGTGGACGTTTCCCAGGAAGTCATCATCCGCGAGGAAGACTGCCACGCCACCGAGGGCATCCTGGTCAGCGAGATCAGCGAGGGCAACGCCTCCATCGAGAGCTTTGCCGAGCGTCTGATCGGCCGCTACGCCCTCAACGACGTCATCGATCCCAACACCGGCGAAGTCATCGTGTCCAAGGACAAGATGATGGATATGTTCGACGCCGAGAAGATCGAGAAGGCCGGCATCACCGAACTGGAGATCCGCAGCGTCATGACCTGCCGCGCCCATGTGGGTGTGTGCGCCCGCTGCTACGGCTCCAACATGTCCAACGGCCAGCGCGTCAACGTGGGCGAGTCTGTCGGCATCATTGCCGCCCAGTCCATCGGCGAACCCGGCACCCAGCTGACCATGCGTACCTTCCATACCGGCGGTATCGCTTCGGCCGAAGACATCACCCAGGGTCTTCCCCGCGTTGAGGAACTGTTCGAAAGCCGCCGTCCCAAGGCCATGGCCATCATGTCTGAGATCGCCGGCACCGTCCACATCGACGATACCAAAAAGACCCGCCATGTGGAGGTCCTGGGCGCGGACGACAACGGCGCTCCCATCACCAAGAGCTATATCATTCCCTTCGGTCAGCGCCTGAAGGTGATGGAAGGGGACGAGATCGCCAAGGGCGCGCTGCTCACCGAGGGCAACGCCTACCCGCAGGACATCCTGGCCGTCAAGGGCCGCATCGCCACCCAGAACTACCTGATCAGCGAAGTCCAGAAGGTCTACCGCCTGCAAGGCGTGGAGATCAACGACAAGCACATCGAGGTCATCGTCCGCCAGATGATGCGCAAGGTCCGCATCGAGGATGCCGGCTCCAGCGAGTTCATCGTGGGCAGCGTGGTCAACCGCCGCGATGTCATGATCGAGAACGAGAACATCCAGGCCCGCATCGACGCCGGCGAGACCGACCTCAAGCTGGTCCAGGCCAGCCAGGTGCTGCTGGGCATTACCAAGTCCAGCCTGGCCACCGACAGCTTCCTGTCCGCCGCCTCCTTCCAGGAGACCACCCGCGTCCTGACCGAAGCCGCCATCAAGGGCAAGGTCGACCCGCTGGCCGGCCTGAAGGAGAACGTCATCATCGGCAAACTGATCCCGGCCGGCACCGGCCTGCCGGAGGTCGAGGAAGAACTGGTCCGCGCGGAAGAAGCCCGCGACGCTGAAGGCGCCGCCTACGACCACGCCCAGTAATCCCGCTTGCTCCATCCCCGCCGCGCCAGCGGCGGGGATGTTTTGTATGGCGGGCGGCAGACGGGGCATACTGATACAACCCACCCCCGCCGGCCGCCCCGCGACCGCTACATTCTATATAAAGAAGAAGGAGGGGAACACTCCATGTCGCAGACCGAAACCCAACCCCTGCGCGAGCGCAGCCAGATCGACAGGCAGGATACCTGGGACCTGAGCCGCCTGTTTGCCGACGATGCCGCCTGGGAACAGGCCCTGACCGCCCTGCCCGCCAGGGTGGACGCCGTGGGGGCCTACGCGGGTCGGCTCAAAGACGCCGGCACCATCCGAGCCTACCTGGATGCGGCCACCGACCTGTCCCGCGCTCTGTCCGATCTGTACTGCTATGCCTCCATGCGCCACAGCGAGGACACCCGGGACGAGACCGCCCAGAGCATGTACGCCCGCATCGGGGCACAGTGCGCCCGGGCGGCGGCCGCGTTGTCCTTTGCGGAACCCGAGATCCTGGCCCTGCCCGAGGACACGCTGCGCGCGCTGACAGAAGAAAGCTGCCTTGAACCCTACCGCTTTACGCTGGAAGCCCTGCTGCGCCAGAAGCCCCACACCCTGACCGCGGGGGAGGAGAAGCTGCTGGCCTCCTTCGGCGAAGCGCTGGGCGCGCCGTCCGATATTGCCGAAGCGCTGCGGGATGCTGACATGACCTTTGCCCCGGTGCGGGACGGCCAGGGCAGGGAAGTGGAGCTCAACGGCGCCAACTATATCCTGCTGCAAACCTCCCCCGACCGCACGCTGCGCAAAAATTCCTTCGCGGCCTATTATGCGGCGTTCCGGGGCCACATCCACACCTTTGCCTCGGCTTACGCCGGCGCGGTGAAGGCGGCCGCCGCCGAGGCTGCCGTGCGGGGGTACCCTTCCTCCCGGGCCATGGCCATGGCGGGGGAGAATATCCCCGAAGCCGTTTACGACAATCTGGTGGGGGCCGTGCGGGCCCACCTGCCTGAAATGTACCGCTACCTGGACCTGCGCAAACGGCTGCTGGGCGTGGAGGAACTGCACTACTACGACGTGTACGCGCCGCTGACCGGCCAAAGCCCCGCCCGCTACACCTACGACCAGGCCAAGCGGATGGTGCTGGCGGCGGTGGCGCCTTTGGGCGAAGACTACTGCGCCCAGGTCCGCCAGGGCTTTGAACGGCGCTGGGTGGACGTCTACCCCAACAAGGGCAAAAGCGGCGGGGCATACTCCACGGGCACCTACGACTCCGAACCCTATATCCTGACCAACTTCACCGGCACGCTGGACAGCGTGTCCACCCTGGCCCACGAGATGGGCCACAGCATGCACAGCTGGCTGGCCAACCATGCCCAGCCGCCCCAGTACGCGGGGTACACGCTGTTCGTGGCCGAAGTCGCCTCCACCGTCAACGAGAACCTGATGATCGAGCAGCTTTTGAAAGGGGAGACCGACCCCGCTGCGCGGCTGGTCCTGCTCAACCAGTATCTGGAAAATTTCAAGGGCACGGTGTTCCGCCAGACCATGTTTGCCGAATTTGAGCGCGACGCCCACGCCATGTATGAGCGGGGCGAGGCCCTGGGCCCCGGGGCGCTCAACGCCCTGTACCGCCGCTTGGTGCGGGACTACTTCGGCCCCGGCCTTGTTCTGGACGGGGAAGTGGAACTGGAATGGGCGCGCATCCCGCATTTCTACCGCCCGTTCTATGTGTACAAGTACGCCACCGGCTATTCCGCCGCCGTGGCCCTGTCCGAAGCCGTTTTGCACCAAGGGGGCGGAGCCACCAAGCGCTATCTGGAATTTTTGTCCATGGGCGGCAGCGCCTGGCCGCTGGATGAACTGCGCCACGCCGGGGTGGACCTGCTCACGCCGCAGCCGGTGAACGCTGCGCTGCAAAAATTCGCCCGTCTTCTGGACGACGCCGAGCGCTGTGCCCAAAAACTGGGCCTGTGAGCCGTCCTTTGTAAGATTTGGCGCAAGCCCGCGTGGTTTTTTTGCAAATTCTCTTGACATCCCATGCGTTTTGACTTACAATAACACTTGCGTGATTTCCATGGGGACAGTGCGGCCATTTGGCGGTTCTGCCCGGCGAAAGACACGCAACAATATCGCAAAGAAAGGAGAAAAGAAATGCCTACTTTTAACCAGCTCGTGCGCAAAGGCCGTGAGGTCCTGGTCCACAAGAGCACCGCGCCTGCCCTTCAGAAGAGCTACAACTCCCAGAAGAAGCAGTACACCAACCTGAACAGCCCCCAGAAGCGCGGCGTCTGCACCGCTGTGCGTACCATGACCCCCAAGAAGCCGAACTCTGCTCTGCGTAAAGTTGCCCGTGTCCGCCTCACGAATGGTATCGAGGTCACCTCCTACATTCCTGGTATCGGCCATAACCTGCAAGAGCACAGCGTCGTTCTGATCCGCGGCGGTCGTGTCAAGGACCTGCCCGGCGTGCGTTACCACATCATCCGTGGTACCCTGGACACCCAGGGCGTTGCGAACCGTAACCAGGCTCGCAGCAAGTACGGCGCGAAGCGCCCCAAGGCCGGTGCCAAGAAGTAAGGAAACATCTTTTCGCCATAAAATGGTCAGCCTGACCCTTTTGTGGCACGACGGGAGTTTCTGAAACTTTCGAGTACCGATGATATCATGTATGTGAAGGAGGGAAGAAAGATGCCCAGAAGAGGTAATGTCGCTAAGCGCGAAGTTCTGGCTGATCCTATCTACAATTCCAAGATTGTCACCCGCCTGGTCAACTCGATCATGCTGGACGGCAAGAAGGGCGTTGCTCAGAAGATCGTTTACGATGCCTTTGACATCGTGAAGGAAAAGACCGGCAACGATCCTCTCGAAATGTTCGAGAAGGCGATGGAGAACATCATGCCCAGCCTCGAAGTCAAGGCCCGCCGCGTGGGCGGCTCCACCTACCAGGTCCCCCTGGAGGTCAGCCCCGCCCGCCGCGAGACCCTGGGTCTGCGCTGGCTGACTCTGTACAGCCGCAACCGCGGTGAAAAGACCATGTCCCAGCGTCTGGCTGCCGAGATCATCGACGCCACCAACAACGTCGGCGGCGCGGTCAAGAAGCGCGAAGACACCCACAAGATGGCCGAGGCCAACAAGGCTTTCGCGCACTACCGTTATTGATTCTTTTTGCAAGACCTAGGAGGTTTAAGCCATGGCTACGCCGAGAGACGTTTCTCTGCAAATGACCAGAAATATCGGTATCATGGCCCACATCGACGCAGGTAAGACCACCACCACCGAGCGTATCCTGTACTACACCGGCATCAATCACAAGATCGGCGAAGTGCATGACGGCGCCGCTACGATGGACTGGATGGAGCAGGAGCAGGAGCGTGGTATCACCATCACCTCCGCCGCTACCACCTGCTACTGGAGCCATACCGAGACCCAGAAAGATCCCGTGGCCTTCAAAAAGAACCGCCACCGCATCAACATCATCGACACCCCCGGCCACGTGGACTTCACCGTCGAGGTGCAGCGTTCGCTGCGCGTTCTGGACGGTTCCGTCACCGTTCTGGCCGCCAAGGGCGGCGTCGAGCCTCAGTCTGAAACCGTTTGGCGTCAGGCTGACGAATACAAGGTCCCCCGCATGGTCTACGTCAACAAGATGGACACCATGGGCGCGGACTTCTTCCGCTGCGTGCAGATGCTGCACGACCGCCTGCATGCCAACGGCGTGCCCATCCAGCTGCCCATTGGCCAGGAAGATACCTTCAAAGGCATCATCGACCTGATCGAGATGAAGGCGGACGTCTACTACGACGACATGGGCAACGACGTGCGCGTCGAGGACATCCCCGACGACATGAAGGACCAGGCGCAGGAATACCGCGACAAGCTCATCGAGGCTGTGGCCGAGACCGATGAAGAGCTCATGATGAAGTACCTGGAAGGCGAAGAGCTGACCAAGGAAGAGATCAAGAAAGGTCTGCGCCAGGCCACCATCTCCAACGCCATCGTCCCCGTGGTGTGCGGTTCTTCCTACCGCAACAAGGGCGTGCAGAAGCTGCTCGACGCCATCGTCGACTATATGCCCGCCCCCACCGACGTCGAGGCCATCAAGGGCACCAACCCCGAGACCGGCGAGGAAGAGCATCGCGAATCCAGCGACAGCGCTCCCTTCTCCGCTCTGGCGTTCAAGATCATGACCGACCCCTATGTGGGCAAGCTGTGCTTCTTCCGTGTGTACTCCGGCACCATCGCGGCCGGCACCACCGTGTACAACTCGGTCAAGGATCAGGACGAGCGCATCGGCCGTATCCTGCAAATGCACGCCAACAACCGTAAGGACATCGACGTGTGCTACGCGGGCGACATCGCCGCCGCCGTGGGTCTGAAGAACACCACCACCGGCGACACCCTGTGCGACGAAAAGCACCCCATCATCCTCGAAAGCATGAACTTCCCCGAGCCGGTCATCCGCGTGGCCATTGAGCCCAAGACCAAGGCCGGTTCCGAGAAGATGGGCATTGCCCTGGCCAAGCTGGCTGAGGAAGACCCGACCTTCCGCACCTGGACCGACGAAGAGACCGGTCAGACCATCATCGCCGGCATGGGCGAGCTCCATCTGGAGATCATCGTCGACCGTCTGCTGCGCGAGTTCAAGGTGGAAGCCAACGTGGGCGCCCCGCAGGTCGCTTACCGCGAGACCATCCGCAAGGATGCCAACCAGGAGACTAAGTACGCCCGCCAGTCCGGCGGTAAGGGCCAGTACGGTCACGTCAAGATCAAGCTGGAACCCAACCCCGGCAAGGGGTACGAGTTCGTCAACGGCATCGTTGGCGGCGCGATCCCCAAGGAATTCATCCCCGCTGTCGACAACGGCATCCAGGGCGCGATGAAGTCCGGCGTGCTGGCCGGTTACCCGGTCGTCGACTGCAAGGTCACTTTGTGGGACGGTTCTTATCATGAAGTCGACTCCTCCGAAATGGCCTTCTCCATCGCCGGCTCCATGGCTTTCAAGGAAGCCATGAAGAAGTGCGATCCGGTCATCATGGAGCCCATCATGAAGGTGGCCGTCATCGTCCCCGACGAGTATATGGGCGACGTTATGGGCGACCTGAACGCCCGCCGCGGTCAGATCCAGGGCATGGAGGCCATGGCCGGCACCCAGCGCATCAACGCCATGGTGCCCCTGTCCGAAATGTTCGGCTACGCCACCGACCTGCGTTCCAAGACCCAGGGCCGTGGCCAGTACTCGATGGAACCCGCTGATTACCAGCAGGTGCCCAAGAGCGTGGCTGACAAGATCATGACCGAGCGCGCCAAGAACAACTGATCTTTGCGCGGGCATAAGCGGGATTTTTCACGCGATTTTGCTTGATTTTTCCCGTTCAATCTAGTATGATAGCCTTATAACAGGCATCTATTTGTCTCAAACAAAGGAGGATACTTCCAATGGCTGAAAAGGAAAAATTTGACCGCTCTTTGGAGCACGTCAACATTGGCACCATCGGTCACGTTGACCACGGCAAGACCACTCTGACCGCCGCGATCACCAAGACCCTGGCTCTGAAGGGCGATGCGGACTTCATGGATTACTCCAGCATCGACAAGGCCCCCGAAGAGAAGGCCCGCGGCATCACGATCAACACCGCTCACGTCGAGTACCACACCGACAAGCGTCACTACGCTCACGTTGACTGCCCCGGCCACGCCGACTATATCAAGAACATGATCACCGGCGCTGCTCAGATGGACGGCGCGATTCTGGTCGTGGCCGCTACCGACGGTCCCATGCCCCAGACCCGTGAGCACATCCTGCTCGCCCGTCAGGTCGGCGTGCCCAAGATCGTTGTGTTCATGAACAAGTGCGACATGGTCGACGACGACGAGCTGCTCGACCTGGTCGAAATGGAGATCCGCGAACTGCTGAGCAGCCAGGACTTCGACGGCGACAACGCCCCGATCATCCGTGGCTCCGCTCTGAAGGCTCTGGAGAGCACCTCCACCGATCCCAACGCTCCTGAGTATGCCTGCATCTGGGAGCTGATGAACGCTGTCGACGAGTATATCCCCACTCCCGACCGCGCTGCTGACAAGCCCTTCCTGATGCCCGTTGAGGACGTCATGACCATTTCCGGCCGCGGCACTGTCGCCACCGGCCGTGTGGAGCGTGGCACCGCTCATGTCGGCGACCAGATGGAGATCGTCGGTCTGAAGGAAGAGAAGATGACCACCACCATCACCGGTCTGGAAATGTTCCGCAAGAGCCTGGAGTTCGCTCAGGCCGGCGACAACATTGGCGCCCTGCTGCGCGGCATCGACCGCGACCAGATCGAGCGTGGCCAGGTTATCGCTGTTCCCGGCTCCGTTCATCCCCACACCGTCTTCGACGGCCATGTCTACATCCTGAAGAAGGAAGAGGGCGGCCGTCACACCCCGTTCTTCAACAACTATCGTCCTCAGTTCTACTTCCGCACCACCGACGTTACCGGCATCATCACCCTGCCCGAGGGCACCGAGATGTGCATGCCCGGCGACAACGTCGATATGCATGTTGAGCTGATCACCCCCGTTGCCATGGAAGAGGGCATGCGTTTCGCTATCCGCGAAGGCGGCCACACCGTCGGCTCCGGCGTTGTTTCCAAGATCGAGAAGTAATTTCTCTTTCCTGCGAAAGGGCGTGCCGTGCCTGTAAGGGCGCGCACTGATACGCTTACAAACAGAGGCAGACGCTTGATGCGCCTGCCTCTGTTTTTTGTCTGCCGGGATCCGCCGTGCCCGACAAAGACCTTTTGCGGCAAAATCCGCCGGCCTATCTGTTCAATCACCGCCGAAAGTGCTATAATGATCAGGTATGAGGATTCAGAAAGTATATGGGAAGGAGCAGTCTATGCAGCAGGAAACGGTTATCGTCCTGGACTTTGGCGGGCAGTACAATCAGCTCATCGCCCGTCGCGTCCGGGAATGCAATGTGTATTGCGAGATCTATTCCTATCGCACCGACCTGGCCAAGATCAAGGCCAAAAACCCCAAAGGCATCATTTTCACCGGCGGGCCCAACAGCGCCTATTTGCCCGATTCGCCCGCCATCGACCCCGAGATCTATACCTGGGGCGTGCCTATTCTGGGCATCTGCTACGGCAGCCAGCTGATGATGCACCAGCTGGGCGGCACGGTGTGCAAGGCGCCGGAACGGGAATACGGCAAGACCCTGGTGGACCTGGACACCGCCAGCGCGCTGTTTGCCGGCTTGCCGGCCCAGAACGTCTGCTGGATGAGCCACAATGACTACATCCGGCAGGCCGCCCCCGGTTTCGCCGTGGCCGCTCACACGCCCAACTGCCCGGTGGCTGCGGCCCAGGACCCCGCCCGCGGGCTGTATTGCGTGCAGTTCCACCCCGAGGTGCTCCACACCGAAAACGGCACCCGGATGCTGCACAACTTTGTGTACAAGGTCTGCGGCTGCGCCGGCACTTGGAAGATGGATTCCTTTGTGGAGCACGCCGTGCAGGAACTGCGTCAGAAGATCGGCGACGGCAAGGTGCTGTGCGCCTTGTCCGGCGGCGTAGATTCCAGCGTCTGCGCGGCCATGCTGGCCAAGGCCGTGGGCAAGCAGCTGACCTGCGTGTTTGTGGACCACGGTCTGCTGCGCAAGAATGAGCGGGAAGACGTCTGTCGTGTCTTTGGCGAGGGTGGCGGTTTCGATCTGAACTTCATCTGCGTGGACGCCCGCCAGCGCTTTTACGAGAAGCTGGCCGGCAAGACCGAACCCGAGGCCAAGCGCAAGATCATCGGCGAAGAGTTCATCCGCGTCTTTGAGGACGAAGCCAAAAAGATCGGCGCGGTGGATTTCCTGGCCCAGGGCACGATCTATCCCGACGTGGTGGAAAGCGGTCTGGGCGGCGAATCCGCCGTTATCAAGAGCCACCACAACGTAGGCGGCCTGCCCGACACCGTGGACTTCAAGGACCTGGTGGAGCCGCTGCGGGACCTGTTCAAGGACGAAGTCCGCCAGGCGGGCAGGGAACTGGGCCTGCCGGAATATCTGGTCTCCCGCCAGCCGTTCCCGGGCCCCGGGCTTGCGGTGCGCATCATCGGCGAGGTCACCCCCGAAAAGGTGACCATCGTGCAGGATGCCGATGCTATCTGGCGGGAAGAAGTGGACAAACTGCCCCTGGCCCAGCGCCCCAGCCAGTACTTTGCGGCCCTGACCAATATGCAAAGCGTGGGCGTCATGGGCGACGAGCGCACCTATGACTACACCATCGCTCTGCGCGCCGTCACAACCACCGACTTCATGACGGCGGAAGTGACCATTCTGCCCGCCGAGACCCTGACCACGGCGGCCAACCGCATCGTCAACGAAGTCAAACACATCAATCGCGTCATGTTCGACTATACGACCAAACCCCCGGCCACCATCGAATTCGAATAAAGGGAAAAGATCCCGAAATCTTTGCTGTCATAAAGGTTTCGGGACCTTTTTTACCGATACCAACCATTCCTGCATGAGAAGGAGGAACCCATGGAATATGCGGACATAGTCGATGTACTGCAAAAGGTCCAGAACAACAATTCCCGCGAATGGTACAGGCAGCAAAAGGTTGTTTTTCGGGAAGTCCATCAGACGTTGACGAATTTGTATTTTTCGGTCGCGGATCAGATCCGCCGGGCTACAGCCATTGACATTGTGCCCAGAAAAAATGTTTCCAGACCATACAACGATCAACGGTTTGGGAATAAGCCTTATCTGAAAGAGTGTCTGTGGGTCACCTTTCGGTCAGAAGAGATGCCGGCGCCGGCCTTCTTTATCGAGTTTTCCCCCTGGGGCGTCAGACTGGGAATGGGGTATTATTCGGCGACTCCGGCACAAATGCGGGACTTGCGGGCCAAGATCGATGCAGACCCGCAAGGCTTTGCCAATATTCTGGAAAGCGTTTTGGCCGATCAGAAGATTCAGGTCATGGGAGAACCCTACAAAAAGACGTTTGCAACGACCCATCAAGGGCGGGTAAAGGCGATCTACAACTGCAAAAGTGTCTATTTTCAGAAAATTGTCCCCTGCGAGGAAATAGAAAGGATCCAACAGATCGCTGTGCAGACCTTTTTACAGTTGAACCCTCTTTATCAGAAATTCATCCAGCGGGATGCAAAGCAGACCTGAATCGGTTCTTTGCGCCCTGCCGGGGACATCGCAACCGCGGGGTTTGGCAGTAAGCTAAGGGAAAGAGAAAAGTTCCCGCCACCGGGAAATGCCACCCGGAACCGATATCCGATAGAATATGCCGGGCAAACTGTGCGCAACAGACTTGCATGCCCGGTGCGGCCGTGATACAATTTATATAAGCTGCGTGCTGCCGTGTAAGTCGTTTGGCATACAGCCGGATGGCGGCGTTGCCGGCGGTCCGTTTTCGCCCCGCCCATAGCTTTTCGTACAGCGGGCAGGCAATGGTTTTCCAACAGGAATGTGATTCAGGAGGAATGTATCATGCAGAACAACAAGCGCCCGGACGATATGCAGCGGATCAACACCCCCGCGCTGGCCGAGCAGTTCATCGCGGAACAGATCGAGGCGATCCGGGCTCAGGTAGGGGACAAGAAGGTGCTGCTGGCCCTCAGCGGCGGCGTGGATTCTTCAGTGGTGGCGGCTTTGCTCATCAAGGCCATCGGCAAGCAGCTGGTCTGCGTCCATGTCAACCATGGTCTGCTGCGCAAGGGCGAGCCGGAACAGGTCATCAAGGTGTTCCGTGACGAGATGGACGCCAACCTCGTTTACGTGGATGCGGTGGACCGCTTCCTGGACAAGCTGGCCGGCGTATCTGACCCCGAAAGCAAGCGCAAGATCATCGGCGCCGAGTTCATCCGCGTGTTTGAAGAGGAAGCCCGCAAGCAGGAGGGCATTGAGTTTTTGGCCCAGGGCACCATTTATCCCGACATTCTGGAAAGCGGCGGCGTGAAGGCGCACCACAACGTGGGCGGCCTGCCCGAGGACCTGCAGTTTGAACTGGTAGAACCGGTGCGCCTGCTGTTCAAGGACGAAGTGCGTGTGGTCGGCAAGGCTTTGGGCCTGCCGGACAACATGGTGTACCGTCAGCCCTTCCCGGGCCCCGGCCTGGGTGTGCGCTGCCTGGGGGCCATCACCCGCGACCGCCTGGAGGCCGTGCGGGAATCCGACGCCATCCTGCGGGAAGAATTCGCCAAGAATGGCCTGGAAGGCAAGGTCTGGCAGTATTTCACCATCGTCCCCGACTTCAAGAGCGTAGGCGTGCGGGATGACAAGCGCTCCTTCGAATGGCCGGTGATCATTCGCGCGGTCAACACGGTGGACGCCATGACCGCGACTGTGGAGGACGTGCCCTTCGCTTTGCTGCAGCACATCACCGCCCGCATCACCAACGAGGTCAAGGGCGTCAACCGTTGCCTGTACGACCTCACGCCCAAACCCTGCGGCACCATCGAGTGGGAATGACCCCGTAAACGAAACCCAAATCCCGGAAAGACTTGCACCGCCAGGGCTTTCCGGGATTCCCGTTTTGCGGCCGGAACCTTACGGCGCTGCCTTTTTGAAAAACGCGATCATTACCGCACGAACAGGAAGGGAGCTTGGCCTATGTGCGGTCGCTACCAGTTTTCAGTGCAAAAACACCGGGTACTCGGGCGGATCCTTCTGGACGCCGGGCGCTGCGGCGCGCCCCCTGGAGCAACACCGGGCGAGGAGGTGACCCCGGCGACCACGGTCCCGGTCCTTACTGCGGAAAACGGCAGCATCAAATCCGCTTATCAAAGCTGGGGCTTGCCCGGGCGCTCCGGTCGCCTGATCATCAATGCACGGAGCGAGACCGTCTGCGAAAAGCCGATGTTTTGCCGCAGCGTCATGTCCCGCCGCTGCGTGATCCCGGCCAGCGGCTATTATGAGTGGGACGCGAGCCGGCACAAATACTTCTTCTTTTTGCCCGACCGGCCGTTGTATCTGGCAGGTCTGTACGACCGCACAGACGGCGCCGACCGCTTTGTGATCCTTACAACACAGCCAAACGTCTCGGTCAGGGACGTTCATGACCGTATGCCGCTGATCCTGACGCAGGAGCAGGTCCGTCCATGGCTGACCGACTGGGACCAGGCCCGGCAACTGCTGGCCTGCGTGCCGCCGCTGCTGGAACGTCGACGGGAGGACGGCCAGATGTCCCTGGACGAATTTGTCTGAAAGAAGGGGTGCGGATGTGGACCCGTGCGCGGGCGATTGAGCTTTGTCGCCGTTTGCCGGATTGCTATGAGGATTACCCGTTCCATGATCCCAACTGGACCGTCATGCGTCATCGGTCCAACCAAAAAATATTTGCCCTGATTTTTGAGCACCAGGACCGTCTTTGGGTCAATGTCAAGGCAAAACCCGACTGGGCCGACTTCTGGAAAACATCCTGCCCGGCCGTGGTGCCGGCCTACCACATGAACAAGCGCCACTGGATCGGCATTATCCTGGACGGCAGCATGCACGAAGACCAGATTTTCGCCCTGGTGCAAGAGAGTTATGCCCTGACACAGCCCAAAGCTCTGGTAAACAAGAGGTCTTCTTCCAATCGGTAGCGCCGAATGGTCGGCGCTGCGCTTACCAGAAACCTGCAAAGCCCCTGCCGCATTCCTTGTGCGGTGGGGGCTTTGTGCGTATGCCGCGTGGAGCTGTGTCCGCCGGGCTTTCAGTGGCATAGCATACGGTACGGCGCTGTCCTTGGCGGGCAAAACGCACAAAAAGGCGGCGGTTTTCTCTCAACGCCGGCTCTTGCTTTTTGGAAGGAAAAAGCTATAATGTAATTAGAATGATTCTAAAACGGCGGTGGGAACACCATGACAAAGTATGCGAAGATGATTCTGGAAATCGTTGAAACCTCTCGCAGCCACATAACGGCAGAGCAGATCTTTGATCAACTGCGGCGGACCTGCCCCGGGGTGGTGCTGGCCACGGTGTACAACAACCTCAACCGCCTTTGGCAGGACGGGCTGATCCGCAAGATATCGGTGGAAGGCATACCCGACCGATATGACCGCATTGCCCGCCACGATCACCTGGTGTGCAAGGGCTGCGGCCGTTTGGTGGACGTGGACCTGAACGATATGACCGAGCAGCTGCAACGACAGGTCGGGGTGCCCATTTTGTCCTACGACCTCAAGCTGGTCTATTGGTGCGAGGATTGCCTTGCCGAACGAAACACAGAAAACGACAGCGCCGGCGCGCCATGACCCGGGATGTACGGAATGGGCTTTTCCGTTCAAGAACAGGCGAAAGCGCATCCGTTTGAAAAAAATACGACGCCACGCAGAAGAAAGGAGGCAAAACAAGATGAGCAAATGGATCTGCGGTATTTGCGGATATGTCTACGACGAAGAAAAGGAGGGCACCCCCTTCAGCGAGCTGCCAAACGGTTGGGTCTGTCCACTGTGCGGCGCCGACAAAACGGCCTTCGCAGAGCAAAAGCCGCAAGCCGCCAAACCCGCAACGGCGCCCATCCGTCTGGAAGGCGACATGAAGGAACTGTCGGCAGGGGAACTGGCTGCCGTGTGCTCCAATCTGGCCCGCGGGTGCGAGAAGCAGTACCGGGACAAGGAGGCCGACCTCTTTCGGGAACTGGCCGATTTCTTCACGGCCGCCGCGCCGCCGGTGCCAAACGCCGGCCTTGACGACTTGATCGCCCTGATCGAACAGGACCTGAATGAAGGGTACCCCGCTTTGAACGGCGAGGCTCGGGCCGCGTCCGACCGGGGCGCCCAGCGCATCTGCGTCTGGGGCGAAAAGGTCACCCGCATGCTGGACTCACTGCTCAACCGCTACCGCCGGGAAGGGGAGGCCTTCCTGCAAGACACCCAGGTGTGGGTGTGCACCGTCTGCGGCTTTGTGTATGTGGGGGACAAAGCCCCCGAACTTTGCCCGGTGTGCAAGGTCCCGGCCTGGAAGTTTGAAAAAGTGGAAGGGAGGCGCTGAACCATGAAACAGATCGCGGTCCGAAATCTTCGTCTGTGCACCAAGGATTGTCTGTGTCTGTATGTTTGCCCCACCGGGGCCACCGACACCGAGAACAGCGTCATCGACATCACCAGATGCCTGGGCTGCGGCATCTGTGCGGACGCCTGCCCCAGCGGCGCCATCTCCATGGTCCCCACCGAATATCCGCCCCAGCAGAAGAAGGAACCGAACGTGGTGGCCCGCGCCAACGAATTGGCCGGCAGCAAAGCCAAGCAGGAGAGCATCGCCCGCCAGCTGGCCAAGGACGAGCAGGCCCCGGGGCTGTACCGGCTGCTGACGGCGGTGGAGAAGTCGGTGCGCCTGGTCAACGAGGACCTTTTGCGGGAAGCCGGCTATATGTTGCCACAAAGCGCTAACGCTCACCAGCTGCTGCGCCGGTGGATCGAAACGCCGCCTTCGCCGGATTTCCCGGTGGCGGCAGCACAAGAACTTCTTGAACGCATCCCCTGCAATGAACCCGACTTGAAAGGAGAGACCAAAACCATGAGCAAATGGAAGTGCAGCGTCTGCGGATATATCTATGAGGGCGAAAGCCTGCCCGCTGATTTTACCTGTCCGGTATGCAAGCAGCCGGCCTCGGCCTTTGTAAAGATCGAGGAAGCCCCCGCCCAGGGCGCGAACAAATACGCCGGTACCCAGACCGAAAAGAATTTGCAGGCGGCTTTTGCCGGCGAATCCCAGGCCCGCAACAAGTACACCTATTTCTCCACCGTGGCCCGCAGCGAAGGGTACGAGCAGATCGCCGACCTGTTTTTGAAGACGGCCGAAAACGAGAAAGCCCACGCCAAAATGTGGTTTGAAGAACTCAGCGGCATCGGCGACACCGCCCGCAACCTGCTCCACGCCGCCGAGGGCGAAAACTACGAGTGGACCGATATGTACGACGGCTTTGCCAAGACCGCCGAGGCCGAGGGCTTCCCGGAACTGGCGGCCAAGTTCCGCCTGGTGGCGGCCATCGAGAAGCGGCACGAGGAGCGCTACCGCGCGCTGCTGCACAACGTGGAGACCGCCCAGGTCTTTGCCAAGAGCGAGATCAAGGTGTGGGAGTGCCGCAACTGCGGGCACATCGTGGTCGGCCCCGCCGCGCCGGAGGTATGCCCCACCTGCCAGTACGCCCAGAGCTATTTCGAGATCACCTGCGACAATTACTAAAGACTGTACGCTCCTGTTTTGCCAAGCGTAAAACCGGGCGTACCTGCATAGCAATGGATCAAACGGCCGCGGGGCGCGCTTTACAAAGGGCGTCCCGCGGCGCTGTGGGGCGGCTCCGATTTGGCGCCGCCCCAATAGAGGGAGGCTTAGTATCGTGAACAAGTTCATGTCCTTTTTGCAGTCGCCGCTGTCGCGCCTGAACGGCAGCGGCGCGGGGCAGGGCGGGGCCCCGGGGTACCGGCGCATCCCCCAGGCCGAGGCCTGGCAGATGATGCAGCAACAGAAGGTGCTCGTCCTGGATGTGCGCGAACAGAGCGAGTATGACAGCGGGCATATCCCCGGCGCGGTCCTGCTGCCGATGGGGCGCATCAGCGCCGCCAGCGCCGCCGCCGTCATCCCGGACAAAAACGCCACGGTCCTGGTCTATTGCCGCAGCGGCAGCCGCAGCCGTACCGCCGCCGGCAAGCTGGCCGAGCTGGGGTACACGGGCGTTTATGAGTTCGGCGGCATTATCACCTGGCCCTACGCGGTGGAGTGACCCTGACTACGAATGCAATGAGTATATGCGGCAATGGGATTTTGAAAACTGGGGCATACGGTATTGGTCCCGCACCCCGGAGTTTTTGCGGTACGAAACCGAACACGGCGGGTAAGGGCAGCCCCTTGCCCGCGATTGCAAAACACCGTATAATAAAACCGGGAACAAAAAACCGCGCCGTGTAAGCGCCCAGCGAAAGGAGCCTGCCATGACCTACGCCGAAATGTTCGAGAAAATGAAAGTCATGCTCAAACACGCGGATGTCTCTGACATTCACGAACATCTGAGTTATCAGTTCAACATCACGGGGCAGGCCGCGGGCGCCTTTTACATCGAGGTAAAGGACGGCACGCTGTTCATCGAACCCTATGAATACTACGACCGCGACGCCCTGTTCACCTGCACGGCCGAAACGCTGTTCAAGCTGGCAGGCGGCAAGACCGACCCTGTGGCTGCGGTCATGCTGGGCAAACTGAAAGTCGAGGGCAGCATCGAAAAAGCGCTGCGCCTGAAAGAACTGCTGGCCCGCACCAAACTGTGAGCATACAAAAACCGGCCTTCCCCAACGCGGGCGGGCCGGCTTTTCTTTGGACGCAAGGGTCAGCGGGCGGCGGACGACGCCTGCTCCATGGCGGTCAGTTCGGGCATCACGGTGCGGCGCATGGTGATGTAACAGGCCAGACCGCCGATGAAGTTGGAGATGGGTTCGGCCAGAAACACGCCGTTGACGCCCAGCCCCGCCACATGGGGCAAGATCAGGGTCAGCGGAACCACGATGACGGCCTTGCGCAGCAGCGAGAAGAACACCGCCATTTTGGCCTTGTTCAGCGACTTGAATACGCTTTGCCCCGAAAACTGGAACGCCATCATCACAAACCCGAAAAAGTAGATGTGTAAAGCGGGCACCGCCGCGGCGAGCATGGCCTGCTCATGGTTGAAGATGCTGATGAAAAAGGCAGGGAACAGGGATACCGTCGCCCAGAACAGCAGTGTGTACCCGAAGCCAAGCTGGGTCATGAATCGGATGGCCTTGCGCACCCGGGGCACCTGCCGCGCACCGTAATTGTAGCTGATGACCGGCGACGCGCCGTCCGACAGTGCCATGACCGGGGTCTGGGCGATCTGCCGCACCGAGTTGATGACCGTCATCACGCTGATGTACAGATCCCCGCCAAAGCTGCGCAGTGTGGCGTTGCAGGCCACCTGGACCAGACTGTCGGTAAAGGACATCACAAAGCTGGAGGTGCCCAGCACCGTGATGCGCCGGATGCAGGCCCAGTCGGGCCGGAAGCCCCGGATCTGCAAGGTCAGTTCGCTGTGCGGGCCGGTCAGGAAGCGCAGCACCCACACGGCGGACAAAAACTGGGACAACACGGTGGCGATGGCCGCGCCCTTCACGCCCAGCCCCAGACCGTAGATCAGAACAGGGTCCAGGGCGATGTTGGTCACCGCGCCCAGCAGCACGGTCAGCATCCCGATGCGGGCAAAGCCCTGGCTGTTGATATAGGGGTTGAGCCCCAGCGAGGTCATGACGAACACGGTGCCCAGCATGTAGATGGTCATGTAGTCGGCGGCGTACGCATAGGTGTCGGCACTGGCCCCGAACAGGTACAAAATGGGGCGGTGGAACAAAATCNNGACATGATGCGCCGCGCGCCCTCGTGGTCGTTTTGGCCCCGGGCGATGGAACACAGCGGCGCGCCGCCCACGCCGAACAGGTTGGCAAATGCCGTTACCAGTGTCACCACGGGGAAACACAGCCCCAGCCCGGCCAGGGCCAGCGTGCCCTCGCCGGGGATCTTGCCGATGTAAATGCGGTCCACGATGTTGTACAAAAGGTTCAGTACCTGAGCCACCAGCATGGGCGCAGCCACGGCCAGTACGTTGCGGCGCACGTCCCCGGCGGAAAAATCCACCTGGCCGCTGTGCCCGGCGGACGGGCCCGATGAATGGAACAGCATGGTACGATCAGATCCTTTCTGTTTTGCGATGTTCAGGTCAGATGCAGCGCGCCGGCCCGCAGGGCGGTCATCAGATCGAACCGCCGTTCGTCGCCATTCTCAAAGCGGATGGTGACGGTGTTTTCCTCCCGCAGGGTGATGATCCCGGCGCCGTAGGCGTTGTGCCGCACACGGGTATTCGGATAAAATTCCTTGGCCTGGGCAGTCAGACGCGGGTCGGGTTTCGGGGGCGGGGCATACCCTGTGGGCAGGGTGAAGCGAGGCAGTGAGGAAGCGGTACGGCGGGGCGCGCTGACCGGCGCAGCCGCGGGCGGCGGTGGCGGCGGGAACAGGGCGTCGGCAAAGCGGGAGCGCAGCCCCGGATCGTCAAATCGGATCAGCGTCAGCTCTTGTCGCGCCCGGGTCATGGCCACGTACAACAGGCGGCGTTCCTCTTCCAGCGCGTCCAGTTCCTCTTCGGTCGGGCCAAGGCCGGCCGGTCCGTCGGCGCAGACGACCTTGGGCAAAATGCCGTCGATCACATCGGCCAATACCACGCGGTCATATTCCAGCCCCTTGCTGGAATGGATGGTGGACAAAACAAACCCGCTGTCGGCCTGTCCCGCGCCCTGCTGCACCATGCTGCGCAGGCTGTCCAGCTTGGCAGGCAGGCGGGCGATGTCGGGCACATCTTCGCACAGCATCTGCAAAATGGTCGGCCGGCCGCGGTCAATGTGGTTGCGGTCCAGATAATCGCCGTACCCCATCCCGCTTAGAATGCGGTCCAGGGCTTCGGCGGCGGGGTCGCGGCACAAAAGGCGGAAGTGGGTCAGCAGCCGCTGTACCTGGGAGTCGGTCCATCGGCTCAACTCCTGCCGGCGCAGGGCGACAAAAGCGCCGCAGCCTTCTTTGCGCGCCTCGGCGGCGGCCGCCTGGGCCTGGACGCGGGCGATGGGAGCGTTGAATTTGTAATAGACGCGCAGGAAGGCCTCGTCGTCTTCGGGATGCAGGGCCAGGCGCACAATGTCCAGAATGTCCCGCACGATGCGGCTGGTAAAAAAGCCCGCGTCCATCTGCCGGGTGCGGTAGGGGATACCGCCGCGCTCCAGCAGGTCGATCAGGGGCAGGGCGCTGTCGTTGTCCCGGTACAGCACCGCCGTGGTGCCCGGCAGTTCGCCGCCGGCCACGCGCCGGGCCAGGTCGGCCAGGGCGCGGTACTGGTCCCGGCGGTCCCGGCAACGATGCTGACGAACGGGCGCGCCGTCGGGGCGTACCGCTGTCATGCGCTTGGGGCGGCGGGCCTGGTTCAGGCGGATGAAACCGTTGGCGGCCGTCACGATCTGGGGCGTACAGCGGTAGTTGCGTTCCAGATACAGCACCCGCGCGCCGGGGTAGTTTTGCTCAAAGTCCAGCAAAGCCTGGGGGCAGGCGGCACGGAACCCGTAAATGCTCTGGTCTTCGTCCCCCACCATAAAAAGCCCCTTGCCCTCCCCGGCCAACAGGCGAAGGATGCGGTGCTGAATCAAAGAGGTGTCCTGTGCTTCGTCCACACACAAGACCGGGAACCGCCGGCGCAGATCCCGCAAAATGTCCGGGCATTGCCGCAGCACGCCCAGGCCGTACACAAGCTGGTCATCAAAGTCCATCCAGCGGTTCTCTCGCAAAGCGCGGCAGTACGCGCGGTACAACGGCGCGATCTTGCCGCCGCCTTCCAGCTGCAAATCATCCAGCTCATCGTCCTTGAGCATCTGGTTTTTGATGTAGGTGATCTGGGTGCGCAGTTCCCTCAGATCGCTTTCGACCGGGTATTCGCCGGTGTGACGCTGGTACAGCTCGCTCACAAGGGCGTTGAGCCGTCCTTCGTCGCTGATCAGGGCAAAGACCGAACGCCCGGTACGCTGCTCGTACAAACGCAGCACATAGGCGCACAGGCTGTTGATCGTGCGGAAGGGGATGCGATCCGCTTCCGACTGACCGAAGGTATCGGCATACCGCCGGCGCATGTCGGCGGTGGCAGCCACCGTATAAGTCACGGTCAGCAGCTGCTCGGGGCGCAGCCCCAGGCAGTGGATCAGATACCCCAGCCGGGCGATCAGCGCCGTGGTCTTGCCGCTGCCCGGCACCGCCAAAAGCAGCACCGGGGTCCCGATGCTGCGCACGGCGGCTTCCTGCTGGGGGTCCAGCCGCAAACCGTATTGTGTTTTGAATTGCTCGTATTCCATAAAAACAGTATAGCAAAGCCGGCGCGCCCCCGCAAGGGCGGGGGGCATCCCGGACGCCAAAACGCAGGCCCGCGTTGACGCTGCGCGGGCCCGGGTGGTATAATTCTGGCAGATCATTCGCCGGCTTTGCCCGCTTATTCAGAAAGGAAGCTGCCCTATGTCGTTTGCATTGCCGATCTATCACTGGTTCCACAACGGGAACCCTTATTCCGGCGCGGAGGGCGGTATGCGCTTTCTGATCATGCCCGGCAAAAAGCCGGACCCGGCGGACGAGAGCGGCAAAAAGAAGGTCGAGTACCTGACAGCCACCGTCTGGCCCGGGCCCTGGAGCCTGGAGCACACGGCTGAAGAAAAGCTCATCGTTCAGGAGTTCACCGGCGATCAGGCGGGGCTGGACGCGGCCACGGCCTGGCTGCGGGAGCGGTATGAAGCCGACGCCGAGCGCTGGGCATCCATCCCGTCCATACTGGATTGCGAGCCGGACCGCTGAGCGGGACCATGGCAGGAGGAAAGGGGAGAGGCGCTGTGCCGGAAAAACAGCATCTGGACCTTCGCGGGGCGGCTGGGACGCTGCGCAAGCTGTATACCTTTCTGGACCGCCGCCAGAAAGTGGAATTTGCGGCGGTGCTGCTGATCCTGGGCGTGTCGGCGGCGCTGGCGCAGTATACCCCGCTGGCCGTGGGGTACCTGACCGACCATCTTCTGGCTGAGCAGAGCATCCGCTTTGCCACCGTGATCCCGCTGCTGGCCTCGATCCTGGCGGTCAACGTGGGCAACGAGGTCATCAAGGTGGTGCGGCGGCTTTTGGTGGAGGATACCGCCACCTATGTGGAGCGCACGGCCCGGCTGCGGGCCACCATGGCGCTGTTGCGCGCGCCGCTTTTGTATTTCCGGCGCAACATGACCGGCAACATCCACGGCCGACTGAACCGCAACCTGGAAGGCGCCTCCAAGCTGGTCAAGCTGGTGTTTATGGACTTCGCCCCGGCACTCGCCAGTGGTCTGGCCGCCATCGCGGTCATTTTTGCCAAGCTGCCTGTAGCGGTGGCTTTCTCCATCCTGCTGGTCATCCCCATGGGGACCTTCATCGTGGCCCGGCAGATCAGCACCCAGAACGGCATCCGGGTGGAGCTGATGAACACCCGGGCCGCCATGGACGGCACGATGGTGGAACTGCTGGGCGGCATCGAGACCATCCGTATCCTGGACAGCGCCGACGGGGAAGGGCAGCGCATCGACGCCCGGTCCCGCCAGCTGCGCAACAAGGAAATGAAGCACCACAAGGCCATGGCCTTTTACGACTGCCTGAAGTTCATCAACGAGGCCGTGTTTCATGTACTGGTCATCGCCGTCAGCGTGTGGCTGGCCGCGGCCGGGGCCATCAGCATCGGCACCGTGCTCACGGCTTATCTTTGCTTTACCCAGCTGACCAGCCCCTTGCGGGAGCTGCACCGCATCCTGGACGAATTCTCCGAAAGTTTGGTCCTGGCGGACGACTATTTCCGCATCGTGGAGCTTGCCCCCGACTTTTCCTTTTCGGTATCACCGGCGCCCCTGCGTCCCGAACTGCCTGACGGCAGCGTCACGGTGGAAGAAGTCAGCTTTCATTACCCCGAAAAACCTGATGTGCCGGTGTTGCAAAACGTCAGCGTGCAGGTGCGCCCCGGCGAGTTTGTGGGCATCGCCGGGCCCAGCGGGTGCGGCAAGTCCACCCTGATCAAACTGATGGCCCGCCTGGAACCCTGCGAAGGCAAGATCTGGATCGGTCCCCGGGCGCTGGACACACTGAGCCGGGCCGAACTGGCCGCGCAGGTCTCTTTGGTGCCACAGACGCCCTTCTTGGTGGCGGATACGATCCGCCGCAACATCTGCTATGGCATGGACCGCCCGGTCACCGACGAGCAGGTACGGCAGGCCGCTCGGCAGGCCTGCCTCGATCAGGTGATCGAGGCACTGCCCGGAAAGTACGATTTCGTGGTGGCGGAAGGCGGGGCCAATCTTTCGGGCGGGCAGCGCCAGCGCATCGCCCTGGCCCGGGTCTTTCTGCGGGAACCCCGGGTCCTGATTTTGGATGAGGCTACTTCGGCCCTGGACAATACCTCCGAGCGGTACATCCAGCAAGAGATCGAAGCCATGAAAGAGCGCTGCGGCGCCACGGTCATCTCCATCGCCCACCGCCTGACCACCCTGCAAAATTGCGACGAGATCCTCGTTATGGACAAAGGCCGCATCGTGCAGCGCGGCAGTTTTGCGGCGCTGTCGGCCCAGCCCGGCATTTTCCGGGATATGCAACGCGGCCTGCTCAAATAGAGACGCGGCACAGAAAATCCCCCCACAGCCGTTGGCTGCGGGGGGATTTTGCGGATAAACGGACAGAGGAATCGTTCCGTCGACGGGGCAAGGCGCTCATTCGCCAAACCCGAATTCCCGGCGCACCTGTGCCAGTTCCCGGCGCATGGCCGCGGTGCGGGCGTCGTCGTTCACACTGCCAAAGGCCCGGCGTTCACGGGCGCCGGGGCCGGTGCAGCCCGCCTCGCCGAAGCGGGCGGTGCGTTCATTGCCGGTATCGTTCCAGTTATCCCAACCGTCGGGGCAGATCTCCTCGCTGAACCGGCTGTCCAGCCAGAAAGCCGCCGCGTCGGCCCGCCAGGGCCGGCCCAGGTATACGCTGCCCGGCGGGCAGTCGCCCTGCACAAGGCAGGAAGCGAACAGATACCCCGGCTTGCCTGCGGGCGTGCAGGGGGCGGCGATGTAGCTGACCTGGCTTTCGTGGGCCACCGGCAGGATGCGACATCCGTCAAAGACGGCCCGGGCCCCGCCGAAGATAAAGTCGATGTTGCCCGCGATCGTGCAGCCGCGGTAATATTGCAGAGTGTCCAGGCGGGGGGCGTGTTCTCTCGGGCCGCGAAAGCCGCCGGGCTCCCGTTCCTGCAAGGGCAGGGGAGCGGTGAACAGCGTGTCCTGGTTGCCACGCAGGGTCACCCGATGCATGCACACCCGGCTGGCGTCGGCATACACGGCCAGGGCCTGCCCGGCCCGGGCGCCATCCCCGGCGGTGTTTTCCACGCACAGGTCCTCCACCCGGGCACTGCCGCCGCCCAGAAACAAGGTCTGGCTGCGGAAGGTCCCGGTCTTGGCTTCGCCGGGCCAGGGGTCCTTGCCACCCACCCCCGCGCGCAGGACCGTGGCGTCCTGGCCTGCGCCGGTGATGCGGTAGTCTTTCAGCTCCAGGAACGGGCGTTCTTCATACACGCCGGGCCCCAGCAAAAACCAGACCTTTTCGTTCGGATCCACGGCGGCGGCCGCTGCGCTCAGGCTGGCAAAGTCGCCGCTGCCGTCGGCACATACGCGCACAACGCGCCCAAAATCGGTGTTGCTCATACAAAATACTGCCGCATGATGGCCGTGTCGGTGGCGGCGCGGGCGGGCACGGCTTCCTCCCGCAGGACCGGCAGGGTCTGTGGCAAAGTGCGCAGCATGGCAAAGGCGCTATCGAAGTCGATGACCGAATCTTCCAGGCTTGTGGAGATGGGCTTGCCCTTTTCGTCAAAGGCTTCGCCCTTGAAATGCACGGCCACGATCTTGTCGCCCAGCAGATCGCCCACCCGGTCCCACAGCCGGGCCTGGTCGTGGACGGCGTCGGCGGTCAGCAGGTTGCCGGCGTCAAAGATGACCTTCAAAGCGGGGCTTTGCATGGTGTCCAGAATGTGCCGCGTGGCCTCGGGGGTGTTCATGCTGTGGTAGCTCACAGGCTCGATGCCCACCGTCACGCCCAGGCGTTCGGCTTCGGGCAGAATGCTTTCCAGGCTCTTGCACAGCAGGTACTGGGCCCGCTCGCGGCTCGTGCCGGCGGGCTGCAGCGCCATGTTGGTGGTCTCGGTGCCGATGCACCCGGCATTCAGCGCCTTGCAAACGGCCAGCTGGCTTTTGAAGTCCGCCGCATTGCGGGCGCGCACGGCCTCGTCATCGATGGCCAGTTCCACGTAGGTGCCCAGCACCCCGACCTGGATCTTGTGCCGCTGCCCGGCGGCCACGGTGTCTGCCACCAGCTGGGGCGTCACATCGGAATACTGCGTCACCCCCGGCACGCACTTTTTGTAGGCCAGCTGTACGGCGGCAAAGCCGTCTGCCGCCACCTTGCCGAACAGTTCGTCCGGCGTGCCCTGCCCGTAGTCGTGCAGGCGAACGCCCAGAATAAAGTTTGCCATGCTTGTTTCCTCCCTTGTTTGCGCGGGACGGCGGTCGCGTGGGGTCACGCCTGCCTGGCCAAAATTTCGGTATAGGCCAGCAGCAGCGGTCCGACGCCCTTGGCGTCGTTTTCGACCACCGGCTCGCTGAAATAATATTCCAGGCTGCCGTCGCGGCGGGTCGCCCCGCCCAGACCGGCCACCAGGCAAATGCCCGAAAGCTGCAGCTTGCCGTCCTCGCTGACGCCCAGGTACTTGTCGCAGGTGCCAAAGAACGCCTTCTCGCCCGCGGCGGCAAAGCGTTTGGGCAAAAAGCCCAGCCGCACGCCCTTGAGCATAGCATAGGCGAACAGTGCTGTGCCCGATGCTTCCAGGTAATTGCCGGGCACCCCCGGTTTGTCGATGACCTGCCAGAACATGCCGGTCTCTTCATCCTGGAAGGGCAGCATGGCATCCGCCGCGGCTTTCAGCATATCCATAATGGCGCGGTACTCAAAGTACAGCTGCTCGTCCATGCGTTCCAGCACGTCCACCATGGCCACCAGGAACCAACCCATGGCCCGCAGCCAGAAGTTGGCGCTGCACCCGGTCTGGGGATCGGCCCAGTACATCGACCGGCTCTCGTCGTAGCCGTGATAGTACAGCCCGGTGACGGGGTCCTTCATGTACTTTTGCACGTTCATGAACTGACGGTAGCTGTCCAGACAGCCTTTCATCTTATTATACCGCGTTTCGTATTCCATGTAAAAGGGTTGGGCCATATACGTCCCGTCCAGCCAGACCTGCCAGGGATAGATCTTTTTGTGCCAGAAATTTCCCTCTTTGGTGCGAGGGTGGGTCTCCAGCTGGCTGCGAATCGTCTCGATGGCGTCGCGATAGCGCTTCTGCCCGGTCAGATCATACAGGGTGAACAGGTTCTTGCCCTGGTTGATGTTGTCCAGGTTGTACTCCTCGGGGGAGTAGGTCTCGATCACGCCGCCGTCCTTGACGAAGTAGTCCAGGAAATTTTTGGAAAATTCCAAAAACCGTTCCTCGCCCGTGGTCTTATACAAGCTCAGGCAGGCGGTGATCATGCAGCCGTCGATGTAATTCCATTTGTTGGGCTTGCCGCTGCGCACCATCTCAATGTTCCAAAGGGGGGCGGCGGCGGTGCTGCCCTCGATCAGGTAGTCTACGTATTTGCCCAGGGTATCCAGGATCTCTTGGTGGGTCATCGTACATCCTCCTCAGTCTTGTTCCAGGGTTCCGACGTTGTGCAGCTGCAGGCATTCGCCCTCATAGCCCACGATGTCCACTTTGTGCAGGTGGATGCGGCGCACATTCTCGGCAAACACGCCCAGCTTGCAGCACGGCTCGGAATAGCACTGCATGGCGGCCTGCCCGGCCTTGGCGTCGGGTGCAAAGTCAATGTGCACGTTGCGCATCTCTACGCTTTCAATGGGCTGCTCGGGCAGACCGCTGAACCAGCACCCCGCGTACTGCGCGCCGGTGGCCACCACGTCCTCCAGCAGCAGCGAGCCCAGGCGGGGGGTCATGTCGTCCACGGGCAGGGGATCGCGGCTTTGGACGTAATCGGTCTTTCCGTCGGGGTCACAGAAATAGAACATGTTGATGACAAAGGGCGCAAGCACCCCCACCATTCGCACGTTGCGGAACTGCAACCCGTCAATGAAGGCGTTTTTGCCCCGGCCCCGGCGGGTCTTGACCCGGAACCCGCGGTCGGTTCGGTTCATCAGGCATTGGACCACCTGTACGTTTTTCACCCCGCCGCTCATCTCGCTGCCGATCACCACACCGCCGTGCCCGCGGTCCAGCAGGCAGTTTCGGATGACGATGTCGGAACAGGGGATCCCCAGCCGGCTGCCCATGAACACCTTGCCGCTTTTCAGCGCGATGCAGTCGTCGCCCACGTGCACGTTGTTGCCGATGATGTTTACGCCGCGGCAGGCTTCCGGGTCGATGCCGTCGGTGTTGGGGCTGTCGGCGCGGTTCAGGATGTCGATGTCCAGGATGTTCACATCCCGGGAATAGGTGGGGTGGATCGTCCAGGAATAGCTGTTGCGCACCTTGACGCCGTGCAGGGTCACGTTCCTGGCGCCGTTGGTAAAGAACAGCCGGGGCCGCCATGCGCCGCGGCGCTGGCGGACGTTTTCATACCAGTCGCCGGCGTCGGCGTTGGCATCGATGGTGCCCTGCCCGGTAATGGTCACGTCGGCGGTGTTGATGATGTTCAGCAGGCCGGCAAAGCAGTCCAGGGGGTTACCCTCCCAGCTGCCCAGATAATGCTCGTGCACCTCGTCATGGCAGGGCAGAACACCGGGCAGGATGGGGTAATCCCGCCGGTCGGTGCCGCCCAGCAGCGTGCAGCCTTTTTCCAGGTACAGCGTGATGCTGCCGCGCAAAAACAGGCTTTGGGTGCGGTAGGTGCCGGCGGGCACGTACACCGTGCCGCCGGGCGGGCAGGTGGCGATGGCGGCCTGCAATTTGGCGGTGTCGTCGGTCACGCCGTCGCCCACAAGACCGTAGCGGGACGCATCCACAAAAAAGCTTTCCGACTCTGTGGTGAAGTACAGCGTGCCGGTATCCCCGTCGCTGCACACGCGCAGTTCGTATGACCTGGCCGGTTCCAGCCCGTACACCGAGAATACGTTGGTCTTTTGATCCTGCATCACGGTGCGGCCGTCCAGCGCCACACTGAACGGCGACGGCGCATAGTAACAGCTTTCGTTGCACAGTTCAAATACGGCGCTTCGCGTCATGGCGCGCAAGAGCTTGATTTGCAAATGGGATCCCTCCAGTTCAAAAGTGTTTGCATTTCAGCAAAAAATGTGCTATTGTAAATAAAAAGACAAAAATAAGGCTGTTTTCCGGCAGCGCGGCTGCCTTTGGATGCCTGTTATAAGGAGCGTACATCCATGGTTCGCGAGTACACCTATTCCCCTCATGTAGACTTTTTCATCGAGTATGTCGATCACGAGACCAACTACGAGATGGCGACCTTCCATACCCATCACAAATATGAGATCTATTATGAGGTGGAAGGCACCCGCCGCTATTTCATTGAAGATTCGGCGTATATCGTCAATGCCGGCAGTGTGATCATGATCGGCGAAAATCAGATCCACAAGACCGGCGCGGTGGGGGACGGCCCGTCCAGCCGCATCGTCTGCAATTTCAGCGCCGAATATCTGAAAGAGATCGCCGACGCCTTCCCGGAACTGGACTTTTTCTCCTTTTTAAGCGAAGAATCGAATCATCTGCTCAGCAACATTACGGTCAAGCAGCAGAATTATGTATACTCGGTTTTGCAGCAGATGATCGCCGTGCAGGGCGACGGCCCCGAAAGCCACGCCACGCGCAAGATGCTGCTGGCCACGCTGCTTTTGCAGCTGCAAAAAATGTGCGAGGCCCAGCGGGAGCTGGGGGGCGACAACGGTCGGGTGACCAACCGTATCGTGGACCAGATCCAAAGCTACATCGCCGAACATTATGCCGAAAAACTGACGCTGACCGGCATCGCCAGCCAGTTTTATATCAGCCCGTACTATCTGAGTCGCCTGTTCAAAAAAACGATCAACCTCAGCCTGATCGAATACATCAACGGCGTACGCATCAAGGCGGCCCAAAGCCTGATCGAAAAAACCAACGACAGCATCTCCACCGTAGCGGAAAAGGCAGGGTTCATGACCAGCGCGCATTTTCGCCGCGTGTTCAAGGATGCCACCGGGCTTTCGCCCCAGCAGTACCGTCAGTATTTCAAGCGAGTCAATAAGGAGGGGTAGCTTGCCCCTTGCACCGCCGCCGCAAGGCGCGAGCGACATAAGAGAACAAAGGTTTTGCGGCTTTGTTTTTTTATGGAACCGCGCAGCGGCGGCGGTGTTTTATTGCGCGGCAAGCCGACAGCAAAACACTGTCACAATGAACAAGCTGCCCCGTACCCCTTCAGGAAGCGGTACGGGGCAGCCGGCACATCCGGGGGTGTGGGATCGTCAGGCGCGGGGCATCAGCCTTTGACGCTGCCGGCGGCGATGCCGTCGATAAAAGCGTTCTGCGCGCAGAAGAAGACGATCAGCTGCGGGATGATGGAGATCAAGGACAAGGCGAGGATGCGGTTCCAGTTGAAGCCGGCGTCGCCGTCCATGGACAGTTTGACAAAGATGGACATGGGGTACTTGGTGGGGGTGGTGACGTAGAGCAAGGGTCCCATGAAGTCGTTGCAGCTCCACATGAACTGGAACAGGCCGCAGGCCACCAGAGAGGGGGACAGCATGGGGCAGATGATCTTGTACAGCGTCTTGACGGGGCCGCAGCCGTCGATGGCGGCGGCTTCATCCAGGTCGTGGGGGATGCTGCGCATGAACTGCACGAGCTGGTAGACAAAGTAGGTCTCGGTGGCGAACAGGGTGGGCACCCACAGGGGCAGGTACAGCGGGCTGTTGATCCAGCCGAAGGCGTTGTACATCAGGTACTGGGGCACGTTCAGGACCACCTGGGGCAGGAACAGGGTGGAGATCATGATGGAGAACAGGATCTCCCGGCCTTTGAAGCGGAAACGGCTGAAGCCGTACGCCGCGATGACCGACGAGATCACCGTAAAGATGACCTTGGGCAGCACGTAGCTGTAGGTGTTGAGGAAGGCGCGCCAGATGTTGATGTCGCCGCCGTAGTTCTGGGTCACGGCGGCTACGTAGCCTTCCAGGGTGGGGTTGGCGGGAATGAATCCGATGCCGGTAAAGATCTCGGCGTTGCTCTTGAAGGTGGCGCCGATCATCCACAGCAGGGGATAGATCATGATGATGCCCACAACGATCAGGACAAAGTACTGGAAGAACTTGGCGATCTTGTGCCGGGTCTCAAGTTTCATAGGTGTCATGTCAGCGTTCCTCCTTCATCCTCAATCAGCGTAGTAGACCCAGTGTTTCTGGCTGGTAAAGGCGATGACGGTCAGCACCATGACGATGATGAACATGACCCAGGCCAAGGCGCAGGCCATACCCATTTCGTTGGACTTGAAGGCGTAGTTGTACACCAGCAGGGCCACCAGGGTGGTGGAGTTGCGCGGACCGCCGCCCGTGATGATGTACGGGCCGTTGAATTCCTGGAACGCCTGAGCGATCTGGGTGACCAAGTTGTAGAAGATGACCGGGGTGATCATGGGCACGGTGATGGAGAAGAACTGCCGGGTCTTGGACGCGCCGTCGATGGTGGCGGCCTCATACAGGTCCACCGACACGCCCTTCAGCGCGGCCAGGAACAGCACCATGGCCGAACCGAACTGCCACACGCGCAGCAGGCAGATGATGAACAGCGCCCAGGTGCGGTCGGCCAGCCAGTCGGGACCCTGAATGCCCACAAAGCCCAGGATCGTGTTGACGACGCCGATGTCGCGGAACAAAGCGCGCCACAAAACGGCGATGGCCACCGAGCCGCCCAGGATCGAGGGAATGTAGTACACGGTGCGGAACAGGTTGACGAACTTGATCTTGAAGTTCAGGATGTAGGCGATGAACAAAGCGAAGATCAGCTTGAGGGGCACCGTGATGAAGGCGTACTTGAAGGTGATCAGCAGCGCGGTGGTGGTGTCCTTCTCAGTGAAGATCTCGATATAGTTCATGATGCCGTATTCGCTGATGCCCCGGAAAAAGTTCATGTTGGTGAAGCTGTAATACAGCGAACTGGCAAAGGGATAGGCTTTGAAGATCAGAAAGCCCAGGATCCAGGGGATGAGGAAGAACAAGCCGGTGTTTTCATCGCACCACCGTTTGAACGGGGAGCGGCCGGTCGCAGCGGATGCAGTGCTCATCCGAAAAGCCTCCTTGTTTTGATTTTCAGTGCCGGCCGCAGCCGGCAAAAGAGTTCTGAACCTTTGTTCACAGATCGTTCAGAACTCCTTTTGCAAAAGCGCCGGTCCCCGATTGTCTGTTGTCAAATCCGGGGACCGGCGTGTGCTGGTTTACTGCTTGATTATCAAAGTCAGGGATCAGGCGCCCAGCTCAGCCAGAGCGTCGCAGACGCCGTCATACAGATCCTGGGCAGCCTCGGTGGAGTCGCTGTACTCGTCGTAGCTGTAGCCGCCGAACACGTCAGCGTACACGCCGCCGGGGTTGGCCTTCAGGTCGGTGCTCTCATACACGGGGTCGAGCTGGAAGTCCACAAAAGCCATGACCTTGCCGTTGGCTTCCTGAACCAGGGGATCCACCGCGCCGTCCACAGCACTGGCGGCGGCCAGGCCGGAAGCGGAGTTGGGGATGCCGCACTCAGAACCCATGATGGCGGCGCCGTCGCCGTTGAGCAGGTAGTTGATCAGCTGAGCAGCCGCTTCCTTGTCGGCGCAGGTCTCGGTGATGGCCAGGCCCATGGAAACCTTGGAGAAGCCGCCGTTGGCCTTATCGCCGAACTTGATCTCGTCGCCGACGGTGAAGCCGGAATTGTCGGCCAGGGCGCCCTGGTACTTGGTGGCGGAAGAATCCCACTCAAAGATACCGGCGTAGATGCCGTTGATCCACTGCTCGCTCTTATCGATGGAGTTGTTGGCGTCGATGCCGGCGGCGTTCATGGTCTGGATGCTGGGGATAACATGGTTGTCCTCCAGGCTCTGGATGAAGTCGATGCCGGTGGCAATCTCTTCCACAGTGTACTGCAGGGTGTTGTCCTCGACCCAAGGCTTGCCGTAGGTGCTCTCCAGGTAGAAGGTCATGAGCAGCATGCGGTCATATTCGCCAAGAGCCAGGGGATAGTAGTCGTCGCCCAGGTTGTTCTTGAAGGCTTCGCCCGCGGCGTACAGCTCATCCAGCGTGGTGGGATAGCTGTCCAGGCCGGCTTCCTTGAAGGTGTTCATGTTCCAGTAGAAGATACGGCCGGTCATCGAGACGGGGATGGCCTGCAGCTTGCCGGCCACAGTGCAGGCGTCCAGCGTGCTCTGGGGGAACTGGGTCAGGTCGATGATGTCGGCATATTCGTTCAGATCCACAAACTTGCTGCCGTCGCCGCTGTACTGGCTCAGCCAGTTCCAGTTGACCTGCATGACGTCCTCGGCGTTGCCGGAATACAGCGCCGCGCTGGTCTGATCTTCCCAGCCGGACCAGGCGCCGTAGTGGGTGGCCACAGAGATGCCGCTCTCCTCGGTGAAGGCTTTCAAAGCGGTCTGGTAGGCTTCATGACGGGAGTCGCCGCCCCACCAGCTCATGGACAAATCGCCGCTGCCGGTGGCAGAAGCGTCGGTGCTGCTTTCGCCGGTGGAAGCAGCGGAGCTGTCCCCGGCAGCAGAGGTGCTCGCGGGGGTGCCGCAGCCGGCCAGCAGGCCGACGCTCATCACGCCGGCGAGCGCGAATGCAAGCGCTTTTTTCATAGTTTTCGTCCTCCTATGATAAAATCATACTACAGGTGCGGGGGCATCCCGCGACCTGCCCAACAATGAATATGATAGCAAATATCTTGCAAAAAAAATATATCTGAAACTGTTCGCCGCACAGAAAAACGCACATTATTTGCTTTTGTTTTTCAGTGATAAATCTTGCTGTTGTCAAAATTACTGGTTTTTTTGCCAAGAGATTGTGCAAAAGTGCAGGCGGCATCGACCGCTCCAAATAAAAAAGGAAAAAAGAGGAAACAAAACAGCTAAAACGAATCAACAAATCGGAGGATATTGACACAAAAATGACAAAACACTTGCTTTGGAGGGGGACGGACAATATCTGTTTGTATTGAAAAATGAGCGGGCAATATATGCGCACAAGATGACGTAAAATGACCGGGCCGCGCAAACTTTGCGCGACCCGGTCAAAATCTGTGTGATTTTGCGTTTGCCGACGCCGGCATTCGGCTGGTTTACCCGTCTGATTCCTTGCGTGGGTGACGCTGCAAAAAGGCGCGGTATTCCCGGTACCAGCACTGAGGACAAAGGCTTTCGTATTCCACATCGTCCACCGTATCGATGGCGATCTGGGCGCCTTCGAACACGAATTCGCCGTTTACCTTGCGGCCGTTGCACATGGCTTTGCGCCCGCAGGAGCAGATGGTCTTCATCTCCTCAATGGAATGGGCCAGCTCCAGCAGGCGCGTGGAACCGGGGAAGCCCCGCAGCATGAAATCGGCGCGCAGACCATAGCAGATCACCGGGATGCCCAGGTCCACGGTGACCAAAAACAGTTGCTCGGCCTGGGCGGGGGTGAAGAACTGGCTTTCGTCGCACAGCACGCAGGCGGGCTTGCCGTGCGCCTCGCTGTCGGCCCGGACCAGGGCCAGCAGATCCATGTCCGGGGTGACAAGCTGATCCACTTTACAGCTGACGCCCAGGCGGGAAACGATGTGGTCGCCGCCCTTGGTGTCCACACTGGCTTTGAAGATCAGCACCCGCATGCCCCGTTCTTTGTAATTGAAAGCCACCTGCAAAAGGGCCGTGGTTTTTCCGCTGTTCATTGCGCCGTATCGAAAATACAGCTTTGCCATGGCATATCCCTCCTGGCCGAAGCAATGTTCGGACAAAATGAAAAAGGCGCGGCCGGACGGCCGCGCCCGCCGCAAACGGATGGTGTGTGCCCCAAGGGCGGGGGATCATTCTTCCCGGTTGCGCAGGCGGTATCCCAGGCTCATCAGGCTGTCGCCCAGATGGACGTTTTCCACCGTGACGCCCGGATACTCCACCGAAAGATCGTAATGGCTGAAATTCCAAAATCCCTGGATCCCCAGCCGGACCAATTCGCCGGACAATTCGGTGGCGCTTTGTCGCGGCACGCACAAAACGGCCACCACAGGCTTGTGCTTGGCGCAGAAGTCGTCCAGCTCGCTCAGGGCGTGGATGGGAACGCCGGCCATTTCCCGCCCGATAAGATCGGGGTTGATGTCGAACACCGCCAGCAGGCGATAGCCGTTGGCCTCACGGGAAATAAAACTGGACACGGCGGTGCCAAGGCGGCCCGCGCCGATGAGGATGGTGGGCAAAAGCTCGCCGTCGCCGAACAGCAGTTTGCTGATCTCGGCCAAAAGCACGTCCACTTTGTACCCGATGCCCTGTTGGCCAAAACCGCCGAAACAGTTGAAATCCTGGCGCACCTGACTGGCCGTGGTGCCCATCATGCGCGCCAGCTCACTGGATGAGATTTTGTCCCGCCCTTCACCGGCCAGGGTGTTGAGGTAGCGATAGTATTTAGGCAGCCGCTTGATCACGGGCAGCGACGCCTTGCTTTGTGTGGCCATAAGGACAGCCCCCCTCAAAATGGCGTGACGACCCGCACGCCCCTGTGTTTATGTAAAAATTATAATAGATTTCAAGGAGATTGTCAAATTTTTATCTAATACAGACAACCAACTTCGGCACAACGTGATAAATCCGGGGCTGGCGGGGCATACTTTTGCTGCGCGAACCGCGCGGGAAAGGGGAACCGCTGTGAAATCGAACAAAACAAGTGACAGGCCCCGCGGTCTGGCGGGAGCCGACGCGGCTTTGCCGGATCTGATCAAGGAGGCGGGGCTGCTGGAAACGACGCAGGGACGCCATTCCATCCACTGCCTGACCGTGGTGGGCACCATTGAGGGGCACACCCTTGCGCCGGACAACCAAAAAACCACCAAGTACGAACATGTGATCCCGCTTTTGGTAGATATTCAGGAGGACCCTGCCGTGGAAGGCCTGCTGGTCATCCTGAACACGGTGGGCGGCGATGTGGAAGCCGGGCTCGCTTTGGCCGAGCTCATCGCCGGGGTGGGCAAGCCCAGCGCCAGTCTCGTGCTGGGGGGCGGCCATTCCATCGGAATCCCGCTGGCGGTGTCGGCGCGGCGCAGTTTTATCGTGCCCACCGCCACCATGACCGTGCATCCCGTACGCCATTCCGGCATGGTGTTGGGGGTGCCCCAGACCCTGCGCTATTTTGAGCAGATGCAGGAGCGCATTGTGGGGTTCGTGACAGGGCATTCGGCCATTTCGGCCAAGCGGTTTACCCAGCTTATGCACAATACCGGCGAACTGGTCATGGACATGGGCACGGTCCTCAACGGGCAGCAGGCGGTGGAGGAAGGGCTCATCGACGCTCTGGGCGGGCTGGACGACGCGCTGCGTTACCTGTACCGGGAAATCGAATCCGGAGCCGGGCGAGCCGAGCAGAGTAAATAACATAAAAGGAAAAGGTCTGCACGGTTGTCAAAATGGTAAAAAATCCGCCGGGGGTTTTACAAGCCGCCTGTTTCGTGTTACAATGATAGGCTATAAGGGGCAGTTTGCCCTGCGCGCCGTCCGTCGTGTCCGGCAGGTCGGAGCGCATCCATAGATATGCGGCGACGGACGGCCGGGCCTTTCGGGTCGGGGCGGTCCGGCCTTGATATTTGCGCGGCGGTCCGGGGGCGAAAGGATGTCGCGCCGACTACATAGAGGGAGTTTGAAAGATGGCAAGTTCCAAGTCCGGAAAAGCATCCTCCGGCAAATCGACCTACCGTTCTTCGACCGGGCGCTCGTCCTCCGGCTCGGGCAAATCCCGCAGTTCGGGCAGCAAAAAGACATCGCAGAATACGACCCAGCAGCGGCAAACTTCGCGCCGGGCGCAGCGCCGGGCCGAGACCCGCTACCTGGGACGCAGCGTGTTGCTGGCCGGGTTGGGGTTGCTGGTCATCGCGCTGGTGCTGGTGCGCGGGCAGGATTTCTGGCTGGCCATGCGTAGCTCGCTGTTTGGCGTTTTCGGCATCGTGACCTATCTTTTGGGACCTTTTTTGCTATATCTTGCGTACCTGGTGGCCTCGGGGTATCAGGTGGGGGTCTTTGTGGCCAAGATGGCCCTGATGGCGGTGGTATGTTCCAGCGTGCCGGTGGTGTTTTCCAAGTTTGCCGTACACGAATCCACCGCGTTGGACGTCATCAAAATGCTGTTTGCCTGGGGTCAGACCCGCTTTTGGGCGGGCGGCGTGCTGGGTGGCGCCGGCGCGGCGCTTCTGGCGCTGTGCGGCCGTCCCGGTGCGAACATCATCATGCTGCTTTTGTTCGCCATGGGGCTGATGGTCTTCTTTGCCCTGACGCCGGCGGATGTGGTCCGTTTTGTGTCCGAAACGCTCAATCAATATGAGCAATCCCGGGCCGCCCGGGAAGCCGAGGCCACGGCCTACGACACCCAGCTGTTCGCCCAGACCCCGCAGGAAGAACCGATTGAGAACCTGACCGGCGAACTGACGCCCCGCCCGGCACGCCGGCAGGCGTTTGACGGCGCGCCGTATCTGGAACAGGAAGAAAAGGCCCGTCGGGCCGCGGCCCAGCAGGCGGCTTCGGTTGCACCCGTCGCCCCGGTGGCGCCGGACCCTGTTATGCCCGCCGCCGGACATCCGCGCCCGAGCTTTGACGTTGACCTTGGGCCGGACGCATCGAGCCGGGCGCTGCAAAAGGCTGTGGAGAACGATCCGCTGGAGCGCATCGACATCGGCCCGGGCGGAACTTTCGGCCTCGACCCGTTGAGCCAGCTGGGCCGCCCCAAAAAGCCTGCTGCGGCTGCGCCTGCCCCGGCACAGCCGGAACCGCCGCAGCCCGAAGAAGATTTTGAACTGCACCTGGAGCCCGCCGCGCCCGCCCAAAACGAACCCGACGACGGGCTGGACGCCCTGATCAGCCGCGCCATGGCCAATGCGCCTGCGCCCGCACCCGCTGCGGGGCAGACGGTCTCGTCGGAGGTACGTCTGGACCTGCCTTCGGAGGATCGGATGACCGAGGATGTTTTTTCCACCGATCTGGACGTGGCGGTGCACGCCGTGCCGCCTGCGCCGTCGCCTTATGCGGCCCCGGCGCGCACGGCGCCGGCGGCGGCTTCTCCCATTCCCACGCTGGGGGGCAGCTTTGACATGGACGACGATGACGACGACCGTGCCGCCGCAGCCTGGAACGCCGGGATCCCGGTGTCCGATCTGCTTATGGGCGCCTCGGAATCCGCGCCGACGTCTGTTCCTTCGGCCAGTCTGCCCGCCGATCCGCCCGCTTACACCGCGCCGGCCGGCGGGGCGGCCCATGCCGCGCCGCTGCCTGCCAACCAGTCCGCGCCCGCCGAACCCGCCGGGCGTCTGCGCGTCAGCAGTCAGGTGGGCAATTCGGCCTCGGCCCCCATTTCCAGCCCGCCTTCCGCCGCCAAGGCCACGCCCGAAGCTCAGGCCATGGCGCTGATCCAAAAAGAAAATCTGCCGCCCTACTGCTACCCGTCCCTGAACCTGTTCAACGCCAACCGCCCCGAGGACGAGGCCGGCGCCGTGCGGGAGATGAAGCGCAACGCCGACGTGCTGGTCAGCACGCTGGACAGCTTTGGCGTCAAGACCAAGATCCTGGATATCTGTCGCGGTCCTTCGGTCACCCGATATGAACTGCAGCCCCAGGCGGGCATCAAGGTCAGCCGCATCACCTCGCTGGCAGACGACATCGCCCTGAATCTGGCCACGGCCGGCGTGCGCATCGAAGCGCCCATCCCCGGCAAGCCTGCCGTTGGCATCGAGGTGCCCAACAAGATCCGCACCACCGTCAACATCCGCAGCGTGTTTGAGGCGCAGAACTACATCAACATGCGCAGCCCGCTGACCATGGCTCTGGGCAAGGACATTGCCGGCCAGGCCCAGGTGGGGGACCTGTGCAAGATGCCCCACCTGCTGATCGCCGGTTCCACGGGCAGCGGTAAGTCGGTGTGCGTGAACTCCATCATCATCAGCTTTTTGTTCCGCTCCGGGCCCGAGGATGTCAAACTCATCCTCATCGACCCCAAGGTCGTGGAACTGGCCGAGTACAACGGCATTCCTCATCTGCTCATGCCCGTGGTCACCGAACCGCGCAAGGCGGCCGGCGCGCTGGGGGCCTCGGTCGCCGAGATGGAGCGCCGCTACAAGCTCTTTGCCGAAAACAACGTCCGTGACATCAAGAGCTACAACAAGCTGGCCAAGCAGAACCCCGTGCTGGAGCACCTGCCCTATATCGCCATCGTCATCGACGAGCTGGCCGACCTGATGATGGTGGCGGGCAAAGAGGTGGAAGATTATATCTGCCGCATCGCCCAGAAAGCCCGTGCCGCCGGTATCCACCTGATTGTGGCCACCCAGCGCCCCAGCGTGGATGTCATCACCGGCCTGATCAAGGCCAACATTCCCAGCCGCATCGCCTTTGCGGTGTCCAGCCAGATCGACTCGCGCACGATCCTCGACTCCGGCGGCGCCGAAAAGCTGCTGGGCAACGGCGATATGCTGTTTTTGCCTGTGGGCGCGGCCAAGCCCGTGCGCATCCAGGGTACCTTTGTCACCGACGAAGAGATCAGCGCCGTGCTCAACTTCATCAAGTCCACCAGTTCCGAGCAATATGACGAGGAAATGATCGCCGAGATGGAACGCCGCGCCGTGGCCGAAAAAGGCGGCAAGGGTGGCGACGCCGACGAGAGCGACAACACCCGCGACCCCATGTTCGAGCAGGCCGTAGAGTGCGTGATCGAAGCGGGGCAGGCATCCACGAGCCTTTTGCAGCGCCGCTGCAAGCTGGGCTATGCCCGGGCTGCCCGCATTATGGACCAGATGGAGCAGGAAGGGGTCATCGGCCCGTACGAAGGCGCCAAGCCACGCAGCGTGCTGGTCACCATGTCCCAGTGGCAGGAGCGCAAGCTGGCTGCCGGCTATGACCAGGCGTAAGGGCGGCGGGCGTTCAGCTCGCCGTGCCGATCTGACCCTGGGCAGTGTGATCTTTGTGCTGGTCCTGGGCGCGGCGCTGGCCGTGGCTGCTTTTGTCATCGAAGCCAAGGGCGGTCAGGGACCTGTGCCCACCTGGGACGAACTGTTCGGGATGTTCGACGTATCGCCGGAGCTTCCCTCCGCCGACACCCTGGCGCAGGGGGACGCTACGGTCAGCTTTCTGGACGTGGGGCAGGGGGACAGCGTGCTCATTGCCTCTGAAGGTCAGTATTGCCTGATCGACGCAGGCACGCCCGACAGCGCCGACGAGCTGATCGGAATGCTGCGGGCCGCCGGGGTCGAACGGCTGGACCTGGTGGTCATGACCCATCCCCACGCCGACCACATCGGCGGCATGGACGAGGTGCTGGACACCTTTGAGGTGGGAACTTTGCTTTTGCCGGACTTTTCGGCTGCCGACACTTCTTCCGGCAACCTGGGCCGCGTGCTGCAAACAGCCGAGGACAACGCCGTGCATGAACAGCAGGCCGCCGCCGGGCAGACCTGGGACATCGGCGCGGGTCAGGTGCAGGTCTTGTTTGAAGGGCTTTTGGCCGACGATCCCGACGACCTGAACAACACCTCGGTGTGCGTGATGTACACCATGGGGGAGTTTGCCTTCTTGTCCACCGGCGACGCCGAAAAAGCCGCCGAGCGCGAACTGATCGAGCGCTGCGGCGCCGCTGTACGGGCTACGGTATTCAAGGCCGGGCATCACGGTTCCTCCACCTCCAACACCGAAGAACTTCTCGATTTTGTCCGCCCCGAACTGGTTGTTATCAGCTGCGGGCTGGACAATGACTACGGTCACCCTCACGCCGAGGTTCTGGACCGCTTTGCCGAATATGGCGTCCAGGTCTGCCGCACCGACCGGCAGGGCACCGTGATCATCGAAGCCAACGCCGACGGCACCTGGCAGGTGCTGGAGCCTGCCGACACCGAATCGTTACAGCCCGCCGCGTAAAAGCGCGGCGCGGCCATTTATCTCCACAGGAGGTTTTTGTCATGCTGATCTCCCAGATGTTCAAGCGCAAACCCTGCGTGTTTTCCATCGAGTGCTTCCCCCCGAAGCAGAGCGTCAATTTTGCCAATATGCAGAACACCCTGCGCACCATGAAGGACCTGCACCCCGACTACATCAGCGTGACCTACGGCGCGGGCGGTTCGGCGGGGGGCGTGTCCACCGTGGAAGTGACCAAGTTTTTGAAAAACGATCTGGGCATTGAACCGCTGGCCCACATCCTGTGCATGGGCAGCGACCGGCAAAAGGCCGCCGCGCTGCTGAACGAACTGGACGAAGCCGGCGTGCGCAATGTGCTGACTTTGCGGGGCGACCGCACCCCCACCCGCCCCGAAAGCCCGGATTTCCGGCACGCCAGCGATCTGGCCGCCTTTGTGTGGCAGACAAAACCCGAATTTGACATCCATGCCGCCTGCTATCCCGAAGGCCACCCCGAGGCCGCCACCCTGGCGCAGGATGTAGAGAATCTTCGCTACAAGCAGCAGGCCGGCGCGTCCCACTTGCTGACCCAGCTGTTTTTCGACAACGGCAAATTCTACCGCTTCCTCAACCTGGCGCGCCGGGCCGGCATCACGCTGCCGGTGTCGGCGGGGGTCATGCCCATCGTGCGCCGCACCCAGATCGAGCGCACGGTGGCTCTTTCCAGCGCCAGCCTGCCCTCGGCCTTCACCCGCATGATCTCCCGCTGGCAGGACGACCCCGAATCCCTGCGCAAGGCAGGCATCGAGTACGCCGTCAACCAGCTGCGCGACCTCATCGAGGGCGGGGCGGACGGCGTGCATCTGTACGCCATGAACGACGCGGGCGTCGCCGCCGCCGTGTACGACGGCATCCGCGACCTTCTGGGTGACTGAGCCCATGGAATTGACCTATCAGGGCGCGGACCGCGCCACGGTGCTGCGCTACCTGGGGGCGGCTGGCTGGACGCCCGATTCCGCCACCGCCGAGCTTTTGGACCGGGCCGAAGCGCTTGTGCAAAGCGCCTGCACCCCCCGGGGGATCTGGCGGGCTTTTCCGCCCGCTGCGCTGGACGTGCAAAACGCGGGGCGGGACCTGGCGCGGCATCTGCGCGGGTGCGACGGGCTTGTGCTGATGGCCGTGACCATGGGCAGCGGGGTGGACGCCTTGCTGCGCCGCCTGGAAGTGCAGGACATCGCCCTGGCCGCTGCGGCGGACGCCACAGCCTCCGCCGCCGTGGAACGCCTGTGCGACGCCGTCGAAGCGGATGCCCGCGCCCGGGCCGCGGGGCAGGGGCGATACCTGACCGGGCGGTTCTCGCCCGGGTACGGGGATTGTCCGCTTTCCCTGCAGGGGGACATCTGCCGCTTGCTGGACACCGTACGAGGCCTGGGCCTGGCCCTGACGCCCCGGCAGCTGATGACCCCGCGCAAAAGCGTCAGCGCGATCATGGGGTCCGCCGACCATCCGGTGACCGGGGCAAAAGCTGGCTGCGGCACCTGCCTTTTGCGCGAGACCTGCGCATACCGAAAAAGGGGGATGACCTGTGACGATTGAGCAGATCCTGGACCGCCGCCGCTTTGTCTTGCTGGACGGCGGCCTTGGCACCCAACTGCAACAGCGCGGCTTGCAGCCCGGGCAAAAGCCTGAACTGGCCGCGTTTTTCATGCCCGAAACCCTGGAGGCCATCCACCGGGACTATGCGGCGGCCGGGGCCGATATTCTGCTGGCCAACACCTTCGGCGCCAACGAGCAGAAGCTGGCCGGCACCGGCTACACGGTGGAGCAGACCGTGGCCGCCTCGGTGGCCTGCGCCCGCCGTGCCGCCGGTAAGACCGGGGCGCTGGTGGCGCTGGACATTGGCCCTTTGGGCGAGCTGCTGGCCCCCACGGGCACCCTGAGCTTTGAAGACGCCTGCGCCCGGTTTGCCCAGGTGGTGCGCGCCGGCGCGGCGGCCGGGGTGGACCTTGTGTTCATCGAGACGATGACAGACCTGTACGAGCTCAAGGCCGCGATCCTGGCCGCCAAAGAGAACTGCGCCCTGCCGGTGACTGCCTCCATGAGCTTTGAAAGCCGGGGCCGCACCTTCACGGGCTGCACGGTGGAAAGTTTCGGCATCACGGCGGCGGGTCTCGGCGTGGACGCCGTAGGCATCAACTGTTCGCTGGGCCCTGACGAGATCCTGCCCTTTGCCAAGCGGCTGTGCCGGGTGGTGCCCGCCGGTATGCCGGTGTTCGTCAAACCCAACGCCGGCTTGCCCAACCCCGACGGCAGCTATGAGATGGACGCCGACCAGTTCGCGGTGCAGATGAGCCAATATCTGACCACCGGCGTGTCCATGGTGGGCGGGTGCTGCGGCACCGCGCCCGACTATATCCGCGCTTTGCGAAAGGTCTTTGACGCCGCCGTCCCGGCCCAAAAGGTGCCGCTGCGCCGCAGTCGTCTGTGCACCCCCGTGCGCTGTGTCGAGGTGGACGGCATCACGGTGGTGGGTGAGCGCATCAACCCCACGGGCAAAAAGCGCTTGCAGCAGGCCCTGCGGGAAGGGGACAGCGCCTACGCCTGCGCCCAGGCCGTGGCCCAGGCCGAAGCCGGGGCCCAGGTGCTGGACGTCAACGCGGGCTTGCCCGGCATCGACGAAGCCGCCGTGTTGGAAATGCTCGTGCGGGAACTTCAGGCCGTTACCGATCTGCCCTTGCAGCTGGACTCCAACGACCCCGCCGCCCTGGAACGGGCGTTGCGCGTGTACAACGGCAAACCCGTCGTCAATTCGGTTAACGGCGAGAAAAAGTCCCTGGACGCCATTTTGCCCCTTTGCAAAAAGTACGGCGCGGCGGTGGTGGGCCTTTGCCTGGACGAAAACGGCATCCCCAAAACAGCCGAAGGCCGCTTTGCGGTGGCCCAAAAGATCGTGGCCGCCACCGATGCCGCCGGCATCCCCCGGGAGGATGTGTACATCGACTGCCTGACCCTGACCGTCTCGGCCGAGCAGGATTCCGCCGTCCAGACCCTCCGGGCCATGGAACTGTGCAAGCGGCAGCTGGGCGTGCGCACGGTGCTGGGCGTGTCCAACATCAGTTTCGGGCTGCCCTGCCGCGGGTATATGAACACGACGTTTCTGACCCTGGCCATGCAGGCCGGGCTGGACTTGGCCATCATCAACCCCAATACGCCCGAAATGATGGCCGCTGTGCGCGCCTACCGCGTACTGACCGGTCAGGATGAAAACTGCGCGGACTATGTGCAGGCCTACGCGAACGTGCAGCTGCAAACCGTGCAGACCGCCCCGACCGCGGCCGGCGCGCCGGGGGCTTGCGCCGCCGGCGCCGACGAGCTGGCCGAAGCCGTGCGCCGCGGCCTGAAAGGGGAGGCGCATGCCGCCGCCGTGCGTGCGCTGGCCGAACGGGAACCGCTGGACGTGGTCAACGGCTCGCTGATCCCGGCGCTGGACGCGGTGGGGGATGGCTTTGAAAAAGGCACGCTCTTTCTGCCCCAGCTGTTGCAGGCGGCTACGGCGGCCCAGGCGGCCTTTGACGTGATCAAGGAAGCCATCGCCAGGACCGGCCAGGGGAATGTGGGCAAGGGGCGCATCGTACTGGCCACCGTCAAGGGCGACATCCATGACATTGGCAAGAACATCGTGCGCGTCGTGCTGGAAAATTACGGCTACGAGGTCACCGACCTTGGCCGGGACGTGGACCCGGCCCGCGTCGTGCAGGCCGTGCGGGACACAGGCGCGCCGCTGGTGGGGTTGTCGGCCCTCATGACCACCACCGTGCCCAGCATGCAGGCCACCATCGAAGCGCTGCGGCGCGAAAACCTGCCCTGCAAGGTCATGGTGGGCGGCGCGGTGCTGACCCCGTCCTATGCCGAACAGATCGGCGCGGACTTTTACGCCAAGGACGCCAAGGCCAGCGCCGACTATGCAAAACGGCTGTTCGGCCAAGGCTGAACAAGCGCATTTCAATGCATTTAGAGGCCCCGCGGCTCTGCTTCGACGCAAAACGCGCCGGGGCAGGGGCGCGGGGCTCTTGCATTTGGCGAGTAAATCATGTATAATATACGTCAGCGGACAGGGCACATTGCGCTGTTTTGCATACGGATGTGGGCCCCGTGCGCGGGGACTGCGTGAACCATGTCAGGCGGGGAACCGAGCAGCATTAAGCGTCAGCGCCCCGGCGCCGCGGCAAGCCTGCATCCGTATGCAAAACGGCACAACCGCGGGGCACACCCGCGCGGCTCTGGCCGCTTTTTTTCAGTAAAGGCAGGTGTCAAGGGATGTATCGCGCGCTGTACCGCAAATGGCGTCCGCGCCGCTTTGCCGACGTGGTGGGCCAGCAAGCCATCGTCACGGCTTTGCAGAACCAGATCGCGGCGGGCCGCATCGGTCACGCCTATCTGTTCACCGGCACCCGCGGCACCGGCAAGACCACCTGCGCCAAGATCTTTGCCAAGGCGGTCAACTGCCTGGATACCTCCAGCCCCGACCCCTGCGGCGAATGCGCGGTGTGCAAAGGCGTGGACGACGGCAGCGTGCTGGATGTGTCCGAGATCGACGCCGCCTCCAACAACAGCGTGGACGACATCCGCGACTTGCGTGAGGAGACCGCCTACCTTCCCGCCATGTGCCGCTACAAGGTGTATATCATTGACGAAGTGCACATGCTGTCCACCTCGGCCTTCAACGCCCTGCTCAAGACCATGGAGGAACCCCCCGAGCACGTCATCTTCATTCTCGCCACCACCGAAGTCCAGAAGGTCCCGGCCACCATCCTGTCCCGCTGCCAGCGCTACGACTTTCAGCGCATCACGGCACAGGACATCGCCGACCGTCTGACCTATGTGGCCGGGGAAGAAAAGATCGACCTGGACCCCGGCGCAGCCCAGCTCATCGGCCGTCTGGCCGACGGCGCCATGCGCGACGCCTTGTCCATCCTCGACACCTGTGCGGGCGTGTCCAACACCGTGGACGAAGCGCTGGTGCGCCGTATGGCCGGCGTGACCGACCGGCGGTACCTGTTTGAGATCAGCGACGCCGTGGCCGCCGGGGATTCGGTGGCCGCCCTGCAAAAGATCGCGGAACTGCGCCGCCAGTCGGTGGATATGCGCCGCCTGTGCATGGAACTGGCCGGGCATTACCGCAACCTGATGCTTTGCGCCCTGCCCGGGGGCGAAGGCCTGCTGACCGGCACCGCGCCCGAAGAGGAAGCCGCCTATCTTGAGCGGAAGGACTTCCCCCAGCGGGACGCCGTGCGCGCCATCAACGCCTTCGGCGCCGCGCTGGAAAAAATGGCCCGGGGAACCGACCAGCGCATCGAACTGGAGCTGGCGGTCTTTTCTCTGACCCAGCCGGAAGCCGCCGTCCCCGCTCAGCCTGCTGCCTCCGCTGTGCCGGCCCAGCCGGCCGCGTTTGCCGCCCAGCCCTTTGCGGCGGCGCCTGCGGCGTCCTTTACGCCTCCGCCGGTGGCCGCACCCGTTGTCCCGCCGGTCCAGGCGGCGACCCCGGCAGCTCCCGTGCCGGCCCAGCCTGCCGAGACCTCGTCCGAGCTCCCGCCGCCGAGCGAAGAGGACGAACCGCCCTTCCTGCGTGAGGAACTTCCGCCCGCGCCGTCCCGACCCGCGGCACCTGCGCCGGTCCGCCCGGCTGCACCTGCCAAGCCCCGCGCGGCCAAACCCTCCCAGGAACCCGCCGGGCCGCTGCAACCCTTCCCCCAATGGTCGGCGGTGCTGGAACTGATGGCCGAACGGGACGCGCTGCTCATCTCGTTTTTGCAGGGCACCCGCGCTTACTGCGACAACAAACGGGTCCTGTTTGAATGCAGCGACGCCTTCCGGGATTACATCCGCAAGAACAAGGACGTTTCCAAGCAGATCAAGGAACTTCTGTACGAGGTCACCCATAAAAATTACGGCATCGGTCCTTTCCAGAAAACCGAACAGACCGGGCAGCAGACGCCGACGGTTTCGGTGGACGACGCCATCCAGCAGATGCAGGCCATGGGCGTCGAGGTCAAGATCGAAGAAAAGTGAATCCGGCTGTGCGCGATGCGGTATACGCGCCGCGCGCCGGCCATACTAAAGATAAGGAGTTAACCCGCCATGAAAGCAAGACTTCCCAAAGGCTACGGCCGTCCCGATCCCCAGGCCATGATGCGTCAGGTGCAGAAAATGCAGGACGACATCCGCGCCAAGCAGGCCGAACTTGAAGCCCGCGAATACACCGGCACCGCCAGCGGCGAACTGGTCACCGTGACCATGACCGGCAAGCACGAGGTCACCGCCGTCAAGATCAAGCCCGAGGCCGTGGACCCCGACGACATCGAAATGCTCGAGGACCTGATCGCCGCGGCTGTCAACAGCGCTGTGGCTGCCGTGGACAAGGACTCGGACGAGGAAATGTCCAAGATGACCGGCGGTATGAACATCCCCGGCCTGGGTTGATGGGGGAGCACCATGCCGCAGAACGCTGAACCACTGGAAAACCTGATCGACCAGTTCGCGCGGTTCCCGGGCGTGGGGCGCAAAGGCGCTACCCGCATGGCCTACGAGGTCATGGGCATGTCCAACGAGCAGGCCATGGAACTGGCCAAAGCCATCGAGAACGCCAAGACCCGCCTGCACCGCTGCCGCCTGTGCCAGGACTATACCGCCGCCGAGGTCTGCCCGATCTGTGCCTCGCCCAAGCGGGACCGTTCCATTATCTGTGTGGTGGAAGCGCCCCGGGACATCAAGGCCATCGAGCGCACCCATGAGTACAAGGGCCTGTATCACGTGCTGCACGGCCTCATCTCGCCCATGGACGGCGTCGGGGCCGACCAGCTGTGCGTCAAGGAACTGCTGGCCCGCCTGAACGATCAGGTGCAGGAGGTCATCATGGCCACGAGCCCTACGGTGGAGGGCGAAGCCACGGCCATGTACCTGGCCAAACTCATCAAGCCTCTGGGCATCAAAGCCACGCGGCTGGCCTATGGCCTGCCGGTGGGCTCGAGCCTGGAATACGCCGACGAGACGACCCTCTACCGCGCCATGGAAGGCCGCGGCGAGCTGTAAGGGTTGACAAAACAGCGTCGGCGCGTTATACTCACAGAACCCCGCGCAGTGCTGCGGCAAAGGAGGTGTCGGACTTGGCGGAGGACAAAAAGGCGAAAAAGGTCATTGCGCAGAACCGCGAAGCCCGTCACGAGTACTTTGTGATCGAAGCATTGGAGACCGGCATCGAGCTGGTGGGCACCGAGGTCAAGAGCCTTCGCGCCGGCGGCGTCAACCTGAAAGACGCCTGGGCCGACATTGACGACGGCGAACTGATCCTCAAGGGCATGCACATCAGCCCGTATGAGCAGGGCAGCATTTTCAACCGGGACCCGGTGCGGCCGCGCCGCCTGCTGGCCCATAAGGCCGAGATCCGCCGCCTGGCCCAGCAGATCAAATTGCAGGGCTATACGCTGGTACCGCTGTCTTTGTACTTCAAAAGCGGCCGGGTCAAGGTGGAACTGGGCCTTTGCAAGGGCAAAAAGCTCTATGACAAGCGTGCGACGGCCGCCGCGCGGGACGCAAAGCGCGACATTGACCGCGCCATGAAACAACATTGATCGTTTTATAAGCTGACAGCCGGCTTTTCTCAGGCGAAGCAACGTCATCCGCGGCGTAAGCCGCTTTGATAAGGGGATGTAATGGTTTCGACGGGGGGAGAGGGGCGTGAGCAGCGGGCCGTGGCGGTGCACCACGATAAAAGCGCCAAACAAAATTAACTGACAACAATAACACTGTTGCCGTCGCTGCCTAATTAGGCGCGACCGTCCCGCCCGTCTCAGCACCGAACGGGGCCGGGGCGTCGATCAGGTGCTGAACATGCACGGGCCTAAGCTTTGCAGCCCGTCAGGTATTGATGAAGCTACCAAGGCGTAAAGCGCGTGTGTTCGCTCGCGCCAAGGGAAATTCAATAAGCACACTGCGCCCGGAGATACTCTAACCGCTTTCTTTTCGGACAGGGGTTCGATTCCCCTCATCTCCACCACCCAAAAGCACCGCAGGATCGAAAGATCCTGCGGTGCTTCAGCTTGTAGAAAAACCTGCT